>CAZCNN010000004.1:0-58266 GCA_964500505.1 uncultured Bdellovibrionales bacterium | reverse complement strand
GGTCGCGACACACAAGGGTAGTCGCAGCCGACTCGACGTATTCGAGGACAATGAGTGGCTCCTCATCGACGCCGAACTGGGTGACGATGCCCTGTGGGACACTCGAGTGAAACACCACGCGGTCACCCCGGACAAATGCCACGGGCCCAACGTCTTCGGCCGAGCCCTCGAAGTGATAGGCTACTGCCTGATGGGTAAAAATCCCTGACCGCAATGCTACGCATAAGCGTTGCAAGTGGGGAACCTAGGCCTCATGCTCCGGGGAATTTTTCATCGTCATTGTCGGGGTAAGCAGAATCCCTGTCCGCCTCTGGCGGGCCTGCCCATCTCACTTCTCGCTACAGCGAGAAGTGGTCGGGGAACTCGAACTCAAGTTCCCGGGCAACCTATCCAAGGAACCAGGACGGTTCTTTGGGTTGCCCATAAAAAGCAAAGCAGATTGCTTTTTATCCCCCAGCCTTTGTCTACGTAGTCGGGCTGCCGGGAATCGAACCCGGCCTACATGCACCCCATGCATGCGTACTGCCGATATACTACAGCCCGATATATTTACCCGCCATGCCTATGGCAGGTAAACCTCTGGCGGGCTACAGCCCGCTCTTGATTGCTTGGAACATAAGGAGCGTAACAAAATTTTAGACAAATGAAAAGAGGCACCGCGTTGGATGCCTCGTGTTGGTGCCGGCGTTACCGGCTAGCTGCCGAACGGCGTTCGCTTCCAGACGAAGCCATGCTCGGCGGCGCGTTCACGTGTATCAGCCAGATTCGGATTGATGTCATCAGACCCTTCAATCCGTTCCCGAACGCGATGCAAGCGTTCTCGTTGTTCTGGAGTGAGCTCAGGTGATAGCTCACCTTCGCTGAGATTGCTCTCGGTGGGGGCGTCGGGCATGTTCGTCTCCTCAGATGTTGGTGCCATTGGCGAGCGCAGGCTCGACATTGGCGCTGGCTTTCTGCCGAAAAACGTAGACGCGATACAGGGACGAGATGCCGTCGCGCGGTATCGGCCTCGAGCAGTTTCCTGCACGGATGGAGTTCTGGCAAGCCATTCCTCCTTCTTGTGTCAGGATGCATGCTGGATTGTGGACTTTGCAGTCCCATTCTTTTTTTGAATTGGGCATAGGCGCCCCTCGAAATAAGGAACTCGAAACCCTGCAAACACGCAGGGAGCCTGGGAGGTGCGTCGGTCTGACGTCCCTCGAAGTTGTACCAATGGCTTGTGGCGCACTGATAGACGGCATTATACGCTTGATTGACCACTTTGTCAATAGTCAAAATAATCCTTATTTTGAGCTCCAAACAGTACATACAAAACAAAAAAGACCCCCTCTTGGGAGTCTTTTTTGTAGATAGATTGGAAGATTACTCCAATATACCATCGAGGTTCACATCGTAGAGCACCTGCTCTTGAACGAGACGATAGCTAATGATGTCAGTTGGCTTGAACCAGATAGGGATCTCGCGCTCGGCCTCTTCCGGACTATCTGAACAGTGGATGAGGTTACGAACGGCACGATTGTCGATGCTCGAGAGCGCATAGGAGTCAACCGTCATATCGCCACGAATCGTTCCCACATCAGAGGTCGTCGGCTCGGTCCCACCGACCAACTTCTTCACGATAGCCACTGACTGGTTGCCTTCGATCACGGCTGCGAGGACTGGGCCGGAGGTAAAGAAATCAACGTTTGACTGAATAATGTCCTTGCCGTATTCAGAGGCCTCCTTTTCAATCGGCAGATTCTGAGCAGTCCGGTCATCGACGATACGCGTCCCCTTCTTCAGGAACCACTCGTCATCCTTATTGTAGTGAGTCCAGCACTGGTCTGCTTCTGGGAGGAGAAACTTGACCGCCACAAACTTGAGTCCCGTGCGTTCGATACGCATGAGGATCTCGCCCATGAGTGAACGCTGGATGCCATCGGGCTTCACGATGATGAGGGTACGCTCCTTTTTCGGATGTGTAGCCATACACGTTTTGAATCTAAAAACTTATACAAGTAACTCTCTCACATCTCACCGCTTCCCTGTATAAGAAGCAAATACTTGTCTCATAAAACGTCCAGATTTCGGCTGAAAACCTCTCAAAGCTCGTCAGGTTATCATGATAGCCCTCCTCACTTTTCATGATTTTCATCACGAAATCTGAACATTTTCTAGAGACATGAGATGTGAGAGAGTTACCCAGATAATTATGACACGGAGCGTCATTCTTGGCAACTCGGTGACCTTTTTCTACGTCGGAAAGTAGTATAGCGGGCTTTCTCCCCTTTGGCAACTCTCAAGCCTATGGAACATAGGCGCATTGTTTCAGGTCGGTACAGTGATAGACGACATCACCAACCTGGTCGGTCCGGCGGATGATGGCGCCAAGTGCCTCGAGCCGTCCGAGCACGCCGGGGTCTGGATGACCATAGCTATTCTCCCCTACCGAGACTACTGCCTCTTTGGGTCGAATTTGGTTGAGAAAGGTAGCGCTCGATGAATGCTTGGAGCCGTGGTGCGCCACTTTGAGGACGGTGACTGGTGCCTCATCTACAAGGACCATCTCCTCTCGTGGGAGATCGCCTGTGAAGAGAAAACTCGTCTCGCCATACGTGAGGCGGGCGACAATACTCCCCTCGTTGGTGTCGCCATCTGGGACCACTCCATCAATAGGTGCCAACGGGTACTCGATACGGAGTACGCCACCACTCGGCAGTTGTATCTCGGTCCCCCGAAAAACCTGGAGCGGTGGCCCACCGGTCCGCTGGCGGATGGCCTCTTGAAACAAGCGCGACGTCTCAGTCTCACTCTCCGCCCCCGTCGTCATGACCTGGAGCACCCGATAGGTACGGAGGAGAGCTGGGAGGCCACCAATATGGTCCGCATCCGGATGAGTCGCGATGACAAGCTCAATCTGCCGATCCCAGAACGGGACATGACGCCCGATACGTGCGAGGAGCTCTCGCCCAGAACGTCCACCATCGATGAGTATCTGGTGACTGCCGTCGATGATGAGGATAGCATCGCCCTGACCCACATCGAGGAACACTACCTCGGCCTGCTTCGAGAGGAGCGACAGGTGCCACAGGAGGAGCCCGCCCATGAGAGCGATGACAGCAAGCGACAAAAGGAGGAGTTTATACCCGGTACGCATAGGAAATTCGAGGGAAGTGCCTTGATATGAAGAGGATAGCTATCGCGAGTATGACATACCACAGGGTGAGGTGCCAGGGACCAAAGTGCTCGACTCGGATGAGAGCCTCGAGACTCCCCAACCACTCGACACTCCTCGTGATAGTGGTGAGGACGAGGTAGGCCAAGGGACTTGCGACGAGATGAGCCCCTGGCATGATGAGAAAAAGTATGCCCGAGAGAAACGACAGAGCCATTGCAATGGGTACCAGCCACACCAAGAAATTACCGATGATGATAACCGGCGAGAAAACATGAAAAGAGAAGAGGATGATAGGGAGCACAAACACTTCGACCACGAGCGTCACGATGAGTACTTCACTCAATTGGCGGAGCACGGGCTGCTGAGGCAAGAGGTGCTCTTGATACGGTGCAATCCAAAGGATTCCGAGGGTAGCGAGAAACGAGAGCTGAAAGCCGAGATCGTAGCGAAAGAGGAGTGGATTCATGAAGAGCATCACTGCCCCAGCCAAGAGGAGCGCATTGACTGGTTGAGCCAGCCGTCCAAGCTGGAGCGCCACAAAGACGACACTCGCCATCGCCCCCGCTCGAACCGCGGAGGCCGGGAGACCAATCATGACAATGAAAAACACAATGCCGATGAGCACCGACCAGATCGCCTGACGTCGCCACAGCCCAAAAAACAGCCCACAGTAGAGGAGGAGTCCTGCAATGATGGTGATGTTGTATCCTGAGACGGCAATCATGTGTGAGAGCCCGACTGCGGTAAAGGCATCCTTCAGTGCCTCCGGCAGATAGTGGTCGCCACCGAGGAGGAGACCCTTGGCCAGTCCAGCCTCAGGCTCGACCAGTGCCTGCGAGAGTGCTTGCTCGAGAGCGTGCTTGGGGAGATAGAGGAACGTAGTGAGGCGCTCACGCGTATCCACCATGAGACGCTCTGCTACTCCACCGCGGAGGCAGGTACTCCCTATCCTCTCCTTCGCGAGAAACATACGATAGTCAAACTCCGAGGTGAAGTTCTCTGGGACGGCGAGCTCGCAAGAAAACCGAAACTGTGCCCCCGGTGACACTGTGAGACCGAGGGGCGCCTGCCAGAGGACTCGCTCCTTGGGACACTGACCTGCTTCACAGCCGCTAAAGCGAAGTATCGTACGTCGGTAGGTATCTCGCTCCTCGGGATTACCGACTACCCGTACCGTCCCTGTGACGAGACCCGGAGAAACGAGCGACGCATAATGCTCACGCTCGACCGCCGTCACCTCTCCTCCCCACACGAAACACATGAGACACAAAGTGAGGCACAGCGTCCGCCACCCCGGATAGACCACCCAAAAAGCGAGAGCGATGGCCCCCGAAAGCAAGGAGAGTGGGAGAAGTGGCAGGGTCACAAACGAGCCCACGGCGATACCACCGATACAGGCGAGGACGACAGAGAGGAAGACCCGATCCTTCTCCATACTCTGGAGTGTTACTTCGACAATCTGTTATTTCAACTTCTCGAGTGCTTTGAGGAAACTCTTGGCACTGCCAAATGATTTGTAGACCGAAGCAAAACGGATATAGGCGACTTCGTCCACTTCTTTCAGCTTGTCCATGATAAGGGCACCGATATCGCGACTCGGTATCTCCGAGACCTGCTTCTCATGGAGGGCATACTCAATCTCGCCCAAAATCTTTTCGATCTTTTCTTCGGCTAGTGGTCGCTTCTCAAAGGCCCGACGGAGGCCCTTTTCAATCTTGGTTTTGTCGTACTCTTCTTTGTGGCCGTCTTTCTTCACCACGAGCAACCGAAATATCTCGACTTCTTCGTAGGTACTGAACCGAGCATCACACTTCTCGCATTCACGCCGACGCCGAATCGCCCGGCCCTCTTGGGTCTCACGGGAATCAACAACACGAGTATCAGGATGGTTACAGAAGGGGCAGAGCATGTTATCTCAGAATGTAGAATTTAGAATGTCGAACCTAAAATACCTACCTGCCGGTAGGCAGGATGCCTCCAGCATAGCAGAATCGAGGGAGAAAAGAAAAACACTCCTTCGGAGTGTTTTTTGATATCAAGTCTATTTCTTCATCTTCCGGCGGATGAAGGCCGGGATTTCGAGGTCTTCTTCCTCGACCAGTTCTTTGGATTCACTCCGAGGAGCCATGCCACGAGGCTGGATCTTTTCGTCGATAATCATGACAGGCTGTTCGATCTTGCGGGATGGGAACGTGATCGCTTCTTCGAGGATTTCTTCTTCGTCCTTCTCTTCGGCTTCTTCTACCACAGCCATTTGGGCAGAGCGCTGGCGACTGGCGATGCTCGGCGCCCGATTGATGAGACCCGGCATCTCCTTGGTCCGAGGGATATCGAAACCAGTGGCAACGACAGTGATCTGGATTTCACCCTTACGGATCTGATCGTCAGTGACGGCACCAAAGATAACCTTGGCGTTCGGATCGATGTTTTCAGTAATGATATTGGCAGCCTCATTGATTTCAAGCATGGTGAGATCGCTTGAGCCCGAGATATTGAAGAGGACGCCCTTGGCCCCATCGATCGAGAGCTCGAGGAGCGGACTATTGATAGCAGCCTTGGCAGCCTCAACGGCACGGTTCTCACCCGAGGCGATACCGATACCCATGAGGGCGCTGCCGCTGTCCTCCATGATGGCCCGGACGTCAGCAAAGTCGACGTTCACGATACCCGGCTTGGTGATGAGGTCAGAGATACCCTGGACACCCTGGCGGAGCACATCATCCACGATACGGAAGGCGTTCACGAGGGTAGTCTGACGATCGATGATCGAGAGGAGCTTGTCGTTTGGGATAGTGATGAGCGTATCGACGCGATCCTTCAAATTCTCCAGTGCTTCTTCGGCGATAGCGCGACGCTGTGAGCCTTCGAACGCGAACGGCTTGGTCACGACACCGACGGTGAGCGCTCCGAGCTCTTTGGCTGTCTCAGCGACAATAGGCGCAGCACCAGATCCTGTCCCACCACCGAGACCACAAGCAACAAACACCATGTCGGCACCTTTGAGCACCTCTTGGATTTCATCGCGG
This sequence comes from uncultured Bdellovibrionales bacterium, assembly GCA_964500505.1. GTDB lineage: Bacteria > Patescibacteriota > Minisyncoccia > Moranbacterales > UBA1568 > UBA1568. The sequence goes on along the minus strand of CAZCNN010000004.1, from coordinate 52,083 downwards.
TTTTCTTCGGCAGCCTGGCGACCGATTTCTGGATTCATCCCAGCCCCGAGACCCTTGGTCAGGTTCTTGCCGATGTGGACTTTTTCTTGAGCCTTGGAGTGATGGAGCGCCTGAGCATCAGTATTGATCGCCACAAACTCAACACCCTTGATCTTGGCATCAATCATCCTCGAGATAGCGTTGTTCCCAGAACCACCAACACCTACCACTTTGATTTTTGCAAATGTCTCGATGTCGGGTTTAATCTCTGCCATAGACCTCTGTGGATTAGAAATATGATTCGTTAGGTTCTCTTAGTATAGCGCTCTCGCCTGCTCCGGCACAAGTGCCCCATTTGAGCGGAAATTATCTGAAAATTCACTCTATCACAGCGGAAGAATGAGTGTCAAGATAAGCCAAAAAACAGAAAAATGGCTTTTCTTTGAGACTTTTTTTAATATTGGTTTTGGTTGCTACGGGAGAAATCGCTGTGACCAATGCTTCACCTTGTCGACAACAGACTGCATCCCCTCAGGCATCGATCCAAAGAGCTTGTGTGTTGAAAACGTCCGTTTGTCATGACCCGTATGCTGTGACAAGAGAAGGAGACCAATCACGGTCGCAAACTGAGGATTGTCCACTTCATCAAGGATCCCACCGAGAGGCTTGGGGTATCCGATCTGCGCCGGGAGTCGGAGGATACGCTTGGCGAGATCCACCACACCCGGGAGGAGCGCTCCACCACCGGTGAGTACTGCCCCACCGGGGAGGAGTCCTTCACGACCAATGTTTTTGAGTTCGGTATTGATAAACGTAAATATTTCTTCGAGGCGCGCTTCGATGATCTCAGCCACATGATGACGCGAGACCAATCCTTCTTCTTGAGAGTCGATGACCCCGAGATCAATTTCTTCTTTCTTGCCGACCTCATCAGGGAGAGCGGTCCCATACTGGAGTTTGACGGCCTCGGCCACTTCGATCGAGGTCCGGAGTCCGATGGCAATGTCGTTCGTCACATGAGCCCCACCCACCGGGAGGACCGCGAGGTGGAGGAGATCGCCGTCCTCAAAGACCGCAAGTGACGTGGTACTCCCACCGATATTGATGAGGACGGTCCCGAGCTCCTTCTGCTTTTCATGGAGGACCGCTTCAGCGGAGGCCAGGGGCTCCACCACAAAGCTATCCGCATTGGTCCCAGCTTGTTCGAGACTCCGCCCGATGTTTTTGAGGTGTGCCGTACTATCGCTCACGACAAGCGCATTCATCTCGAGCCGGACCCCGCGCATCCCGAGCGGATCCTTGATATTCTTCTGATCGTCCAGGCGATAGTCTTTTGGAATGACGTGAATAATCTCACGATTCAGGGGCATAGTGAGTCGAGCCTCCACTTCTTCGAGGACCCGCGTCATATCGTCATAGGTCACCTCGCCATCAGCACGTCCCACCGCTATCACCCCAAGCGCCGTCTGGCACGCGATCTCGGTCCCCGAGACACTCGCCACCACGCTCTCCGCCGGGTGCCCAGCCATTCGCTCGGCCTGTTCGAGCGCGACGTTACAGGACTTGGCCACGGCCTCAGCATTGACCACTGCCCCACGTCGAATACCCTCTGATGGAGCCGTTCCGATACCGATGACACGGAGTGGCTCCTCGTCCGGCATTTCTTGGGCAATGACTGCCCTGATGGTCGCGGACCCGATATCGAGACCGACGGAATAGTGACCTTTCGCCATAAAAATCTGATGAGCCAAAATACAAGTTCAAGCTCTACATGAGAGGTAGAGCTCCATGAGCCATATTATACCCCAAAAAACTGCGTTTCGCAAAAAAGAAAAGAGGCCGTGGCCCCTTCTGACGCTGAGTCGTCATGCTAGCGGAAAAAAAAATACGGGAGAAAAATGATCACTCCAAGGAGTAGGGCTCCCAGCGATACGACAAACACTGATCCTGCCATCACATCCTTGACCACGCGAGCATACGGATGGACCCGCGGTTTCAAGATATCCATGATACGCTCCACTGCCGTATTCACGAGCTCAAGCGCGAGGACGAGTACGATAGCGACGATGAGCATCATGCGCTCAGTCGGTGTAAGCGGGAGCCAGAGCATAAGGAGGAGGACGACACCGGTCACCGCGAGCTCGACCTGAAAGTTACGCTCATTGCGAAAAGTATAAAAGAGACCTTTGAGAGCATGGGCGACACTACGGGCAAAACGCTTCATACTATTTTCTTTTTATTTGAGTGACTCTATTTTTGGACCAAAGTGGCGGTGACGCTGTCTTGGATGGCAAACATCTCGTCACTGTGATCATAGCCGAGGAGATGGAGGATGCCATGAGAAAAGACGTAGATCATCTCATGCGTGGCGCTCACTTCATCCTCTGTTGCTGACTGGCTAATGAAATCGTAGCAGAAAAAGAGCTCGCCGAGAAATATCTCCTTCGCTCCATCACGCCGAAGTGACTCGATATCAGCATAGTCTCCGAACGAAAGAATGTCCGTCACCTTGTCTTTACCGCGATACGTCCGATTGAGCTCTTGGATGCGCTCGGGTGAGACGAGGACAGCGGAAAGGGTGATACTCTCCTTGTCTTTCAGACTGTCGAGTGGTACTCGCTTCAGCGTCTCGGTCGCAATGCGTTCAAAAAAATCCTGATCCAATGACGCTGGGACCGTGGCCACTTCGGAAACATACTCCAGATGAAGACGCATAGAAACTAGGTGAGGAGCGACTCGACCACGCGCTTGACGTCATCCCCAGGGGCGCGTCCGGCCACCTTCTTCATAACGGCGCCCATGGCTTGCCCCATCTTGTCCTTGGTCGAAATACCGACCTCTGCGAGCGCTGACTCTACGAGCGACCGGAGTTCAGCCTCTGGCATAGCTGCCGGCAGATACGTAGAGAGGAGCGCGAGCTCATCTCGTTCTTTGGCTGCCAAATCCTCACGATTGCCAGCCTCGTACTGAGCGATGCTGTCTTTTCGTTGTTTCACCAACTTCTTAATCACCTCGAGGACATCGGCATCCGCGAGTTCGTTTGGGGCCTGACGCTTATCGATGGCCACGTTTTTGACAGCACTCTGGAGAAGTCTCAGGGTGTCGCGCCGAAACGCATCACCGGACTTCATCGCGTTCTTGAGATCGTCACCAATCTGCGTGTAGAGAGCCATAACCAAAGTATTATGTATGAATGACTGTATTGTCTCATAGCTGTAGTCAGACGAACAGTCCTGCCCTACAGCTATGTCACCATGAAGCCATTGATACTCTGATACTAAATTCTTTTTTTAATATCACGGAGTGCTTCGTCGTCGAACTTACCGAGCTTCTTGAGTCGGGTAATTTCTTTGCGAATCTTGACTTTGTAGAGCGCACCGATACGACGCTTGTCGCGGCTCGGCTCTTCAGCACGGAAACGGAGCTTCCGGACCTGCTTCAAGACACCACTCTGCTGGACACGTCGTGAAAAACGACGGATCAGGCTTTCGGCTGTCTCTCGCTCTTTTCTTTTGACTTGGATCATATACAAGACCTCCTTTCAAACATTTTCTTCCCAGAGGAAGAAAGATCAATCTTTACACCGGGTGGATATTTTCGCTTAAACGAGCCCCGCCGAGGAGATGGAGGTGGAGATGGGGCACTTCTTGCCCACCATCCCTCCCTACCCGGAATAGCAGTTTATACCCTTTTTCAGAAATATTCAAGTCTCGAGCCACATCCCGGGCCACCCGGAACATCTGTCCTACGATCATCTCGTCACCATCCGCCATATCGGCAATACTCACGATGCGCTTCTTCGGAACGATGAGGACATGAACAGGAGCAATCGGAGCGATATCATAAAAGGCCATGATGTCGTCATCCTCGTAGAGAAACTCCGTCGGTATTTCTCGGTCACGAATTTTCTCAAAAACATTTTTCTCGCTCATGACTGACAGGGTTAGACATTGAGGGCGACATTGGTCTTGAGTATCTTCTTTACCGCATCGACGAGCTTCTCTTGGGTCACCGTTTCCTGAGTCCCAGAGACCATGTCTTTGACGATAGCGGTCTCATCGAGCGCTTCCTTCTGGCCGATGATGACCGTCACCTCGACACCGAGTCGGTTGGCGACGCGCATCTGCGACTTGAGACTGCCTCGGCCAAAGCTCTCTGCAATGAGAATACCATTTTTCTCAAGCGCCGAAAACAGACGGAGACTCTTCTTCTTGGCCATGTCACCGAGCTGAGCGAGGAAGACACGGGGCTTCGGCTCCTGGTAGGGTTTGACCTGGGTGCGCTTCATCTCAAGCACAATCCGGTCGAGTCCGAGACCAAAACCGATGACTGGTGTCGGTTCGCCACCGAGCGTTTCGATGAGCCGGTTGTAGCGGCCCCCGCCACCGAGTGAGTAGTTCTTGCCATCCTTGTCGGTCGAGCGGATTTCAAAGACCGTGTTCGTGTAGTAGTCGAGACCACGGACAAGACGGGTATTGATCGAGTACGGGAGCTCGAGCTCATCGAGATACTCGAGGAGGTGCTTGAAGTGGTCGCGCGATTCCTGATCGAGGTAGTCGATAGACTGCGGAGCATGGGCCGTGAGCTGGATACACTTGTCCTCTTTGCAGTCGAGGATGCGCATTGGGTTTGAGAGGAGTCGTTCACGACAGTTCTGGCAGAGCTTGCTCTTTTGGGCCTCGAGATAACGGACGAGGGCCTTCTCATAGTCACGCCGCGACTCGGGCGTCCCGATACTGTTTACTTGGAATTCGATATTCTTGAGACCGAGCTGACCGACGACTCGATAGGCGAGCTGGATGGTCTGGGCATCGATGATTGGATCATTTTCCCCAAAGATATCAAAGTTGGCCTGCCAGTGCTCGCGATAGCGACCCTCTTGCGGACGGTCATAGCGAAAGACGGGGCCCATGGTAAAGAGCTTGATCGGCTTGGGAAGGATACCCATCCCATGCTCGATATAGGCGCGACAGAGACCGGCAGTCATCTCCGGACGGAGGGCGACGCGATCACCGCCACGAGTGTTGAAAAGATAGATCTCTTTGTCGAGGATATCAGTCCCCTCACCGATGGTGCGGAGATAGAGGTGGGCAAACTCTACGGTCGGCAAGTCGATACGTTGAAAACCATACTCCTGTGACGCAGCTGAGAGCGCTTTGCGTACCCGTTCCCAGTACGGCTGTTCATCGGGCATGATGTCACGCATACCCCGGAGTGTCTGGAGGAGCATCTCTTCTTCAGCCTTGGGGCCCACCTTCTTCGATGCGACGTCTTTCGACTTGGGAGTCGCGACTTTCTTGGTTACCCCCTTCTTGGTGGACTTGGCTGCTTTGGCTCCGACTGATTTCTTGTCTGGCATACCCGTAGACAGGTTAAGGTTAAGAGTCTGTTGCTTAGTAAATAGAGAATCGGTCTACTGGCCACGCTCGGAGCATGACCCGCCCGATAATCTTGTCCTTGTTAAATGGTCCGAATGCTCGAGAATCATAGCTGTACATCCGATTGTCACCCATGGCAAAGTACTGATCCTCCCCGATTTGCATCCGTGGCATATCTTGAGTCAAGACGCCGGGGCCGATGTAGGCACTCTCATCGAGCACAAAGCCATCTGGATACTGGGTGTTGTAGATCACAACTTTCCCCTGGCGAATCTCGACGGCCTCACCAGGGAGTCCGATAATGCGCTTGATAAAAAACTCTTCGGTATTCTTGGGAAACCGGAACACCGCCACATCCTGACGGACAATTTTTTTAAACGGCTTGACCTCAAAACTGGTCTCGTCCCATCCTACCTTGGTCTGCTTGTAGCCAAACTCACTGATGATGAGATACTCTCCGTCTTCAAAATTAGGCTCCATGCTCGAACCCTGGACAAAAAACGGCTGGAACAAAAAAACGCGAACAGGTATAATGATGACTACGGCCAAGAGAAAGACCCGGACCATCTCGGAAAACAAACCCCCGAGACCCAAATGCTCTTCTTCCTGTTCCAGCGGCTCTTTTTCTGTTTGATTTTCGTTGGCCATATCTAACTGCGCTCAAAATTTGGTAAAACAATGCAATTGTAACAGATTTTGACCCCTTGAGCAAGCCCCGTTAGAGCTTTGAATAGGTCATTTTTTCTGAAAAGCTTCCCACCTTCTTTTTTAGACGAAAACGATTCGCTCATAAGAAAAAATAGAGCTCTAACGGGGCAAGCCCACTACTACCTACATTTACTAGAGCCATATTTCTCGATTTTCTATGGATGACATCCGCACCACGCAGAAAGACCGCGGACCTCGGCCATTTGTCCTCCCAGATACCGGAGGAGGTGGTCTCCCTCCCGTCCAAACGCCGAGGCATCGGCCTCGTACCAGGCGACTCTGGCCGGCTCTCATGATTCTAGGTGCTCTCATCCTTTTTGGCGTTGGTTTTGTCCTCTATCAGGGACTCGCCTTAGGCGAGCGGATGCAGTTCTCTCAGGTGTCACCGCGATCCTTTGTCACTTCACTCCAAGCCCTCTCACGTGCCTACCTCCAGGATGAATCCCTCCCACTCAAAGGCGCCGAGGGAGGTCGCATCAATATCCTTCTCCTCGGTCGCGCTGGCGAACACTACCCCGGCAAGAATCTGACCGATACGGTCATGATCATGAGTCTTGATCTCAAGGACAAACGGGTTGCTCTCCTCTCGCTCCCCCGCGATCTCTATGTTCCCATCGGGCAGAGCGGCTTCTATACCAAGCTCAATTCCGTCTACCAGTACGGACTCTCAAATGAAGAGGGTGTCGAACCACTCCGAGAATCTATCACCACTATCACTGGTCTCCCTATCCACTATTTCTTCACCCTCGACTTTGATGGCTTTGAAAAGGTGGTCGATACCCTCGGTGGCATCTCGGTCGATGTCCCGCGTGACATGTATGACACCCGCTATCCCGGTAAAAACTATAGCTACGAGACCTTTGAGATCAAACGCGGCTGGCAGACACTCGACGGCGCCACCGCCCTCAAGTACGTCCGTGAGCGTCATGCTGATCCCGAGGGAGATTTTGGCCGGGCCAAACGCCAGCAGCAGGTCATCCAGGCCATCAAGAATAAAACTCTTTCGCTCGGGACGCTCTTTAACATTGTCACGCTCCATCGTCTCGTCGATACCCTCGGTGACAGCATCAAGACAGATATGCCGACCGAGGACATGACTCGTTTCTTTGAACTGGCCAAATCACTCGATACCCAAAACATTAGCACCACCGTCATCGATGCCTGGAAGAAAGACAGTCTCCTCCGTGTCTCTCACGTACAAGTTGGCGCGGTTTCGGCCTTTATCCTGGTCCCCCGCGTGGGTAACTGGAGCGAAATTACCGACGTCAGCCGAAACATCTTTGACCGAGACGACCTCGAGAAGCGTAAACAAGCGATCAGATCTGAAGCGCCCACTCTCACTCTCTACGCCAAGCCACTGGATCGCGAGGTCACGGCAAAAATTGCTACTCTCCTCCGGGAAGAACTCGGTTTTTCGGAGATCACCCTCGCCACCATCCCCGCCTTGAATACTGACTTTGAAGAGAGTATCATAGTAAAGGAGAGTCGCGGGAGTGCCTTGGCCAAGCCTTTTAGCCTAGATGAGCTCCTGAAACGCTTCTCTCCTACTGAGAAAGCCACTCTCCCCTTTACGCCGACCACGCCTTTCCAGAGTGACTTTGCCCTCGTTATTGGTACCGATCTCGCTGAGGCTTTTGCTCTCCCTGATACACCAACCGACCTGACCCCAGAAGACTCGTCATTCTCCGAGCCACTCCCACCTCAGCAAAGGAAGAAGTAAGAATACTGAAGCAGGAAGCATGGCAAAGAAACAAGTATTCTCGTACGTCATACTTCATAACTCATATTTCATCTTCAAACATGAAACTCATCATCGGTCTCGGCAATCCTGGTAACAATCATGCCCTCACCCGGCACAATGCCGGTTTTTTGTGCTTGGACTATCTCGCGAAAGTATGGGGCATGAGTCCCTTTGAACTCGACAAAAAAATGTCCGGTCTCGTGAGTAGCGGTCTTGTTGGTCGAGAAAAAGTCCTCCTCGTCAAACCCGAGACCTTTATGAATGCCTCTGGTACGACCGTGAGCCAGCTTGTCCATTTCTACAAACTCGAACCCACCGACATCGTCGTCATCCATGACGATCTCGATATCGCTCCTGGCACCTACAAACTGACCAATTCTTCCCGTGCCGCTGGTCACAACGGTGTCTCTGATATCATCGAAAAGCTTGGCACCCAAGACTTTACCAGGATCCGCCTCGGTATCGGCCGCCCCGACCACAGCCCGCTTCACGCGGGCAGTGAGACGGGCACGCCCACCAAAACCTCATGCATATCGTCTCATGATTATGTGCTCCAGAACTTCAAGGAAGCAGAGCTCGCCATCCTCTCGGCCCTCTTCCCCACCGTAAAAGACGAACTCGAAAAGTGGCTCTCGTAGAATAAAACCAGAAACAAAAAAGACCTCTGCGTGAGGTCTTTTTTGTTTGAGTATTTCCAAGCGAAAATTACTTCTTATCGTCCTTTTTCGGTTCGGCGACGGCTGGGACGTTCGGATCAGCTTCCTTGACTACACCCTCTACCTTGGTCACGTCAGCCTCAACCTTTTCGTCGAGCGAAGCCATCTCTGCCTCCGTACGAGGAGCCTCTACGAGGACAATCGTAGTGAGCTCATCAGTAAGTACCTTGACGCCCTTGGGGAGGACGAGATCCTTCACCTGGATGTGGACCGAGAAATCCACGAGGGTCGTGAGGTCGATAGCAATCGTGTGTGGGAGATCCTTCGGGAGACAGCTCACAGTCACTTCTTCGAGAGTCTTCACGAGGACACCACCCTGTTCACGGACGGCCGGGGATTCGTTCACAAATTCAAGCGGGATGCGAGCTTCGAGCTCTTCGTCCATGCTCACTTCAAAGAAATCAATGTGAGAAATACGGTTGGTCATGGCATCGTAGGCGAGGTCCTGGACAATGACATTCGACTTCTTGCCTTCACCAATCTCAAGCGAGATGATGCTCGATTCACCAGCGACAGCAAACACCTTGCCGAACGTGAGGACGTCTACCCAGAGCATCTGTGGTGCTCCCTTGTGACCGTACATGATAGCAGGAATCTTGCCACCCTTGCGTGCGCGAATGAGCGAGTCACCACTGGTCTTTTCACGCACCGCTGCTGTCAGTTTGATATCTGCCATACATGAAGTCTTAAAAATCTCTTAGGTTACTGTATAAAGGCCTCTACTCCACCCTCGTAGTGCTTGAGAAACTGATGCGCCTCAATTACATTGTCAGCCGTCACCGCCTCGCCCTGAAACACCCGCCTCGCTTCACTCTGTTCGAGATCAGTGAGGGTACCGAGCGTCACCACCCCAAATTGCCCCATAGATACAAAGACAATCGTCGAGGCACCACACCCCTCACAACTCATGTGGAGCGTCGTGCGCTTGTCGTCTTCGTCGATGACAAGCATCTTGGTTGACCGGTATTTCTTGTTGCACACCGGACAGCGGATGAGCGACTGGATGTTTTCAAGAGGCAGTTTCATGTATTTTGAGTAAAACCAGTCTACCAGAAACCGCCTCTCTGGTCAACCCCAGTTCTTTTTTGTTAGATGTCGAGATTCTTAACGGTTTTCGCGTGAGTCTGGATGAAGCGACGACGAGGCTCCACTTCGTTGCCCATCAGGATATCAAAGAGTTCATCGGCAGCCTCCGCATCCTCGATGGTGACCTGGAGCATACAGCGGTTGTCTGGGTTCATGGTAGTCTCCCAGAGCTGCTCTGGGTTCATTTCTCCGAGACCCTTGTAGCGCTGGATGGCGACACCTCCTACCGTCTCTGATCCTTCGGGTGCATCTTCGGCTACTGGCTCTTCGCCAGCATCCTTGGCCTCCTGTGCTTTTTTGGCCTTTTTGGCCGTTGCCTTGGCATCAGCAATCTTCCTCATATCAGTGAGCACCCGCTCCTTCTCAGCATCGGTGTAGACATAACGGACATCCTTGCCTTTGGCGAGTCTGTAGAGTGGTGGCTGGGCGATATAGATATTGCCACCACGGACGAGCTCTTCGTAGTAACGGTAGAAGAAGGTAAGGAGGAGTGTCCGGATGTGCGAACCATCGACGTCGGCGTCGGCCATGATAATAATCTTGTGATAGCGGAGCTTGGCGATATCGAGGGTCTCTCCGATACCCACACCGAGCGCGATGATGATTGGCTTCAGAGTATCAGACTTCACCACCTTGTCGAGACTGGTCTTTTCCACGTTCACGAGCTTACCACGGAGTGGGAGGATAGCCTGAAACATCCGATTGCGTCCTTGCTTGGCGCTACCACCGGCCGAATCTCCCTCGACGATGTACATCTCAGAACGACTGGCATCACGACTGGTACAGTCAGCGAGTTTGCCCGGGAGCGTCATCCCCTCAAGGGCCCCCTTCCGGAGGACCGCATCCTTGGCCGCCCGAGCCGCGATACGAGCCCGCACGGTGAGGAGACACTTCTCGATCATGGCCCGCGCATCTGCCGGATGCGTATCCAAGAACTCCACGAGCGCTTCCGATACTACAGAAGAGACGGCACCACGTACCTCAATATTGTTGAGTTTGTCCTTGGTCTGTCCTTCAAACTGAGGATTAGCGAGCTTGACCGACACTACCGCCGTCAACCCTTCGGCCAAGTCCTCCGAGGTCATCGAACCCTCTTTCTCTTTGATGAGGTTGTTTTTCTTGGCGTAGTCATTGAGGACGCGCGTAAGGGCCATCTTGAGGCCGGTCACATGCGTTCCTCCGCCTGGGTTCAAGATGTTATTGGCAAAAGAAAAGAGGTGCTCCTTGAAACCGTCCGTGAACTGGAGTGACACCTCGACATTGATGTTATCGACGTTCTTCTCCACATAAAACGGCGTGGTGTTCTTCACCTCGCGCTTGCGGTTCAAAAACTTCACAAACGAGATGATGCCGGAATCAAAGAAGAATCCATGGCGCTTCACCTTGTAGGCTTCAGCCTCCGTAGCAACCTCGCGCCAGTCCTCAACCTTCACACGCACCCCCTTGGTGAGAAAAGCCTGATAGCGGAGATACTCCAGAATCTTGGTCCACGAATATTTGATCTCTGGGAAAATTTCCGGATCGGCCTGAAACGCCACCGTGGTCCCGTTCCGGTCAGACTTGCCGATCGCTTTTACCGACCCTTCCGGCTTGCCCCGCTTGTAACTATGGAACCAGGTCTTGCCCTGACGCTCGACGGTCACCTTGGTATGGATAGACAGTGCATTCACGACCGAGACACCGACACCATGGAGCCCCCCGGAAATCTTGTAACCACTCCCTTCTCCACCGAACTTCCCTCCGGCATGGAGGACGGTCATGACCGTCTCAAGCGTTGATTTCTTAGTCTGAGGGTGGATATCGACTGGGATACCGCGACCGTTGTCTATCACCTCCACCCAGTTGTCCGGGAGGAGACGGACACTGATCTCGTTACAGTGCCCCGCCATAGCCTCATCAATCGAGTTGTTGACCACTTCCCAGATAAGATGGTGGAGTCCTTCAAGCGACGTGCCACCGATATACATGCCCGGGCGCTTGCGAACTGGGTCGAGTCCTTCGAGTACCTGGATGGAACTAGCATCGTATGATGCTCCGTCTGTCTTTTTGGCCATAGTCGTTGCGTGCAGAATGTTCGATTTAATCTTTTGTCTCTGAAACTATTTTACGAAATGAATACTCTATAAGGAGTATCGCCGCGAAGAGGAGGGCACTGTCCCACCAGGTGAGGATGCGTTCCTTCTGAAAAAATACGATACCGATAGAGAAAAGTGCGAGGAGAAAGGCCTGACGAAAGGCACTCCCGAGATGATGCAGAGCACTCACCTCTCCGAGCGCTCGCCGATAGACGGAGGTGAGGAGAAGTGTGAAGACTCCAAGCATGCTGGCAAAAAGACTCGAGAAAAAGAGTATCATCCCGATAGTCCCAGCCTTCTGTGGATCCACTGCCACAACAATGCCTATCCAAGCCGAGAAAGAAAGGAGCGTAATGAGACGGACTCCCCAGAGATAGACAGAAAGCGACATAAGTAATCCTGGTAACAACTGAAACATGACGAACCAAAAGGCCCTCATATTTCTCTCTCCATTCTAGCGTTTTTCACCCAAAAGGGCAATCCCCCATTATTGAGACATGGGTGCTTGTTTGAGCCAAAAAACAACCCCGCCGAAGCGGGGTAAGAGCCTGTTCAAGGTTTCAGTGTTTATGCCCGAGAGACGTAGGTGCCTTTTTCGGTGTTCACAATGATACGATCACCCGTCTTCACAAAGAGTGGGGTTGTGACCTGGAGGCCTGTCTCAAGGGTCACTACCTTGTCACCGCCCGAAGCCGTATCACCCTTCAGTCCCGGAGGGGCATCGGTCACGGTGAGCGTCACTTTGACGGGAATTTCGATGTTGATCGGTCGACCGTTCCAATTGAGGATACTCACTTCGGTCCCCTCTACCAGATACTTGGTCATTGAGCCGAGCACGTCTTCGGAAAGGAAAAACTGATCGTAGGTAGCATTGTCCATAAATTGGTACTCTGCCCCCTCACGATAGAGATACTGAGCATGCGACTTGGACATCTCGGCCTCCTCTACCTTTTCGGCACCGGTAAAGGTGTAGTCGATGATAACACCTGAGAGGAGATTCTTCAGTTTGGTGCGCATCACCGCACCGCCTCGTCCAATCATGGAGTGGAGGTATTCGAGCACGAGATACGGCTCACCATTGTGGATGATCGTTCTCCCGGTTTTGATATCAGTCAGGCCGATCATACTAGCGGACAAGGTATGGGACGAGGGCCATATAACGGGCGCGCTTCACCGCCAGCGCGAGGGCACGCTGCTCCTTGGCGGAGAGACCATAGCGCTTTGGCGGATACATCTTGCCCTGCGAGTTCAAAAACTTACGCAGGAAATAGGCGTCTTTGTAGTCGAGGTTGGCGAGCTTCTTGCTCATGGCTGCTTCCATAAATTTCTCTTGAATAATGAATTATAAGGCATGAATCATGGAGGACCCACTTCCCGTCACATCTTGATTCATACATCCTGCGTCATGCTTCATCTTAAAACGGGACATCCTCGATCTTAATCTCATCACGCTCATCATCAAGGTTGATGGTCGGGATTTCTTCTTCTACCGGGGCGCTCTTGGCGGCCGGTGCAGCGACTGCGGCAGGAGTGGCGCTCCTCGCCATACTCTTCCCCTGCGTCTGACCTCCACTACTCCCCTGAGCTCGACTGCCGAGCTGCATAGTTTCGCCGACCACTTCGGTCACCCGGCGCTCGGTATTGTCTTTGGCGGTATATTCACGTGTCTGGAGCCGACCCTCGACATAACATTCCTGACCCTTGGTGAGGTACTGACCGGCGATTTCCGCGAGTCGTCCCCAGAGGATTACGGTATGAAACTCAGTCCGTTCCTGGCGGGTACCACTCTTGTCGGTCCAAAAGTTATTGGTGGCCATCGAGAGAGTCACTACCTGCTGACCACTCGTCGTCGTCCGCATGTCCGGATCACGAGTCAACCGACCGACCAAAATCACTTTATTAACGTTCATAAGCCTCTTGTTATGACTTATTAAAGATTTTGTTAGATATCCAACTTGGCCTTCAACTGCTCGTCAATCTGCTCACTGCTCACGGCTTTCTTGGCCGCTTCTTCTGGCTGGGCGATCGGAGCTGGCATCGGACGGACCGCACCGCGCTTTTCGTAGCGGTTACCACGACTCTCGGTCTTCGGGCGCTCCTCACGTGGGATGGCCTTCAGTTCTGGGAGCGTATCAGCCTTCAAGAGGAGAAAGCGGAGCACATCCTTCGAGAGCTGGAGGGCACGGTTGATCTCGACGAGCGGGTGTACTTCTGGGTTCACGCCAATCTCATCGCGCTCGTCCTTGTCGGGAAGCGTAAAACGCCGGGCGATATAGGTGCCACGGGTTTCTTTCTTCACCGGATAGGCGAGTTTACGCTTTTCCTCGGTCTCGGCCGGGAGAAAGGTCCCACCAAACGACACCACCAACTTGGCTACATCTTCTCGGATACGAGCGAGCTCGGCATCCTTCGACTCCCCTACCACGTAAAACAGTTCGTATTCGATCATACTGGCAACAGTTAAAATTAGCGATAAAACTTACAAAAAAGCCCACAACGAAAGAAAATCCTCCGCGTGCGGGCTGGTTACTCCTGGTCCTTTCAGCGAGTCCATCGACGAGCTCAGGATGAAGGCGGGAGCAACTTCGGACTTTCTCAGTTGTTTCCACATAGTATCAGAGAACGCCTCTTTTGGCAAGAGAGGGCTCAGCGCCTAGACTGAACCCTCTCTACTGTTACTCCTTATCCGACTCATTGGTCAAGGAGCAACCTCTTTCCAGTTGTAGTCACAGACACGGGTACCGGAGCATGTGAGCGTCCCACCACAACCGTCGTTGATGTTGAAAGTGTCTCCCGCACAAATGCTTGTGGCTCTCGTCTGTGAAGAAGCACTGTTACAGGTATTGGTTGGGGTACAGCTGATAGTGACCCCGGCGTTAGCGGTAAGACCGCTGTACACCGCACTCATGGTTGCACTCCCAACAGCAACACCCGTCGCGAGACCCTTCGAGGGGCCATTATTCATCGTTGCCACAGAAGCATTGGAGCTAGACCACGTAGCAGAACTCGTCACATTGGTACCATTGGGTGATCCACAACCATTCCAGGCGACCCCCGCGGCGGTATAGTATGCACTAAACTGCTGCGTGGTCGCTACACCGAGCGTGGCAGATCCAGGACAGACATTGACCGCGGCGGGAGCGCCTCCAGTTACCGTAATGGTTTGACTTCGGATTCCGGTAGACACGCCAGTTGCGTTCCAACATTCAATCGAATAGGTAGTAGTCGCACTCGGTGAGACAACCTGAGTACCACCACTCGCGCTCCGAGAGCTATTGGTCCAAGGAGCGGTGCCATTGGTCGCCCAACACGATGTCACACCACTCGAGGGTGTCCAGGTGAGAGTGCTTGAGTCGCCACTGGCAATTGTTGATGGACTTGCCGTGAGCGTCACCGAAGGGCCAGCACACTGTGATCCATCCCAGGTATACCCCGGATCACACGCGTACTGACACTTGAGTGCAGTGTTGGTCGCTGAATAGCTATAAGGGGTATCGACTAAGAGACCCGTACTGTCGCCACTGTATACTGTCGCATGGTTCGACATAGAACCAGTACAAGTGAAGCCACTTCCGACGGTTACTGTGGCCGTATCCGAGACTGATGTCGAAGCGTCACCACACTCAAGCGTGTAGGTAGTAGTCACGGGTGGCGTGACAACACGCGAACCACCAGACACAGACTGCCAAGTATTGTTCCAGGTACCTTCGTTACCGCCAGTCGCCCAACACCAGGTCGGATTACCGCCCGTTGTCCATGAGAGGGTACTCGAGCCGCTGACGATATTGGCCGGACTAGCAGTCAGATTGACCGAGAATCCTCCAGGAGGACATGCATTCGGAGCATTGGCGTTGCGGACCGATGACCATCCTGATGATCCGTTCGAGTTGGTGGCTCGAACTGTATAGCTATGGGCTGAACCAGCAGTGAGTCCGGTATGACTGTAGGAGGTACTGGCACCACTATATATCTGAGTGCTCCCATCACGGAGCTGATAACTCGTTGCACCTGAGACGCTGTTCCATGAAAGGTTGATTGTCCCTGTTCCACAGGCTGCGGGACTAGCATTGAAGAATCCACCGCTATCCCCAGGAGGGCCACTCGGCGCGCCACCACCAGCACTCGTGACAATAACTTTGACAGAATCTGCAGGTGCGCCTGAACAACTAAGATTGAAGGTATGAGTGCCAACTCCAAGAGTTGCCCCTGACAAATTTCGTGATCCAGTAGTTCCGGTAAATGGACCGGGGCCAGTTGGGCTGGAGATTGTACAATCGGGAGTACCGCTCGATGTCCAATCAATAGCCGCTGTCCCGTTGGTCGTAATATTAGCATCTGGTCCAGTTGCTTGCGCAGTATGATCACGACCAGTAACAAACGAAATAAATTTCTTCCACCAGCTTGTCTCATTTGAGGCCACCACAACTCGCGCCGTGATCTGAGCAGTTGCACCGCCAGTTCTCGTCGCAGAGCAACTGACTGGTGATGATCCAGGGTTATCGCACTGCCAAGTATAGGTATTCGAATTTGTCTGGACGGTTGTCGGTGTCCCTACTTGGCACAACCCCTGCTTTAGTCCAGAGGTTGGATCTGTAGGCGGACTAGAATATGATCCTCCAGTAGCGCTCCCACACAGTGGTTCTCGATACAATCGACAGTACTGATGGTATCCATTCCCGAGTCCGGCGCACCGCCAGACTGTTCCCAGAAAAAAGGCATTGGAGCTTCCCGTGCTAAATGTCTTCTTGTCATTGCTAATCGTATCGGTCGACAGGTAACTGTCTGGACTCCCAGGATCTCCTGCCTGGCATATTTGTGGATATACTGACAAATCAAAGATACCCCCCGGGACCAAAGTCCCATCAGCCGTACCACAGATAGCATTTACATTGCCGCAGGTCCCAGTACTGGCCTGCCAAGGCTGACCAGAGCAGGTCGCACTCGCATTCCCTTGCGCGAGAATTGGTCCGGTTCGCGTCCCATCATGCAACCGATAACAACCACTATTATAGGGTACATACACTGGTGAGTATGAACGCGGACCAGAACCGGTAGAAGTCAATAGGACATCTGCACAGTTAGTAAGTACTACCGTCGTCACATTGGATGATGTCCAGTAAAGTGTCGTATTGCAACCTGATCGTCCATCATCGATAGAACAGGCCGGAAGACTTGTAAAAGTGGCCGTTGGCTGAGCTGGCGGTGTATTGATCGTGAGACTATCTGTATCAGTCGAGCTTACATTACCTGTCCCATTGGTACCCGACCAACAACGGGTCTGGAACTGGTATGACCCTACCGCTACCTGGCTTTGGATAGTGGTCCCTGTGGTATTGGTACTTTTATCAACAAATGTCTGTGTCGTAGGGGATATCTGGACTACTTCACAACTTTGCGCATTCGTCGACGAGAGTGTGTAGGTTATAACAGTTGGAAAGTCCGCAGTCGTTGGCGAAATATTGAGTGAAGCCGTCGGGGTTGGTGCTACCGCGACACTGAGACCTGACATAGTTCGTGGTGCAGGTGAAGTATAGCCGTTCTGTCCTACCGTCACTCCAATAGTGAAAACTCCTGTCGTCATCGGGGCGGTCTGGGTCAGATTCAGTTCAAGACCTGCCGTAAACTGATTCGCAGAATAGCAACTAGATACCAAGTCTGAACTATTGTTCCCGTTATTAATACGCATCCGAACATCGGGACAAAGATTGTTTGTCGGTACTGGATGATCTTCACTCGCAATACTCATAGTGATCCTCACTGTTTCACCAGGCGTATACACATCCTTGTCAGTCCAAAAACCATAGTCTACAGTCGCATCAAAAGGACAAGTCTGAACTGCTCCATCACAGAGGAGTGTAAACCCTGTCCCTGCAGCTTGCACCCGATCCACAGAGTATCCGAAGAATACTGAGACGAGGGCCAGTGCCCATACTGGCGTCATCCGACGGAGTCGCTCCTTCTGCCAAATAAAGTAACCAGCGAACATCCCGAGGACAGCGACGATTATCCAAGGGAGCCGGGTCAAGATACCATCAGAGAACGCGGTTTTCACCATAGATGTAGACATACCAGTTACGGGACTGATGGACTTCTCAGCCTGGTCGAGCACCGTACTCCCGTCCGAGAGGAGGGTTGCCGAGAGGACTGGCGCGTCACAATTCTTGGTTACTTGGAGTACAGCCTCTTTGAGGTTGGTATTCTGGACCATGACCGAGACTGGCTCACCACAGGCTACTCCGCCCGAGAGGAGAGCGTATGACAGGGTATACTCCGCACCATCAGCGAGCTCGACCGCTGCTCCAACGGTAAGTGCTACTGACTGAGTACCCTCTCTTTTCAGTTCGCTCAAGCCTAATATCTTTCCGCCATTCCCATATACGCGGAGAGAGGTCCGAGCTGGGATACTCACCTCCTCACCCCGTGCATTGACCACAACCACCTCCAACTGATACTGTCCCGGTTCTACTGAGACTGGTACCGTGTACCGCACTGGTACTGCCACCGAAGATAGCGTGATAGCCTTGTCACTCAGCACCACAGGGAGAGCCGTCCTCGAGTCAATAGCTCGGTTCACGAGAGTTGCATTCTCGAGACTGCCATTTTTCACTGAAACATCACAAGACACCATGATTTCTGCATGCTGACTTTCGGCAGGCAGGATAACGCCATTGTCTCCATCACTTGGACCGAAGGCGCAACGTTCCACTACTACCTTTTCCGTGGCATCAAAACGCTTCTCCCCGAGACTGGTCTGTGATACGATATTCCCCTTTTCATCACCAATGACGAGATAAGTGCCATACGCACCTGAGAGCGCTCGCGATCGCTCAACAGAAAATGCGATGTTCTGTTCTCCTTGGGCAGGAATAGTATACGTCTCAAGTCCATACACTCGCGCCAGGTCATCTTTGTTCGACTCGGCACGGCCTCGAAATTCGACACTGGCCCGAAAGGTCCGTGTATCGCTCCCGGTATTCTGTAATTTCGCTGAGAGCACCAGGTTTGGATTCCCCTCGACAGAGTCAAGTCGAGTATCCACCACTGAGAGTGAGGCATAGCTCAGGTCCGCACCGTCAAAAGGAGTGGTCACCATCTCCTCATCCGCCCGCACAACTGTTACCCCAAAAAAGAAAAGGGTACTTATCAAAAATATCCCCAACGACCATCGAGACACGCTCATAGTTTTTTATTATTAAGTGAAGCGAGTGAAACGAAAATTCGTTTTCGTTTCCAAGCGAACGCCGATAAAATCGGAGTACTCACCTATTATTTTAGTATCACTTGAAAAGCAGAGACTCTGCTTGATGACACTATACCACAAAAAGTATGAAAAGAAAAAAAGCCCACACCGAGGTTATTCACCTCAGCATGGGCTATGCCCAGCTTGACCTCAGAGTCCGACGCCGTAGAGCATCCCAGGGTACACCCCCAGACCGGTCGTGAAGGTGCTTACCGCAAACGTATCGCGGTTCACCTTCATCACACTCCCTCTGTTCGCGATGACGACGTAGAGCTCGTCTCCGCGAATGACCATCCCCCGTGGCGACGAGTAGGTGGTGCCCAAAGGAATCCGTCTCATTTCGCGCCGAGTGGTCAGGTCGTACACGACAAGGTTCTGATACCCGTCTGTGATATAGACATGATTCTTGGCGATATCGAGGACGATATTGGTCGGACGCTGGTACGGATTCTCACTGAACCCAGTAAGCACCTGCGTCTCTACTGCTCCATTGGGATGGACCACCGAAAGCGACTTATCGCCGCCGTTCAGGACCCAGACGTCTCCCGACGTCGGATGGACAGCAAAGTCAACTGGTACGGACCCGACCGCGACCTTGCGTTCGAGCGCAAGGGTGGTCGGGTTCAGGACTCTCAGTTCTCCTGGTGTGCCCGGCAGCCAGAGGAAGTCGCTGTTGTCATAGGCCGTATGAAGACCATTGAGCAGATACACTTGGTCTGCGACCAAGTTGATCTTGAGCGTCCGCATCGATTCTTCAGCCAACGAATTCTTGGCAGTCAGAACTGACTGGACCTTGGTCGTCCGGTTCCAGCACGAGAGCTGGTTATTCGACTTCAGCGTTCCATGCCCCGAAGCGTCGTAAACGATGCTTAAGGGATAAGCGGTACAAAGATTGGGGCCATTGATGAAGGCCCCCTCCGTAATATACCTCATGCTTGGTGATGTCATGTCCGTGACCACCACCTGGTGATCCTCAAGATCTACCCCGTACAAACGAGTTGTGGACCACGGAATAACCAGTAACTGACCAGACAAGGCGTCAACTACCATCTGATGCGCCGGACCGAAGCCAGGCACTGACGGAAAGCCGATCTCCTTAGTGATACCCCCTGTTGTCGGGTTGATCACATGGACAGCGTTGGAACCATCCGAGAGCGCAAGGTCACCAACGTAGAACGCCGGGGTTACCTGGACCGGTTTGGTCTTGAACGCGACCTCCACTGGCAGGCTCGGATAGCCAGCCAGATTCTGGACGCCGGTGATAGCGAGTCGTGCTTCGATGCCAAAGGGCCACCGATTGTCCTTGGGAGTGACGGTCACGGTCCGACTGGCCTGCTGGCAGGTGATCGTGACGATCACCTTCACTTCGGAACCGACTTCACCGGTGCCGTTGACTCCGGCACAGTTGATGGCCTCGCTGAAGACGAAGTTGACCGCCGTGCCCTTGGCGGACACGTCGACGGCACCGTTCGATGGGGAGGTACTGACCACCTTGGGCCGACAACTGTCGACATCTGCGATGCACCGAAACGTGCTGTCGTCGACGTGGGCGTAGCGCGTGAGGGCGTTCCCCACGTACGGACCGTAGAGGTAAATCCCCCCAGCATCTGGTCCATCCATCTTGATCCCGACGATGTTCCCCGTTTCCGGGTACAAGCGGTAAACGAAACATCCCTCGGCGATGCAAATGTCTTGCGACACCTGCGGGTTCGGGAAGTACTGCTTCAGTCCTGCCTGGGCCTCCGCCCAGTTCAAGACGTTCGCCGCCTTGGTGGCCAGAGGCAACACAGCACTTGCCGCGGTGGCCTGCTTCTGCGCCCGCTCTTCAGCGGAAACAGTCCCGGCCAACTTGATATCAGCGGTGAGGCTGAAACCAGACTTGGACACCGGGGCCGAGACCGCGAGAATCTTCGCGCGATCACCGCTGGCCTGGACGGCCGGGCCACTCAAGGCCTGGACGACTTCGGGTGAAGCCGATTGGGCCTGTGCATGTTCCGGGGTTTCACCCCCGCCACTGCAGGCACCGAGGAGGACCAAGAAACCTGCGGCCAGGGCCGCAGTAAGCGAACGAATGACCGAGGCCATGGTGGCACTCCTTGTAGAATTGAATTGCGAATTGTTAAGGCCTGTTTAGCAGGCTTAACGGGGCTAGGCGAGGTTGAAAAAAGGGGTGTTACCCCTCCTTCCTCGTTGCCCGCAAATTAGCACTTTTCAGCCTTTTTGTCAACCCCGCACCTTTTCCCATAACGACCGGTGGTAAGGGTGAATTTGTAAGACGGAGTCGCCTATCGGCTCACGCACGGTACATGAAGACTACTCCTCTCAAGAAAAGGTGCGGGGTCAAGTAAAAAATAGCTGATTACAGCAGTTTTTTGTAGTTGTCGGCCCAATAGAGAATACCGTTGATATATGGGGCGTAGCTCGTTCCGAGGTAGGCGGCAGCTGCTTTCTTCCAGGCCGAGCGATTTCCCTGATCCACCCCAGGGATTTTGTCGAGTTTGAGGGCCATAGCCATCACTCCGTCGGTCAGATTCCATGGGCTCGGTGGTCGGTGCCCGGTCGCAGACGACACTGCTGCCTTGTAGGCGACCCAGGTATCAGGCATGAACTGAGCGACACCCATCGCTCCCCCCGTCCCGACGTAACCCCTCGGGTTACAAGACACTTTTTGTTTGCGATAGTCGATATCGAGCTCCTTGGTAATCGTCTTAAATATATCTCGCCGACGAAGAAATGTCGCCCAGGCGGTTTTCCCAAGCTTTTTGGCCTTGTAGCTTTTCTCGGCTCCATCCTCTACCTGAGCATAGGTGCAGCCTCCGACGTTCGCCCCCAGGTTGGTCTCCATCTTGAGTACCCCAAAGAGAAAACCTTTGGGCACGCCGGTTTTCTTGCTGGCAAAATCTACGGCCTCTTCGATATCCTTGGCGTTATACGACTTGCCGAGAATGGTACTCAAATCGCCCTGCAATTCTGAGAGTTCTTTCTTGAGGCGGTTGACGGTGGTCGCCTGATCCTCCAGGTCTTCTTGGACCTCGCTCTTCTGATAGGCCAGGGTCTGTTTCTGCTTGTTCTGAATTGCGAGGAGCTCTTCATGGTCAGCCTTGGCCTCCTCAAGGGTCGACTTTTCTTCCAAGAGTTTGTCTTTGGTGCTGGCTATCTCGTCGATGAGCTCGACAATCTTTTCCTGGGTCGAGAGGAGTCCATCACCATTTTGGAGAAAGCCCATGACATCATTCTCAGACAATACCACCTCGACAAGCGGCGTCGCATCAGCGAGATAGAGCTCTTGAAGTAGCCCCGTCAGCACCTTCTTCTCGAGGTTCAGCTGTTGGTCCAAATTACCGATCTCAATCTCCTTTTCATCAATTGTTTGTGAGGTCTGATTGAGAAGATTCTGGACTCGGAGGATGGCTTGTTGGGTCGAGGTAAGAGTCGAGCTAATGTGGTTCAGATTACTCTCCAGGATGCCGTACTTCTTCTCGGCCGCTTTGAGTTTCTTCTCGGTCTTTTCGATATCCTCCTCTATCTCATCCGGGTCATCCTCGGCGTGAGTCATGGGCGCCACAGCAAAAAAGAGTGAGGCACCAAAAGCCCCTACCAAAAGCAGGTTCCACGAAAGATTTTTGATATTGAACATAGCACTCATTAGTATACCATAAGTCCATGTTCTGCGGAGTTGACACAAATTGACTCTCTTACATACTAGTCAGGTTGGTCTTACTGCCAAGCAGACCTTGAAGTCTCAACGAGGCCCAAGGAAAGTCTTCCCAGCAAGAGCAAAGCCGCTCTGGTTCCTTCTACCGCAACAAAGAACGAGGTAATGGGTAATGTCAGAAATTCACAGTGATTTTGTCCTGGCTGAATCACTCATTCAGGCTGGATACCTCCAAGAAATTCGGGGGGATCAATTGAGGGAAAAGGCACCGAACGGAGCCGTCCTCATCACCTGCGGTGACCGCGACCGCTTCAAGGCTCACTTCACGGGATGCAACGGCTTCGTTGATGTGCACCCAATCTGCCTCAATGGTGGCGGGGTACTCCTCGGCAGAGATGTCGACGCAACAAGGCAACGCATCATCGTTGAAGACTGCGTTGAGGCATTCACCGTAAAGAATCTCAGCTTTGTCCTGACTCTCTCGCACTTCCCGTGTGGCAAGTGCGCCAAGCTCGGGATTGGCCTGCGCGAGATAGCGCTCAAGACGCTTGAGGGGAAAACATACTTGAAGCAGCACATCCCAAAGGATCGGCTGAATGGTGTGCTCCCCCTCGTGAGCATCGATTGGCGAAGCGCTCACATCAAGCAGGAACATGGCGTCAAGCTCTATGCCATGAGTCGGCAAGATGCACCTGCCATCGCCGGGTTCGGTCGAAACGGCCATACGGTTCCGTCACGACACCACCGAACAGCGGAGCACGAACAGCTCCACTTCACGCAACAGCCGACGGCCTGACAGCCGACGGACAACAAACTAGGCGCCCCGCATCGACGGTGGCGCTTTTTCATTTACCCTGAGCGTAGTCGAAGGGTTTACACGGCTTATGTCGAAAGGTTACCCTGTGACCGATGTCGTCTGAGTCATCGTCCGAGCTTTCTTCTGGAGAGAATACCAGAGAGCGAGACGGAGACCGATCACACCAAGGACCAAGAGAAAAATCATGAAGTTGAGTGGCGGGAGCTCAGGCTCGGGCGTAGCAAACATCGCGAGCCACTCAGGAACGTTTTTGATAAGGAAATGAAGCGTAGCACTGATATAGGCCACATAACCAACCCGGAGGAGTCTCCGCCACCACACGCCTCCAAGCTCGTGGATAGCGTACTGGTTGGAGATAGCCGTCATCATAGCAAAGATGAGGAGCGCTACTACGGCCAGGGCAAAGGCATAGAGGTTGGAGATGACAAAAGCCCCATAGTCCCACTCGTGACCGAGGGTATAAATAGGGCTCTGCTCGTAGCCTCTCGGCTTGAGTATAAGGTAGTAGATGAGAGACATGACCGCGTGCGCCAGACCGAACGCAAACCCAGCGAGTCCCAAGTACTTCCGATAGACGATCTTGGTATCGATGAAGTCCCAGAAGTAGCACAAGCCCGAGAGAGCAAACGAGAGCCCGATCAAGATCATGGCCGTGTCGGCCGAGGCCTTGTTCGCCGTCACCGGGAGAGTCGCTGGCTCCGTCAGCATGAGGTAACCATAGGTGAGCCCAAAAATAAACAGGCTTACCCATGCGGTGTGAAGTGAGAGCTTCCAACCGAGACTCTCCCCTCGTTTGACGATGATAGCCTCAAAACGCTCACGAAATGTCATGCCAGTAAAATACTCATTAGGCAGCGTCCTCACTCTCTACTGGGGCCACAGATATTTCCTTGGACTGCTTGATGATAGCCGCTTCCAGTTCATCTTGGACTTTAGGATTTTCCTTGAGAAAGGTCTTGGCGCTTTCCCGTCCTGCCCCGAGCTTCACCTCACCATAGAGGAATGAGTTCCCAGACTTCTTGAGGACGGCATAGCGCACGCCTGAATCGAGGAGGTCCCCAGCCCGAGAGATGCCTTCGTTGTACATGATATCGAATTCGGCGGTTCGGAATGGTGCAGCCACTTTATTCTTGACCACTTTTACTTTGACCAGGTTCCCGACTACTTCTTCGCCCTTTTTAATCTGGGCACTGCGACGGACTTCGAGCCGAACTGAGGAATAAAACTTGAGGGCCTGACCACCGGTCGTGGTCTCGGGATTCCCAAACATCACCCCAATCTTCATACGGATCTGGTTGATGAAGATGACGGTCGTATTGGAGTTGGCGATGATAGCCGTGAGCTTGCGGAGAGCCTGGGACATGAGCCGAGCCTGGCGACCGACGTGCTGGTCACCCATCTCGCCCTCAATTTCGGCCTTGGGGACAAGCGCTGCCACCGAATCGACCACAATCACATCTACCATGTTCGACCGGACCAGGGTCTCGACGATATCGAGTGCCTGCTCTCCGGTATCTGGCTGAGAAATGAGGAGGTCATTGATCTGAACCCCGATGCGCTTGGCGTACTCCGGATCCAGGGCATGCTCGGCATCGACGAAAGCGGCTACGCCACCGAGCTTCTGCGCGTTGGCTACGATGTGGAGGGTGAGAGTTGTCTTGCCAGAAGACTCTGGTCCATAGATTTCGACCACTCGACCACGAGGGACTCCACCAATACCGAGAGCGATGTCGAGTGAAACCGATCCCGTCGGGATAGCCTCCACGTCTACCTTCTTCACATCACCAAGCTTCATCATCATCCCCTCACCATACTTTTCTTCGATAGCATTGAGCACGGTATCAATTTTGCTCTTACCTCTCTTTTCGACTGCCCCCTGCTTTGCCTTGGCCATAAGCGTATATTTATATTTACTCTGACACCCAAATGGTACGCTACTTCACCTCCTGAGGAGTATCTCTTTTGGTGTTGTAGTTTACTCTACATTCATACTATCATACACGATACACCCTGTCTAGTTCGTTGGCTCTATGGGTGGCGGTATCGACTCAATTTGTGGCACCACTTCAAGTACCGGCCGTCGTGATTCTATTGTCACCGTCGCCGTTTTCTCCTTGTCAAAACGATTGAGCGTCCGGACCGTAATCGTATTCATCCCGGCCCGAAGGAAGAGCTTGTCAGAAAAAAGCCCATCGGTATCGACAAATATATTCTGATCATTGAGGGTCACCTGGGCCCCCTTGTCGGTCTTGCCTCGCACCACGATTTCCTCACCTTCCACCACAGCACCATTTTGGGGCTCGAGGATGACCAGAGCTGGCTCAGCAGCAAAACTCCGAAACTCTCGGTAGAGATAAAAAAACGCGCCAAAGACGAGGAGCCCGATCAGCCCGACGACGAGCGTCCGTGAGGTGATGACAAACGACAGTGGCGTAAAGCCATGGGTGGTCGGCCGCGTATGATCCTGACCCAGGTTTTCTTGGATGTTCCGCTCCCGCTCATAAAGTTTGACAAGCGCCTGCTCATCAATATTGAGGTAACGGGCATAACTCCGGAGGAACCCCCGGACATAGACATCAGCCGGGAGGAGCTCGTAGGCACCATTTTCGAGGGCTTCCAGATATTTGGCCTGAATCCGGGTCGACTTGGATACGTCCTGGAGGCTCATACGAAAATCCATCCGCAGTTTGCGGAGCTTTTCACCCAGAGTGAGGGACTCAACTTTCTTTCGTGTAAATCCAGATTGCACCATATGCCTCGTAGTATAGCACTCTCGATACGCTCGCTCAAACAAAAGAAAAAAGCCTCTACTAGGAGGCTTTTCCTGGTTAGTTAGGCCTGCCACTTGTCCCGTTCGGCTTGGTCAGCGAGTGGATCATCGCCATATTCCTTGGCCTCAGATTCTATGGTCGGGGTATCTCCATCGGCCTTGCCGAGAAGCACCTTTTTCTTACCATCGACGACTCCGATGACGCCATTTTCTTCGAGGAGATGCATGAGGCGAGCGGCCCGAGGATAACCGATACCAAACGTCGTCTGGAGGTTGGTGGTCGAAGCGCGCCCAGACTGAATCACAATACGTTTCACCTCATCATAGAGATCGTCTTGCTTGGATCCATCGTCCATAGCGTCCATGGCGAGTGTAATCCCATCCGGCTCCTCTTCGCCGAGGTCGTCTTCGGTCTCATCTTCACCACGAGCCTCTTTTTGTTTCTCAAGAAACGATGTCACGCGTTTCACCTCATCATCAGAGACAAACACGCCCTGGATACGCTTCATCTCTTTGCCATCAGCAGCTGAGTAGAGCATATCGCCATTACCGAGGAGCTTCTCGGCTCCACCAGTATCGAGAATAGTGCGTGAGTCGATCTGACTCTTGAGCTGAAACGAGATACGGGCTGGGATGTTGGCCTTGATGAGACCGGTAATGACGGTTGCTTCAGGACGCTGGGTGGCGAGGACGAGGTGGATACCAACCGCGCGCGAGAGCGATGCCAACCGAACCACCAAGGACTCCACTTCTTTGCCGTGAGTCGCCATGAGATCAGCCATCTCATCAATCATGATGACGATATAGGGCATCAGGGGGAGCGCTTCTTCGGTCACTCGGCCGGTCTCGGCGTCCACAATCCGACGCTTCGTGCCCTTTTCTGACTCAGCGTGATAGCTCTCGATATCTTGGACCCGGGCTTCTTCGAGCACCTTGTACCGATGATCCATCTGACCCGCCGCCCAACGGAGGACGTTCACCACCTTTTTGTTTTCTACAATAACCGGCGTCTTCAGGTGAGGCACCCCTCGATATCGAGAAAACGATACGCGCTTCGGATCGACGAGAATGAGCTGGAGATCCTCTGGGGAGTTCTGATAGAGGAGCGACAGGAGGAAGGTATTCATACACACACTCTTCCCGGATCCGGTGCGACCGGCGATGAGCACGTGGGGCATCTTGGCGAGGTCAGCAAAGATATGATTGCCCGCGACATCCTCACCAAGGACTACCATCAGATCCGAGCGTCGCTTCTTCCATTCTTCACTCTCAAGCACGGCCTTGAGTCGGACGGTCGCAACAGACTGGTTCGGCACCTCAATCCCGATAAGCGATTGGCCTGGGATTGGTGCCTCGATACGGATAGACTTGGCTGCGAGCGCAAGGGCGAGGTCACTATTTAAGGCCGTGATGCGCGTCAATTTCACGCCAAAGGCTGGCCGAAAGGTGTACTGGGTGACGGTCGGCCCAATCCGGACTTCACCTGGCTCCACGTCAATGCCGAAGTGCTTAAGTGTACTCTGGATGATATGCTTGTTCCGCTCCGTGTCGCCACCCACTGCTTGTCCCGAGGTAGACTCCAGGAGGTCGACTGGGGGGAGCTCCCACTGATAGGCATGCTTCCGAAGTGAGCGCTTGGGACGGATAAACGCTGGAACGGTGACCATCTCTTCCTCCGCTTCTCCAGCCTCTTCTTTGGCTGGCTCTTCGTCATGGAATTCAATCTTACTAATGTTGTTTTCCATGAGCGCTGTGTCCGGCACTGCGACTTCCTCTACTGGTTCATCGGCGAGCGGTGAAGAAAGAAGCGTTGTGGGAGCAGGAGTCTCAGTCTCTGTCTCTTCTTCCTCCACTTCTTCTGCGCCCTCTTCTGGCGTCTTCTGGAAGCGGGCCATAGTCCGCTCAAAGGTATGGACGAGCGACACATTGAAAGCAGCTATCATCCCGACTGCAAAGAGAGCGATACTGATGATAGTCCCGGCGATCATCCCGGTAAACTTCATGAGGAGGTAGGCCAAACCAAAGCCGACATAACCCCCGCCTCCACCATTCTCGGCCACTTTGAGCATTTCTTTGGTGGTATCGCCACTGTAGAGATGGAGCAGTCCAAGGAGTGATACAAAGCCCACCGCCAAGCCCACGAACTTGACCGCATCGGCGAGTGTCGTGGTCCGGCGCTTGAGGAACATAAGGGCTGCCGCGAGGAGGACGAGCGGGAGGAGCCACTTGCCGAACCCGAGCATCATCCCGAGTCCCCGGTCAATCCACTCGCCGAGCACACCGGCCGCATCAAAGTATCCCAAAAGAAAAAGGACAGAAAGCGCAAACAAAAAAACCGCCGCGATGCTACGCTTGGCATCGCTATGGAGTATTTCTTCCCAGTTGAACCCCTCTTCTTCGCTACTTTCTTTTTTTCCTGGTGTTTTTTTCTTTCGTCCCATAAATGTTCTTAACCAACCAATAGTAACCCCATTATAGCACGGGCGTGCCCGGTGTCTCATCTGCGCCACCCACCCTTGGCATCGGCTTAATCCCAGCGTGCTCATCCAGGAGACTTTCAATTTGTGCCTGTTGACGAGCGCCTATCCCGGTATAAGTTCCCTCCGTTGGCGGATCAAGTTTTACTCTCCTTTCATACAATGGTTTCAATAGCTCTTTTGGAAATATATTCCCTCTGTTTTGCCATTTCAGAGGCGAGGCGTTCAGCAGGGGCCATCTCCCTATTTCTTTCCTGGATAACTACAGGCGCTGAAGCTACCTTCTCCGCGCGCGCCGTAGCCTCAAGCTCATCGAGATTAATGTCTACCAAGGGGGATTCTGGTCCGCGCATAAGGAATCATTTGTATTATTTTTCTTTAGTATATATCCTTTTCCTGGTTTGCCAAAAGAAAAACGGGCCTTTCGACCCGTTATATATTTCATTATAGCACAAAAACACCCTCTTGTACAGAGGGTGTTTTTGGAGGCACGACGCAACAAACTGGATTAGTCCTTCTTGTTCACATCGAGACCACGATAGCCAGTACCGGCGGGGATGAGACGTCCGATGATGACGTTCTCCTTGAGCCCACGCAGACGGTCTTCCTTGCCAGCGACAGCAGCGTTGATGAGGACGCGCGCGGTCTCCATAAACGAGGCGGCGGAGAGGAAGGACTCGGTAGAGAGGGCGACCTTGGTAATACCCAAGACCATGGCCTCGCCAACGGCCTCCCGACCCTTCTTCTCGAGAGCTTCTTCGTTCGCTTCGAGGAACTGGTCCTTTTCGACGATATCACCTGGGAGGAGAAGCGTATCACCCGGGTCAGCCACGCGGATACGTGACATCATCTGACGGATGATTACTTCGATGTGCTTGTCATTGATGGCTTCACCCTGCGTCGCATAGATCTCTTCGATTTCACGAATGATGTAGCGATGCACGGCCTCTTCACCCATGATGGTAAAGAGCTTACGGAGGTCGAGGTGGCCCTCAGAGAGCGCCATACCGACCGACACGAGATCACCTTCTTTGACCTTCAAGGTAACGTTCTGCGGGACCTGGTACTCATGCTCCTTGCGGTCGTTGTCGATCACCGTGATCTTGACTACCTTGGCACTATCACGAGCGATAGTCTTCACCTGACCATCTACCTCAGAGAGGATACCCTCGGTCTTTGGGGTACGAGCCTCAAAGATTTCTTCGACACGTGGGAGACCCTGGGTGATGTCGGATCCGGCCACACCACCGACGTGGAACGTACGCATGGTCAGCTGAGTTCCTGGTTCACCGATAGCCTGAGCGGCGACGACACCGACGGAAGCCCCGAGTTCTACCAAGGCACTGCGACCGAGGTCGGTACCGTAGCAGAGGCGACAGACACCACGACGAGACTTACAGGCGACGAGCGAGCGAATCTTGACCTTGGTAATGGCCTTGTTGGCTTCGACGACTTTGCCCTGTTCCCGATTGATAAGGACACCCTTCTTGACGAGCACTTCCTTGGTCACCGGATCCTTGATCGCTTCGACGGTCACACGACCCTCGATACGACTGCCATAGTTCTGACCGATAGCGTCAGAGTCTTCACGGTAGAGGTAGGTCCCTTCGGTATCCTGACAGTCCTCTTCGCGGACGATGATGTCCTGAGACACATCTACGAGACGGCGAGTGAGGTATCCAGCAGTCGCGGTACGGAGGGCGGTATCAGCCATACCCTTACGAGCACCGTGAGTCGAGATGAAGTATTCAAGAACGTTGAATCCTTCTTTGAAGGAGCTCTTGACTGGGAGTTCGATCGTCTCACCGGTCGGACCAGCCATGAGACCCTTCATACCAGTCATCTGTACAACGACGGATTCCGATCCACGAGCCTTGGAGTAGATCATGGCGTAGACGGGACCCTCTTTGTCGAGGTGGAGACGGACGGCGTCGGTAATCTTGTTCTTGGTTTCGTTCCAGATTTCGATCACGCGGTTCTTGCGTTCATCGTTCGTCAGGAGTCCCATGTTGTACTGGTTCTTGACCTCGGTGATGCGCACTTCAGCTGCAGCCACGAGCTCAGCCTTCTCTTCTGGAACAATAAGATCATTCATGCCCCAGCTGATAGCAGACTTCGACGCTGCCTTGAAGGTCAGGTCCTTCATGCGATCAGCAAACTTGGCGGCTTCGTCCTGACCGAGATTTTCGAGGATACGCGACATGAGTACCTTCAAGTCCTTCTTGGTCATTTCTTCGTTCACGAAACGCAGACTCTCTGGGAGGATGTCATTTAAGAGGATCCGTCCGACCGAGGTCTCAATGAGCTTGCCCTGGAACGAGAGTTTCACTTTGGCATTGACGGCCACGATGCGGTTCTGGTAGGCGAGGATAGCCTCGTCCATGGTACCAAACGCTTTGCCCTCCCCTTTCTGACCATCTTTGAGATGAGTCAGGTAGTAGGCACCGAGCACCATATCGAGGGTCGCGGAGACAATCGGCTCTCCAGAAGCAGGCTTCAAGAGGTTCTTGGACGAGAGCATGATGGTCGCACTTTCGTGACGAGCCTGATCGGTAAGTGGTACGTGGACGGCCATCTGGTCACCATCGAAGTCAGCATTGAAGGCGCTACACACCATCGGGTGGAGGCGGATAGCCTTTCCTTCGATGAGGACTGGCTGGAACGCCTGAATCGACAGACGATGGAGGGTCGGTGCACGGTTTAGGAGTACGTAGTGGTGCTCGATGATTTCGTCGAGGATTTCGTAGGCCTCTTCGGTCTCAGCATCCACCATCCGACCAGCGGTGCGGACGTTGTGGGCGTATTCTTTGGTGATGAGCTTGTTGATGATAAACGGTTTGAAGAGTTCGAGGGCCATCTTCTTCGGCAAACCACACTGGTGGAGCTTGAGCTTGGGACCAACGACGATAACCGAACGTCCAGAGTAGTCGACACGCTTCCCGAGGAGGTTCTGACGGAACCGTCCCTGCTTGCCCTTCAAGGCATCAGCAAGCGAGCGAAGCGCCCGGCGCTGACCGGTTGAGGCAGCGGTCGAAGCCTGTCCACGACGAGCCGAGTTGTCGAAGAGGGCGTCGACAGCCTCCTGGAGCATACGCTTTTCGTTGCGCGTGATGACTTCTGGAGCACCAATCGACATGAGCTTCTTCAAACGGTTGTTGCGGTTGATGATACGGCGGTAGAGATCGTTCAGGTCAGAGGTCGCAAATCGGCCACCATCGAGAGCCACCATCGGACGGAGATCGGGTGGGATGACCGGGATAGCAGTTGGGAGCATCCACTCGAGACGGAGGTTAGCCTTTTCAAAACCCTGGTAGACCTTGAGACGCTGCAAGAGCTTCTTTTGGTCAACGGATTCGTCGGTTGAAAGCTCCTCTTTCAACAATTTGACCTGTGAAGGAATATCAATTTTCTCGAGAATCTTACGAATCGCTTCGGCCCCGATACCAGCGGTAAAGATCTGACCGAATCGGCTTGAGAGGTTGAAGTACTCCACTTCAGAGAGGATCTGGTACGGGCGGACGTTCTTGATATCATCCTTGGTATCACGATACTGGGCCTTCAATTCCTCGAGATCTTCTTCGAGCTTCTTCGCGTTCTTCTCGGCGGCCTTCATTTCCTTCTGCTTGCTCTTGTATTCCTTTTCGAGAGCATCAAGCGACTGCTCCTTTAACTTCTCGTCCACACTCATGATGATGTATGAGGAGAAGTAGATGACGCGCTCGAGATCCTGCGGAGAAATACCGAGGACGAGTCCGATTTTGGACGGAACACCGCGGAGGAACCAGATGTGGGACACCGGAGTCGCAAGCTTGATATAGCCCATGCGCTCACGGCGGACGATAGCGCGGGTCACTTCGACACCACACTTGTCACAGACGATACCGTTGTAGCGGATGCGCTTGTACTTGCCACAGTAGCACTCCCAGTCCTTGGATGGACCGAAGATTTTTTCACAGAACAAACCATCTGGTTCGTAGCGCTGGGTGCGATAGTTGATCGTCTCTGGCTTGGTGACTTCACCATTGGACCAATTGAGGATCTGATCGGGACTGGCGAGGGTCAGTCTCACGCTGTCGAAATCGCTCACCTTTGTAATGTTTTCCATAGAATTGTGATTGATGTGGATGAAAGGGTGTTAGACAGTTTCGACAGGAAGCATCTCCTCCGCGTCCTCTTCTTCTGTCCGTGCTCCCTTCAATTCGACATTGAGGCAGAGACCCTTCAGTTCGTTTACCAAGACGTGGAACGACGCTGGCAGGTTTGGACTCTTGATTGGCTCGCCCTTGATGATCGACTCATAGGCCTTGGAACGACCCAAGACATCATCGGACTTGATAGTAAGCATTTCTTGGAGGGTATAAGCAGCACCGTATCCTTCGAGAGCCCACACTTCCATTTCTCCGAAGCGCTGGCCACCGAACTGAGCCTTACCACCGAGCGGCTGCTGCGTAATGAGCGAGTAGGGCCCGATGGATCGCATGTGGAGCTTGTCTTCGATCAAGTGGTTCAGTTTCATGATGTACATGACACCAACAGTCGAATCGTTATCAAACGGTTCACCGCTCTTACCATCGATGAGTCGAATCTTGCCGTTCTCAGGGAGACCAGCCTTCTTCAGCTCTTCGTGGATGTCACCTTCGGACACACCATCGAGTGCCACCGAGGCCACCTTGTAGCCCTGCTTCATAGCAGCCCAGCCGAGGTGCGTCTCGAGGATCTGACCGATGTTCATACGAGAAGCGATACCCAAGGGGTTTAGGATGACATCGACTGGTGTCCCATCAGGGAGGTACGGCATGTCTTCTTGAGCGGCCACCATCGAGATAACACCCTTGTTACCATGGCGCCCAGCGAGCTTGTCACCGACCGAAATCTTACGCATCTGAGCGACTGAGATCTGGATCTGTTCAAAGACACCCATCGGGAGTTTGTCACCACGTTCACGAGAGAACACCTTCACATCGACGACCTTACCGTGCTCACCGTGTGGCAGGTAAAGCGACGAGTCTTTCACGTCACGAGATTTTTCACCGAAAATAACACGGAGGAGACGCTCTTCGGCGGTCAGATCGCCCTCACCCTTTGGGGTAATCTTGCCGACGAGGATATCACCCGAGGACACTTCGGCTCCGATCCGGATGATGCCACTTTCGTCGAGGTTCTTCAGACGGTCTTCACCGATGTTGGGGATGTCACGAGTAACCACTTCCGGCCCAAGCTTGGTGTCACGGACATCGATCGAGAAGTCTTCGATATGGATAGAACTCCAACGATCCTGCTGCACAATCCGCTCCGAAACGACGATAGCGTCTTCGTAGCTGAATCCCTCCCAGGAGACGAAGGCCACAACCATGTTCTGACCGAGGGCCAGTTCACCATGATCAGTCGAGGCGCCGTCCGCGAGGAGGTCACCCTTTGCTACCATCTGGCCCTTCGCGACTCGCGGGATCTGGTTCATCGAGGTAAAGGCGTTACTCTTCTCAAAGCTCTGGAGGAGGTATTCGGTATCAATGTGATCCTTCTTGGCACCAGCTGGAGCATCGGAGCGGACGATGATGCGGTTAGCATCAACAGCAATCACTTCTCCAGCATGGAGTGAGAGCACCACCTGACCCGAGTCACGAGCAGCCTTGTCCTCGATACCAGTTCCGACGATGGGCGACTGAGGAATGACACAGGAGACAGCCTGGCGCTGCATGTTCGAACCCATGAGGGCGCGGTTGGCGTCATCATGCTCGAGGAACGGGATGAGAGCGGTCGCGATTGAGATACACTGTTTGACTGAGACATCGATATAATCAAGTGCATCGGCTTCGATCGTTTCTGGATGGCCCTTGACGCGAGCTCCGACCATGTGTTCGTTGATGTTTCGGTGATCATCAAGCGAAATACGGGCATGAGCGATGACCTTACGATCCTCCACGATGGCATTCAAGTATTCAATATCGAGCGTCACGAATGGCTTGACGAGAACGGTCTCGCCCTTCTTTTCCTTGGCGACTTTCTCGGCCATTTCGGCGGTCAGCTTGTCCCCTACTTTGAAACCAGCGACGGCTTCGGCGAGGATACGGTGCTCAAGCTCTTCTTTCTTGGCGGCTACTTCTTTCTTGACGACAAGGTATGGAGTCTCGAGGAAACCGTACTCATTGACCCGAGCGTAGCTCGCGAGGTGACCAACAAGACCGATGTTTGGACCTTCTGGAGTCTCAATCGGACAGATGCGACCATAGTGACTGTGGTGTACGTCACGGACTTCAAAGCCAGCGCGCTCACGAGTGAGTCCACCAGGACCCATCGCTGAGAGACGGCGCTTGTGCTCGAGTTCGGCGAGTGGATTCACCTGGTCCATGAACTGCGAGAGCTGAGAGCTCGAGAAAAATTCTTTGACGGAGGCTGCCACGGGACGAGGGTTGATGAGCTGGCCTGGGACGACCGTGTCGGGGTCACAGGTACTCATGCGATCCTTGATGTTCCGCACCATGCGGTACATACCAACCCGGAGCTTGTTCTGGATCAGTTCACCGACGGCACGCACGCGACGGTTGCCGAGGTGGTCGATATCATCGGCCTTGGCATCGACATCGTTGTTGAGACGGATCACTTCTTTCACGATAAGCACGAGATCATCCGTATTCAAGATGCGATTCTCTTCGGTATCAGCCCGCTCAATAGAGAGGCGCTGGTTCAAACGGTAACGTCCGACGGAGCCAAAGTCATAGCGTTCGAAGTTGAAGAACATAGCATCAATCATCTGCTTGGCGTTTTCCTCGGTAGCGAGGTCACCTGGACGGAGACGCTTGTAGACTTCGCGGTAGGCCTCACCCTGGTTATGGGAAGGATCTTTGAGGAAGGTGTTTTCGATGTAGCGGTTCTCGGCGGTATCGGTGTCAGCAAATTCAGCCCGGATACGCTTCTCGTCAAAGCCAAAGGCCTTGAACAGAGCCGTAATGGGGAGCTTGCGCTTGCGGTCAATCTTGACCGAGATAACACCGTCTAGGTCAGTCTCGATTTCGAGCCAGGCACCACGATTCGGAATAATCTTGGCCCCAAAGAGCTTCTTGCCCTTCTGGTAGTCCATGGTAAAGAAGACACCGGGAGAGCGGATAAGCTGAGAGACGACGACGCGCTCGACACCATTGATGATAAAGGTCCCGCGCTCGGTCATGATGGGGAAATCACCGAGGTAGATCTCCTGCTCTTTGACCTCACCGGTCTTCTTCATGAGGAGAGTGGCCTTGGCGCGGAGCGGAGCTTCGTAAGAAATGTTCTTGTTCTTGGCGATGAGAGCTGGGTACTTGGGCTCATCGAGGTAGTAGTCGGTGATGGTGAGCTCGAGGTCCTTACTGGTAAAGTCAGCAATCGGATTGATTTCCGAAAAAAGCTCCTTTAGCCCCTTGTCCCAGAACCACTGATAGGAATCCTTTTGGACCTCGATCAAGTCCGGGAGGGAGACCGTAATACGATTATTGAAAAACCGACGCTTCGTGAGTGACGACTCTTTGCCGAAGCTCTCTTTTACACGCAATGCCTTCTCTCGAGTGGACATAAAAAGACACTCACTGGCGCACTCCTTGCTGGGTCGCAAGTAGGGCCGATGAGATTATCGGATAAACTATTTGATTATGGATAGGAGGTGGATCCGCTCCATTGGGTTGGAAAATGTTAGCTTTGCTTTTGAGAGCCGTCATTTCCTTCTCGGTCTCGCCATAGACCTTGCACCCAAAGGCGATTCGAGGCTAGAAAAGTCAGTCACTTTACTCATCGAGGTCTCGAGGGAGAATTCTCGGCCTTTCGAAGAGTCAAATCTACAGTACAAACCAGTGTAACAACCTTTATTTTTCTTGTCAAACAGAAACCAAAAAATGGCTCAAAATAGGCCCTCATTTAAAAATATATTGGTTTTTTGACGATCCACAAGGTACTTCACATGAGGTAACCCTCTTACTTCTGCTTCACACCAAAAGCATACACTTTTTTGATCGTTTCGGCAATGCGCGTCGAAGTATAGACATCAGGGAGCTCTGACTCCACCACAAATTCTGAGACCGCCTCTGGTCGCATCCCCTCCCCCTTCAGTATCTCGGCCATCGCTTCAAACACCTTGGTCCCCATGTCCCTGGCTTCGGGCCAGGTCCGAACCGCCTTGACTGTTCCATCTTCAATCAGAGCCAATTCGGACTTCGTTTTCTCTAATTTTAGTTTGAATACGTACGACATAGGCAGAATTTACAATTTTCAATTTCTAATTTCCAAACAATTACCAATGCTCAATTTCAAAATTCTCAATAAGCACCATTACAATATGTAGTATCTCATCTATCTTGAAAAGAAAAAAGCGCCGGTGCCCGTGGGTCGTGCGCTGCCGATAAGGGATGTCCACCGAAATTACTGCACCCGCTGGTCGTGCTGATCCAAAGCCCTAAGCAGTCGCTCCAAGCCCTTCTGGCTGGTCAACTGAGACGGAACGAGCTCACTGAGGCGTTGCCTCGTGTCATCGATTTCTGTTTCGGTTAAGAGGTCAATGCCAATGAATCCGGCGTTGAAACGAAATTCGATAAGTGAGAAAAAAACATAACTGAGTGGCAACAAGAGCTCTGGTTCGGCCACGATATCGAAGAGGAAATTCCCTCGAATCGTCCTGGCACCAGGAGGGTACTTGGCAATATAGAAGTCTCCTACGTAGAACGGTACACGCGTACCCTCTGTAGCGCCCCGAAGATTGACATGCCGACCAGCACCCCACTCGCTTAGGATGAGCACTATCCAGCCGCCCTCTGCGAAGACACGCGACGCCCGGTTGATCTTGTCTGGATCTCCGCCACTCGAAAGAGGCTCGGTCAAAAGAGCACCTGTTATCTCACCGACCACTGCCTGAACTCGACGTGGGTCACCGACTAGGTAATCACAAGAGTTTTTCATGATCAATGCCTTTCTTGTCTGGTTGAAGAGCTTGCCCTTAGTTCAAGGACTGCGTAGAATACATATTTTTCTATACAAAGTCAATACCTAGTTCGAATGCTATTCTCGTCTCGGCAGCAAAAAAACAAGGCTTGTTATAACCTCGTTCTCCGAGTCACTATTACAACATGGTGTGCTCTGAAACTCGACCACGCGTGCGCCACTCTATAAAATTTCAATTTGCCTGGATTCCATCACTTCAACTTCTTCCAATCAAAGTTCCAGGGATCGGATTTGCGGTCGGGGGCGATGTCAGCGTGGCCGACGATGTTTTTGATAGTGTACTTTTTCTTGAGGGTAGCGACAAGGGTATTAACCGCTTCGTACTGGGCCTTGGTATAGCTTGTCTCCTCTGTATTCATGATTTCGATCCCGATAGAAAAGTTGTTCACATCCTTGCGACCATCAGGCATCTTGCTCGCCCCAGCATGATAGGCGATATTCTGGTCCGCGACAAGGCGGTATATGGTGCCACTCCGGTCGATGAGGTAATGAGCACTCACACCATAGCTCTCGTAGATAGCGACGACCTTCTCGACTGAATACGGGTCTCCGCCCAAGGAGTTATACGACGAATGAAGGACAATCGTATCAATAGTGCGCGCCTTCGCTGGCACAGCAAAACCGGTGCTCATCAGACGATCAACAATATCAACTTCTTTCTCGGCCTCCATTTCCCCGCCTGCAACGCTTGTCGTAGCACTGCGGGCAGGATCAGCTACGTTCGGTTGAATCAAAGATTCTGGTTTCAAATTTTCTTCAAGAGCAGCAATCTCGGCCTCTACCCGTTCTTCTTCGGTCTCTTTGATATCAGTCGCTTGTTCCTTCAAATCATTATAAAGATCGAGACCTGCCGGCGCGGGAGTATCGTTCTCAATCGTGAGTGACGTCGGCCCCATACCAAAGTAGAAGTAGCTCATGCCGAGCCCAAGGATGGTGAGTGTCATGATGAGTCCAAAGAGTCCCATGACCCTATTATACACCCTGTGTAATCAGGCATAGCCTGGATCTGCCAGAGGCAGAATTACACAGGGTAAACACTAAAACAGAAAACCCGCCTTTTACAAAGCGGGTTCACTCCACAGAAAGATCCCAAATTAAGTTTGGGATAATTTTTCTAACGAAAAATTACTTCTTGCTCTTCTTTTTGCCACCGCTCATAAGAAGAGCGATAGCGGCCCCGAGGGCGGCCCCGATACCAGCAGCGACAACGGCTGCTTTCTCTGGATTCTTCTTGGCGTAGCTCTCGACGGTTGCATAGGTGCTCTCAAGTTGCTTCTTCACCTTGGCCACTTCCTTTTCAGCCATCACTTTGGTCTTGTCCACCTGTGCTACCACTTTACTCTTGATAGCCTCTGCGACTGCCTCTACCTGCTTTTGTGCCTTTGGCATAACTGTACCGTTAGACTGAATTATTTGGAAACATATTTTTCACCCATGAGGAGCACCAGTACGAGTGCAAAGATGACTGTGCCGATGATGATCTCTCCTATCCCTGAGAGTCCGTACACTTGATTGAGGACGCGCGCGCAACCTACCAACAAAAAGGTCGCTCCCAAAAGGACCAAATAGAAGATGGTCAAGCGTTTCAAGACACTCTCGAGAAGGCCGTGCACGCCTCGTTCAAAACTGGCGAACCAATTTCCAATGACGCTCTCAGCATGACTCGTGAGTGCCGTACTCACCTGATCGAGGAATCGACCAAATTGAAACGGTTTCTCTTTCTGCGAAGTAACTTTTTTTTCCATACTTTTGTTTCCTGTTTGAGTGTAGCATATTTTTCACAAGATTCCCATTGTCGAATCACAAGAATTATGATATGAAAGAGGTATTACCATTCTTCTTCCCTATGAAGTGTGTTTTCTTCCGAAGTGCTCTCGCACTCGGATGTCTGCCCTTCCTATTTCTATCTTCTCCCTCGCACGGAGCGACACCTCCGCTCATCTTGAGTGAGGTCCAGACGAAAGGAGAATCTGTCACGGACGAATATATCGAGATTCGTAATCTTACCGACGCCTCCATCGATCTCTCGGGCATGCAACTCCGTCGACGCACGAGTAGTGGGAGTGAGAGTTCGATCAAAGTCTTTGGCGCCGGCACTACCGTACCAGCGGAAGGTTACTGGCTCTTCGCGCACAGTGCTGGTCGCTACGCCCTCCCCTACGCTGATGTCGAAGGGGGCTCATCAGCGCTCGCTGATAATAATAGTATTGGCCTCTTTACGGAGTCAGGTGTGAGTGGCATCCTCATCGACAGCGTCGCATGGGGTACCGGCGCTCCCTTCACGCCCGAGACGCCGCTCCTTCAGAATCCTGGTGCCGGGAAAAGTCTCACCCGCGACCCGGTCACTCTCGGCTGGGCCACCGATGTAGCTCCCACACCCACCAACAGCCGAGGTGAGGTCTACCTCGAAACACCATCTGTTGCTCCTGATTCAGCGCTCTCTTCCCTGAGTCCGGTTCGTATAAATGAGGTGTTCGCGAATCCAAGAGGCGATGAGTCGGCGGAGTTTATTGAACTCTACAATCCCAGTGATGGACCAATCGACCTCACTAGCTTTCGCCTCCGTGATGACTCGAAAACCGGCGAGTACACTTTTCCTCCGAGTTCCCCTATCTCGGCTCTTGGCTATTTTGTCTTGGAGCGGAGCGTCTCCAAACTCTCGCTCAACAATACTGACGAAACGCTCTCCCTCTTTGATGCGGGCGGTCTCCTCGTCGATAGCATGACCTATGCCAAAACCAAGGAGGGCGTCTCACTCAATTTCACCGGAAAGAGCTGGCGTGGGGGCACGCCGACGCCTGGCCAACTAAATATCGTCAACACTCTCCCTGAGACCAAGGAGAAGGTACCGAAGAAAGGCTACCGGGGCATAGCTATCACCTTTGATGCTCGGGGCAAAGACAGTGACGGCAGCACCCTCAAGTACACCTGGGACTTTGGTGATGGTCACAAAAGTTACAAAGAAAAAACGGAACATCGTTACGAAAAGAACGGCACCTACCAGGTTACACTCACGACGACCGATGGATCCGATGATGTCTTGGAGACCTTTGCTCTCAAAATCGCCTCCCTCCCCAAGCCCAATATCCGTATCACGGCGCTCGTCCCCAACCCGAGTGGCAAAGATAGTGATGGAGAGTGGCTCATGATTGAAAACCGCGGGAAGAAAGCGATTGATCTCAAAGGTTACGGTATCGCCTCCGGCTGGAAGAAACTCTCCAATCATCCCATCCGTGAGAGCTTTATCATCCCGCCCCACTCTGAGAGAAAACTCACGCGAGAATTTTCCCTCTTCACCCTCCCCAACCAAAAAGGCAAGCTCGAGCTCCGTGCCCCCGATGGCAAAGTCCTCCAAGATATCAAGTACAAACTCTCGAAGTCAGTGGCAGAGGATGTCGTGTACCGCAAGGAAAAAGGTAAGCGTTGGGAATGGGATGAGACTGAAGCGCCTGATACAGAAGAAGGCAACACTGATGAAGTAGTAAATGAAGAGCCTCTACCCGTTGTGAGTGCACTACCGACACCTACGGACCCAGTAGCCTCACCCGAACCGGCGGCTCCGCCTACGACTGAAGTAGAGCTTGTGCCCCAAGCACTTCCAGAGGATATTCCTGAGGAAGCCCTTGGCGACCCGGCCGTCCTCGGGGCGAGCACGACCGAACTCGAACCAGTGTCCACTCCAATTACGCCACCACCGTCTGACCCGCCCCTTCTCCTTTGGTTCAAACACCTCTTCATTCACTGGAACTCCTCCCTCAACAATTGGCAAAATAGCAAAACCGCCCCATAAAGGGACGGTTTTATTTGAGCGGGTAAAGAGCCCGCCAAAGGACAGGTAAAAATCCCTGCCTGCCTGACCGCAATTTGAGCGAGAGACGAGAATCGAACTCGCGTCCCTGGCTTGGGAAGCCAGTGTACTACCATTGTACTACTCTCGCGTTCTAACGGTCTGGTGGGGTCACGCCTGCCTGCCGGTAGGCGGGTATTACCACTATACTATACCCGCTTTTTTCTCAGCAGGGCCATTGTAACGTATTTTGGCTCTGCTCGTAAAGGGTGCGGGAGGAAGGCTTTTCTGGTATACTAGCAAGGTCTAATTTTTTTTATATTCTCATGCCTGCATTCCTCACTAAGGGCTGGATTATCGCCCTGGTCGTCGTTCTTATCGTCTCTATTGGGGGCTACTTTACGTTCTTTTACGCCAAGGAGCACAAAACCGAGTTTGCCGTCGGCTCGCTCAATATCCTCCAGAAAGTCTCCAAACTCCTCCCCATCGCCGAAGATACCAAGAAAGAGCTCGAGGTGGTGAATCAGCTCGTCACTGAACTTACCAAGCAAGATGACAAAACTCGCGTCTTCCTCATCCTCCTCCAAAACGCTGATGAGCTCCGTCCTGGTGGTGGTTTCCTCGGCCAATATGCCATCGTCAAAGTCAAGAATGCCGCCGTTGTCTCGACCTACGTCGAAGATGCCAACCTCCTCGATCAGCGTATCGTGGCCAAGATTACTCCGCCCTATCCGTTCAAGCGTAAGCTCCAGCTCAAAAACTGGAAATTCCGTGACTCGAACTTTTCCCCTGACTTCCCGACCAACGCCGAAAAGGCCCAGTATTTTTACCGTCTCTCAGGTGGCCGAGAAAAGTTTGATGCAGTCATCGGGGTCAACTCCCACGTCTTCAACAACATCCTCGCGGTGACTGGACCAATCAAAATCCCTGGTGATTCTCACACCTACACGAGTGATGACGGCGCCTACAAACTCGAAGAGCGCGTCGAACGGGCCTACCTCGGTGAAGATGTACCAGCAGAACTGAAACAAAATCGCAAGGCCATCATGAAAAAGATTGCGGCCGAAATCATGAACCGCGTGGCCACGGTAGGGAACGCCCCGAAACTGGCCGAATTTACCCAGAATGAACTCCGGAACCGCGATGTCATGCTCTGGTTTGCTGATCCCAATCTCCAGGCGCTTGTCGAGAGTGTCCACTGGGATGGTTCGGTAGCGGAGGACTGGGCTGGTGATTATCTTATGCTCGTCGATGCCAACATGGGGGCGCTCAAGAGTGACTACTACATGAGGCGCTCGCTTGACTACACGGTTGATTTCACCGGTGAAAAGCCAGTTGCTACCGTCCTCTATACCTACAAGCACACGGCG
The DNA here is from genome assembly GCA_964500505.1 of uncultured Bdellovibrionales bacterium. Taxonomy (GTDB): domain Bacteria; phylum Patescibacteriota; class Minisyncoccia; order Moranbacterales; family UBA1568; genus UBA1568. The sequence goes on along the minus strand of CAZCNN010000004.1, from coordinate 9,323 downwards.
GCCTATGGAGACTGGCGGACGAGCGACTACCACACCTACCTCCGCGCCTATGTCCCCAAGGGAGCCAAACTCCTTGAGCGTAAACTCGTCGGCTCACCCCTCACGGATGAAGCCTTTGGCAAAACGTATTTCGGCGTCTTTGTCGATGTGCTTATCGGTGGTGAAACACAGGGAATGCTTAAGTATGAACTCCCTGAGACGGTTACCGAGAACGACTACAAGCTTCTCATTCAAAAGCAATCAGGTGTCGGCACTGTCCCCGTCTCGGTACACATCAAGACCAAAGATGGTAAAACCTTTGATCAAACCACCGAACTCAAAAAAGATCTCCACCTGACCATTCAGGAAGTTGAAGAAAAGAAGTAAAAAAAGGACGTCCCGAGCACGCGAGGGTGCAACGGGACGTGGAAAGCACAGGGGTCTGTGCCAGGAGGAGCCAAGAAAGGGGACAAAGAACTACTCATAGCGTAGCATGTTCTTGTGTTTTGTCAATACCACGCTTGCTCCGCCCCGCACATGACGCTATGATGAGGACATATCCTTATCTCTCATTCCTATGGCTGACCAACCAATTACTAGCGAAGACCCATCTATCCTCGCCCCAAATGACCACCGCCGACTTGGCCAAGAGCTCGACCTCTTTACTTTTTCTGACCTCGTTGGTTCAGGACTCCCTCTGTGGACACCGCGCGGTACTCTGATCCGCAACCTTCTTGATGAATACGTCTGGCAACTACGTAAACGTCATGGTTTTGAACGAGTAGAAATCCCCCACATTACCAAGAAAGATCTGTACGAAAAAAGTGGGCATTGGGATAAATTCAAGGATGAACTCTTTCGTATCACCACTCGTGAAGGCTACGAGTTTGCTATGAAGCCCATGAATTGCCCACATCACACACAAATCTACGCTCGTCGTCCATTCAGTTACCGTGAGCTCCCCCAGCGCTACGCCAACACCACGATGTGCTATCGAGATGAGCAATCCGGAGAATTAAATGGCCTTGCCCGTGTCCGCTCCCTTACTCAGGACGATGCCCATGTGTTTTGCCGTCGGAACCAGATTGAAGAAGAGATGCTCAAGGTATGGGATATTATCCGCACCTTTTACACGACCTTTGGTTTCACGACTCTCATGGTACGCTTTTCTCGTCATGATCCGACACACTTTGAAAAATACCTAGGAACAAAAGAAATCTGGAAGGATGCCGAGGATCAAATCGAAAGTATCCTCAAAAAAGAAAAAGTTGAATACCTCGATGGTCTAGGTGAGGCAGCACTCTATGGTCCAAAAATTGACTTCATGGCTACTGATTCTCTTGGTCGTGAATGGCAAGTAGCAACCATCCAGCTCGATCTCAACCTTCCTGACCGTTTTGACCTCACCTGTATCAATGAAAAAGGAGAAAAGGAACGCATCGCCATGATTCACTGTGCCATTATGGGATCTATTGAGCGTTTTATGAGCGTGCTTATCGAGCACTATGCGGGTGCGTTCCCGACTTGGCTCGCTCCGGTCCAGGTCGTCGTCCTCCCAGTCGGGGGTGGCCACCACGCGTATGGGAAGAGTGTTGTCGAGTCACTCCTCCAGGCCGGTCTCCGAGCCGAACTCGATGCCTCAGATGAATCCCTCGGTAAGCGCATCCGCAGTGCCAAGATGCAAAAGATCCCCTACCTCATGGTCGTCGGCGACAAGGAAATCGAGGCCAACACGGTATCGCTCGAAAAACGAGGAGATGGCCCACTCGGGAGTCAGACGGTAGCCGAAGCCATGGCCCTCATCCAAGCTGAAGTCACTGACAAGAAATAGTGTCCGAGATAAAAAAATCCCCCGCTTCCGGCGGGGGTTTTGTTTTGTGATGCTATGAGCGAGCGGTGGCGTGGACATGACGATAATAAAAGCTCTTGACCGCTTCTGTCGCAATAAAGTAGCCCGCGGCCAGTACGGTCACAAAGAGAAGGAGCTCGGGCGTCGGTCGCACAAAGTGAAGGAGTCCCGTCATATAGGGTATAAATGGCAAGGCCAGCGCAAAGAGGAACGCTCCGAACGAGAGAAAGAGAAGGGTCGGTGATGCCCGCTTGGCCAAGAAAAACTTAAACCGGGTGCGGAGCGAAAAGATGAGGATAATCTCAGTAATGACTGAGAGGAGAAACCAGGCGGTCTGGAGTGTCTCAGGCGAGACCCGATAGAGCGCACCAAAGAGGATAAAGTCGAAGACCGAGCTCACTCCACCGAGGAGCGTCGCCATAAGGACCACACTGTGCACCTGATAGTTCTTGGGCTTCTCCAGTTCCTCCGGATCCACCGTGTCCGTGGCAATCGCAATCATAGGAAAGTCTGAGAGGAGATTGAGGAGGAGAATCTGGAGCGGGAGGAGTGGCACAAACGGGATAAAGAGCGAGGCGAGCGCGACTGAATAAAAGTTTCCAAAATTTGAAGTAAGTGTCACGCGCAGATACTTGAGAATATTGGCAAAGATAGTCCGCCCCTCGCGGATACCATCGATCACCGTCCCGAGACTTTTCTTGAGTAACACCACATCAGCTGCTTCGCGGGCGATGTCCGAGGCACTCTCAACCACGATGGCGACATTGGCCAGTTTGAGGGCCGGGGCATCATTGATCCCCTCACCGAGGAATCCGACATCGTGCTTCTCCTCTAGGATCTTGATGATATCAAATTTCTGTCGAGGTGAGACTCGAGCAAACACGACGCCTTCCCAGATGGCGGTCCGACGCTCTGTCTCCGTCATCTCATCAAGCATCTTACCGGTCACTACCATATCCGGATTTTGGATCAGTCCTACCGCATGGCCGACCGCACCAGAGACTTCCTGACTGTCACCGGTGATAATTTTGACCGTCACTCCGAGACTCTTGGCTCGGGCGATAGTCTCCCGTGCGGTGGGTTTGAGTTCGTCACGGAAGGCGATAAGGCCCACAAATTCGAGATGATCTTCTTCGTAGAGAGTATACTTCCTTCCCTTGGCAAAGTCTTTGCGAGCCAGCGCAATCACTCGGTCACCTTCTCGGCCCGCTTTCGCCACCCACTGCATCAGATCTTTGCGTTCATAGGCTGAGACATCGCGTGAGCGAAGGAGGATTTCCTCAGGCGCACCACGCACGATCACGCTCGTCCCGGTTGCATCCTCGTAGAGGACACTGTTCCGTCTCCGCTCTGGATCAAATGGGATACTGTCGAGACGCTTACCTCGCTTCATCTCGGCATGCTCCTTGGGTGTGAGCGCTTGCCAAAGGGCGAGATCAAAAGCATCATGGAGCTTGCCCCGGTCGGTCGGGACCACGAGACAACTGGCAAAAGCGAGCTTCAGAACTTCGCGCTCATGCTTTGCCTTGACCTGTGAAACGGTGAGGAGATTCTCAGTGAGTGTCCCAGTCTTGTCACAGCAGAGGACCTCGATACTGCCGAGATCTTCGATAGCAGAGAGGCGCTTCACTACCACCTTTTTTTCTGCCAGACGGAGCGATCCTCGTGAGAGTGCTACCGTGAGGATGACCGGGAGCGCCTCGGGTACCACTGAGACGGCGAGAGCGAGAGAAAAGATGAGGAGTTCGATACTACTCGTCCGTTCACCGTGAATGAGCACACTCGCCACATAGATGATTGCAAGTGTAAAGAGGACTAGCTTTAGGATAAAGCGGCTAAACTCGCGAATCCCCTTTTCAAAGGCGGTCTCCTTGTCCGTCTCTTCGGTGAGCGTAGCGATATCGCCAAAGGCAGTCTCAGAACCAGTCGCAAATACGACCCCCTCGCCCCAACCACTCGTCACCACAGTCCCGGCAAACCCGATATTGTGTGCCTCGTGCATCTCAACCGCTGGCACGGAGAGAAGTCCGGCAATTTTCTGTGCGGGAAGCGACTCTCCTGTCATGACGCTTTCGTCGATAGCGAGACCATTGGTATGAAGAAATCGGACATCTGCTGGCAGGCGATCCCCCGCCTCTACCAAAATGATATCACCCGATACGACCTTGGTACTCTCGATGCGCGTCAAGCGACCGTTGCGATAGGCACGCGAATGTACCACGAGATAGCGTTTGAGGAGGGAGAGAGCTCGAGCCGAGTGATACTCTTGGTAGGTCTCCAGGGCGAGGTTGATACCCACAAAGAGAAGAATGAGCGTCCCCTCGAGCATATCGCCCAGAAAAAAGGAGAGGCCTGCAGCCGCCAAGAGGAGATAGAGAAACGACGAGGACAGCCTCGTTTTGAGCGTTTTCCACAAGGCAGAAGTACCCGGCTTGATCTGATGCTCGCGTTCTTCACGCAGTCGTCTCTTGGCTTCATCGGTCGCCAGGCCAGTCTGAGATGTTTCGAGCTCGACGAGTGCCTGATCGACACCCTCGACCGTAAATCGCTTCCACTCCATATAATTTTGTTTTTCTTTGAGCGCCTAGATTGTTTTACTCTGTTTCTTGGCGACGGCGAGCACCGCCTCAAAATCATCACTCTCCTGCACCCGGTTCTTACGGACCAACCCACAGGTGAGACAACGATGGATGAGTCGTTCCCGTCCATCGACTCGCTCATACCCCATTGGTTCCATGAGTCCCCCACACGTTTCGGCTCGGTCACCCGGATGGACATCGACATGTTTCCCATAAAGACATCGGGGGCAGTGGTTGGTATAACCATCACCCGAGACCGGGAACGCGCAGTGTTCGCAGACAAAGTCTTCTATTTTTTTCTGAAAAACTTTCACAAGAATCTCGTTCAGTATGTCTGTATTATAGCAAACAAGCACTATTCCTCACAGAAAATACTGCTCATTTCCCCAGTATCTCATTGATCACTTCCTCATCCTGACAAGTGTACTTGCGACTGGCCGAATAAAATCGCTTCTTGGGGCCACTACAGCCCCCATTGTCTTTGTGGAGTGTCGCGAGCATCGGCATAAGGAATCCGACATTACGACCAGTGAAGTAGCCATGGAGGCGCTTGAGCGTGACGGCTCGCTCATTCTCACTCATCCTGGTAAAGACACTCATATCGTCACCGAGCTTGCCACTCCAGTCAAAGTGCACCAGGACGTTGTTGGCCTTGTCCGCAAAACGTGGGTGCCAGAGGAGAGCCCAGCACCAGTCCCCTGGCTCCTTCCACCAGCGAGAGAAGCAAGCACCACTCTCGACGCTCCCGTCTCGCTGTAGCCCCACACCACCCTCGATATAGTCAAAGAGTCGGAGATAGGCCTCATCTTCAATATCGTTGGTCTGGGCCCCGATCATAATCTCGAGTCCGAGGTACTCCGCATGATCCCGCATATGGCGTATAATTTCCGGCATGCGGCTCGACTCATGGTCGGCACTGTCCTGATAGAACACTTGCCCAAAAAGAAAGCTCTGAATACCCATATTCATCGCCTCATCGGTGATGTACTCGACATACTTGCGATACTCAGGCCGCTCAAGTGAGGGCTTGCAGGTATGCTCCCCCCAATAGTTCTTGCTTCCTACACGACACATTTCGCCGAAGTCAAAGTCTCGTTTTTCGTCAGGATAGTAGTAATTGGCTTTGGTATCGATTGCTTCCGCGATAAACATCCCATAGACGGTATTGGGTTTGGTCACCCGCTCCATAATCTCTCGGGCTTCTCCAAAGTCCGGTGGGTCGAGCCAAGTCTCTAATGCTCGGTGGAGATAGTAGCACTGCGAGCGGTTGATAAGGGCGATAGAGCTATTGGTATCTCCACCGTACCCGGAGAGAAAGCCGTCAGCCACACAGCCGCGCGTCTTCATCTTGGCCATGATGGGTGGCGGAGGCGGTGGTAAGACCGGATACTCTTTTTCTTTGACTGATGGCGGGCGCTCGGCCTCATCACTCGGCATCGGTTGCTCATCCACCCAATCAGAAAGGGTCGAGGTATTCTCGGGGAGCGGTGCTACTTCTTCCTCCGCTTCAGGTGTCGTGCGAAAGACAAAGAAATACAAGAGAGTCAAAATAACGAGCGCCCCAAAACCGAGAAACAAGAGGTTTCTGGTAAACAAACGATGATTTTGTCGATAATAGAGAGGGAGCATAAGTGTATCTCTATTATACACGGTATGAGATGAGATGGCGTGCTCTCAATATTCCCCTCTAGGTATTCTCCACTCCCAAGCAACCCTCCCTGGCCACAAAAATCCCTGCCTACCGGCAGGCAGGCCAGCGAGATTTTTGTTGAAGTTTGATCCGAAACTTTTTGTTTTCACAAAAAGACCTGCCCTCCTGAGGCGGGTAAACTTTCGGCTCAAAATTCGCCCGAGAGGATTCTTGGGAGGGAGAATCTGCGAGTTAGTTTCATGGAAACACTTTTCCTTTTCTTTCCGTCGGATGTCAAACGGTAACCCTCCGAAGGCGGGCAGGCATCCGTGATGAGTGAGCCGGTAACAGTCGAGTGAGTAGGGACGGTCTCGACCAGTGAGCTCCCTGTTCGGCAGAACGAGTCAGGGATGTTCGGTGGCATCTGTGGAAATGAAAAGGGAAAGTTTTCTAGTCCTCACCCATAAATAAAAACCCAAGCACGTGCTTGGGTTTTTACCTTTTTGAGCGGGCGACCGGCCCGCCAGAGGACGGGTAAAAATCCCCGCCCACAGACTTTCGTCAGTGTGTCGGGCAAGGAACCCCCATCTTCAGCTTGGAAGTTTACCCGCCCTACTTCCCGCCAAAGCGGGATGTAGGCGGGGCTGATATAACACTTGAGCGAGAGACGGGAATCGAACCCGCGTATCCAGCTTGGAAGGCTGGCATACTACCATTGTATTACTCTCGCATACTACTTCTTCATCTGGCTCGCTGTAGCCATCCCTGTGAAAGGATCACACACCTGGCGCTCCTTGGCTACCCCCATCTCAGAGAGCATCTTTTCCATCGCCTCGATAAAAGCCGGCGCCCCGACGAGATAGTACCAGACGCCATGGACATCCGGGACATACTTCCCGAGCATATCGGCACAGATATAGCCTCGCTCTTCATTGGTCCCAGCACAGGGGGTGGTCTCTTGGGAGAGGGTCGTCACGTAGCGATAGTTCGCGAGCTTGATGTCTCGTAGCTCCTCGTGGAAAGCAGCGTCTTTCTCAAAACGATTGGAGTAGAGTACGGTAAATGACCGGGTACTCCCCTCGTGCTCAGCCTGTTTCAGAATACTCCGAGCTGGCGTGATCCCGATCCCACCGATGAGGAACACAATCGGGAGGTCGTCACTCGCATGTGAGAGGGTGAAGTGGCCGATAGCCTTGGTCACTGCAACCGTGTCACCAGGACGGAGAGCAAACATTGTTTGCTTGAATCCACTGTCACTCCGGCGCATGGCAAAGTACAGATCTTCCTCACAAGGAGCCGAAGCGATCGAGAGTGAGCGTACTCCGGCGCGGGTATCAGGTGCCACCAGGCTCGTGAGCATCATCGCCACGTACTGCCCCGCTTTGTAGGTGAAGTCAGCCGGTTTGTCGAATACAAAGAGCTCGGTACCGTCGGCAACCGCTCGTTGTTCTTTGAGTGTCAGAGTAAAATTGGCCATATTTTCAACAAAAAAACAGAGGTAACTCTGTGGCTTCAGTCTAGCTTTTTCGCACTCTTCTGTCAAAAACCTACAGAAATGACGCGGCCCTAGCGATCGGATAAAAGCTAGGGCCGGGTGGGGGCCGCCGCAACCCCCGGAATCAATCGTCAACTCATTGGTACCTCCGTCAGGTTGAGTGGAAAGTGGTGCCACAGGCTCGTGGCGCCGCGGTTGTGACTCTACATTTGGTTGCAATGGCTCATAAAGCTCCTCTGGTTGATGGACAGCTATGGCCAACAATAGCCACATTTGTCCACCAATCAAATCACCTGCAACTCAAAGAACAAAGAACATTATAGCACCTCCTGGCAATCCTGTCAACCCCGCCTACAACTCTGCGAGTAGTATGGCGGGCAGGCCCCGCGCGGATTAGTCATTCCGCCTTCTACATTCTACTTTCTACATTCCGCATCCCTACACGATATCCTTCAAGATACTCTCGTACCCCTCAAGCTCAAGGAGCATCACGAGAACGCGAGCCAATTTCTCTGGGTCATGACGAATAAAGGCACGCGTATACGCGATTTTGTCCTCAGCTTTCCGTATCACCTTTTCACTCGATAGGAGGTCTGCCTGAATAACGCGATAATTCCTCTTGGTATTCTTCTGAAACGGCACGAGCGTACCTTCAGAACGGTAGCGCTCTAGCAAACGTGCTCCAGGCTTCTTACTGTTATACGTCACAAAATCTATCCGCTTGGCTCCAATATAGCTATTCACTTCACGAATATAGTCCTCCAAAGAAAACTGATCTGTCTGACCTCGCTTGCTAATGAGGTTACAGTTGTACACGATTTTGGCCTTGGTTTTCCGGAGAGCCTCGGCGATACCCGGGACCAAGAGATTCGGGATAATAGAGCAGTAGTGATTGCCGGGACCGATCACGACGAGGTCGGCTTCGAGAATCTTCTTCACCGCCAAGGGGTTCGCTTTAGGAACTGGTTTAAGAAAAACTTTTTTGACTCCCACTTTTTCAAATTTCTTGCTCACATTGATCTCATTTTCCCCCGAGAGGACGTCACCATTCTCAAGGATCATAAAGAGGCGCACATCAGAAAGAGTGACAGGAATAACCACGCCCCGGAAATTCAGTATCCGAGACGCTTCCTCTACCCCCTTGCCAAAGTCGCCCGTGATTTTCTCAAGGGCCGAAAGAAAGATATTGCCGAAACTGTGTCCCTCGAGGCCTCCTTCGGCAAAGCGGTAATTCATAAGCTCCCGGAGCATGTCCGGGGTATCGGAGAGGGCCACCAGGCACTGACGGACATCTCCCGGCGGGAGGACACCGAGTTCATCACGAAGGATACCAGTCGAGCCACCATCGTCGGCCATCGAGACGATAGCCGAGAGCTCAATCGGATATTTCTTGAGTCCAGAAAGAAGCGTGAAACTCCCCGTCCCTCCTCCGATGGTCACTACCTTTTTCATGGTGTCTTCACGTTGCAACTAAATGTCGGGGCACTCGGAATCGAACCGAGACTAAATGGTCCCAAACCACTCGTACTACCACTATACTATGCCCCGAATTGTGAAATCTGCTCTATTGAATGAACCCTACCAGGGACCATAAATGGTCTCATTACAAGTCACTCGCTGTTATCTCTAACTACACCCGTATCGGAATCCCTGCCCGCAATGCTACGCATAAGCGTTGCAGGCGGGGAACCCGAGACTAAATGGTCCCAAACCACTCGTACTACCACTATACTATGCCCCGAAAGCAACAATCCCCTGCTCCCACCAAATGGCAGGAGCCAAAGGGATTGC
>CAZCNN010000003.1:0-67234 GCA_964500505.1 uncultured Bdellovibrionales bacterium | reverse complement strand
CAGCGGTAGAGAGGCCGGAGAAGGTGATGGTGCCGGAGGAGGTGATGGCGGTGGCGGCAGCGATGGCTCCGCTACTATTCACTTGGAAGAGGTCGCCAGAACCAACAGTCAGAGCAGCTGCCGGTGTAGCATCGCCGATGCCGATACTCCCCACGGTGTAAATGCCATCCGCCGGCGCCGCGCTCGTACTTCCGACAGTCAGACCTTTACCGGATCCGATATTGACCGTATTCGACGCCGGCGTATTACTATTCAAAAGAGAGAGTCCTGCTCCAGAACCATAATAGAGGACCATCCCGGATGATCCAGTCAAGGCAGTCTCCCCCAACACATGGAGTTGATAACTCGGTACGGCAACTCCGATACCAACTGCGCCACCAGAGTTAATCACGAACGGTGTCGTGTCTCCTGAGGTATCATTCACCACAAAGCTATTGCCTGAGCCAGAGTTGGTAATAGAAAACACTTCTGAGCCATCAGCCAAGATATCGGTCGAGTCATCGAGATCGAGCTGATCCTGAAACTCGGTAAAGTCGAGAGAATCAGCCGTGATGTAGGAGGCGCCGATGGTCGATGCTACACTCCACGTCCCCGACGAAATCACTGGCACCCCTGTTGAAGCAGAAGTATTGATCCCCGTCCCACCATACTGAGCTCCGATAGCCGTACCATTCCAAGTACCAGAGACGACTGTTCCTACCGTCGTGATATCAGTGAGGTTACCAGTAGTGATAACGGTACCAGAGGCATTCGGAAACGTATACGTCTTGTCAGCACTGGAGAGGTCAGCCACATCAAAGATACCGAAGAAGGTGGCTCCGGCTGATTCGAGAATCTTGAGTTCTGAGGAGGCATTGTTAAGAGAGATATCAAACGCACCGGTTTGGTTCCAGTCAGCGGAGAGTGCGCCAAGGGCGAGAGTGAGAGCTGCTCCTTCACTGCCACCATCGCCTCCTGAGATACCAGAACCAGTGGTGATAGACTGGACGTAGTTGCCGGTGGTATCAGTAGAAAGCGCCACACTGTCGGAAGCAATGGTGAGAGCGGTTGAGCCATCGGTATCAATGGTTCCGGTCACATCACTTGAAAAGGTATGTCCCGAAAGGATGACGGTACCAGAGGCATCAGCAAAAGTCACCGTGCGATCCCCGGTTGGATCAGTAGCCGCAATAGTCAGCTCAAAAGCATCGGGCGAAACCCCCTCAAACTGAATCGTCCCGGCAGAGACATCGAAGAAGAAGGCAGAGACATCAACGCCGGTACCCCCGAGTGCAAAGTCGTCCGTCGTCGAAGTGAGATACGTCACCGTACCACTATCAGTAAAGTTACTCGTTCCACCGGTCTTGTCAGAACAGGCCCACGTATCTGCCGTCTCATTCCACGCGAGAACCTGATCATTAGCACAGCCCTGAAGGAGCGTCAGTCCAGCCGAGAGAAGCTCGAGACCTGATCCGGAAGAGGTCGTCGATGAGAGAGCATCCGTTGCCGATGGGAGGAGAATGCCGAGACTACCTCCCTCGGTACCAGTGAGCGTCAGTCCACCATTGGCAGTAGCCGAGGAGACGTAGTTCCCAGTCGTATCAGTCCCGAGCGCGACCTTGTCTGCTCCGATAGTCGTGACACCGGTATTGTCTATAGTAATGTCTCCGGAGACTGAGACAAAGGTCGGTGTACCCGTGACCGAGACCAGGACCTGAGCATCGGTCCCAGCACTCGTCGCTTGGATGGCACTCGTGCCATTACCATAAAGCACTCCGTTACTTGTAAGGGTACTCGCACCGGTACCGCCTCGTGACACAGACAATTGTCCAGTCCAGCCAAGGGTGAGGACGTTCCCGGAGATAGACCCAGTCACATTGGTATCGTTTGACACGGACGTCGGCACAGCGCTCGAGACAGCAATCGTCACCGTATCCGTCGCCCCACCCGTCGTCGTGATACCCGTCCCGGCAGCGAGAGTGATGGTATCGCCCTGAGAGATGGTTTGATTGGATCCACTGGTACCAGCCAGAGTGAGAAGAGTGCCACCTGAGACGAGGATGGTACCGGAAGCATCCGGAATAGTCAAAGTCCGATCAGCTGAGAGATCGCCAGCATCCAAGATACCGAAGAAGGTGGCTCCGGCTGATTCGAGAATCTTGAGTTCTGAGGAGGCATTGTTAAGAGAGATATCAAACGCACCGGTTTGGTTCCAGTCAGCGGAGAGTGCGCCAAGGGCGATAGTCGGGGTTGAGCCTTCACCAGTCGCAGTTGCTGAGATACCATTTCCGGAGGTGAGCGTTGCCACATAGTTCCCTGAGGTCTCTGTCCCGAGAATCACATCACCATAGGTAGGAGTGGTACCACCATGGAGGAGACCACTACTCGTGCCAGCTCCTGTTTGGGCGAGGACGCCAGAGCCATTGGTGTACAGGAGTCCACCGTTCGTTGTAAAGCCTGAGAAGGTGATGGTGCCAGAGGAGGTGATGCCGGTCGCACCGGTGATGGCACCAAGGGCGGAGATATCAAGGGTTGGGGTATTCAAGAAGTTGGTAAAGTTTGATCCACCAGAGTTCGTGATGAGGATAGCATCAGTGACTACTGTCGTACCGGTAGCAGTAGTATCAGCATTGTCGAGACGGAGGAGGGCGGCGACAGTGTTGTCGGTGGTGTTACTCGTCAATTGGTTCTGGATCTGGAAAGCATACTCGGTATTGCCTGCAACTGATGGGTTGTTGGTGAAGTTGATACTTGCTCCCACGACACCGTTGGTATTAGCATTGGTGGCTTGAGCATTAGTCAAGTTAAACTGCACTGCTGAGAGAGCAGTGTCGGTGGTAGCGGTGTTCGTTGAAGTGAGAACGAGAGCACTTCCCGTTGTGAGAGAGTTCGCGGTGTAGGAGAAACCATTAGTGGTGGTACCAGTAAAGGTCTGTGACCAGGTATTGGTACTCTGGTTGAGGACGAGAGCGGCATCGAGATCGAGAGTGTCTTGGAGTTCGGTGAAGTCTACTCCATCGTCAGGAATACCGATAGTGATACTTCCAGAAGCATTGGCGATACCAATTTCATTGGCCGTACCGGTGAGATTGGCAAGCGTATAGCCAGAGCCATTCCCGATGAGGAGAGTACCGTTTGACGCTGCCGACCCATCCACACCGGTGCCACCACGAAGAGCTGAGAGCTGAGCCGAGACACTCCACGTTCCCGAGGAAATGGTTGGGACACCGGTCGAGGCCGAGGTATTGATCCCTGTCCCACCGTACTGTGCCCCGATAGCCGTACCATTCCAAGTAGCAGAGGTAAAGGTCTGTGCTCCATCGATGGTCGCAATCGTGCCAGTCAGGTTCGGAAGAGTGAGCGTTCGATCGGCAGTCGGATTGGTAATCACCAGCGTTGTCTCATTGGCATCATCAGCACCGGTACCTTCGAAAATAATCTGGTTACCCGTGTTCACATCAAAGAAGAACTTGGAGGCATTCGAGGTGGAGCCACCAATAGCGAGATCATCAGTTGTATTGGTCAGATAGGTAATGGTGCCAGAGTCGGTGAATTTGGACGCCCCTGAACCACCGGTATTCGATATCCAGGTAAAGCCTCCAGACGCGTTATCGTACGAAAGGATATAGGTATCAACGGGGGCATTGGTGGCATTCAGATCAACTTCAAGAATCGTGCCATCAGTAATTTCAGTCGTATCGATAGCAGTGCCGAGAGTACTGGCGATGGTTACCGTATCCGTCGTGCCACCCGTTGTGGTGATACCGGTCCCAGCGGCGATAGTAATCGTGTCACCCTGAGAGATGGTTTGGTTAGAACCGCTCGTACCAGCGAGAGTGAGGAGGGTACCACCAGTAAGGAGGACCGTACCGGAGGAATCCGGCAGTGTAATCGTCCGGTCTCCCGTCGGGTTAGTCACCACGAGGGCTGTTTCATTGGCATCATCAGCACCAGTGCCCTCAAAGGAGATGGTATTACCAGTGGTACTCACATCAAACACGTAACGAGCAGAGGTAAGTGTTGAACCACCGATACCCAAGTCATCGCCTGTGTTGGTGAGATAGGTAAAGGTTCCGGAGTCAGTGAATTTGGAATTACCAAGTCCTCCACCATCTACCCAGGTAAAGCCGGCAGTACCTGAGTCATAGGTGAGGACATATCCACCCACTGGTGAATTGGTCACTTCGAGGTCTACTTCTTCAATAGTACCGTCAACAATTTCTGATCCGGAGATGTCTGTTCCGAGAGTAGAAGCAATCGAAATCGTACCTGATCCCTCAGTGATAGTAATACCCGTTCCATCGGTTAAGGTGGCGAGCGTATAACCGCTTCCGTTGCCGATAAGGAGCGTACCGTTGGCGGCGGAAGAGCCATTCAACCCCGTCCCACCATACTGAGCTCCGATAGCCGTGCCATTCCAAGTACCAGAGACGACTGTTCCTACCGTCGTGATATCAGTGAGGTTACCAGTAGTGATAACGGTACCAGAGGCATTCGGAAACGTATACGTCTTGTCAGCACTGGAGAGGTCAGCCACATCAAAGATACCGAAGAAGGTGGCTCCGGCTGATTCGAGAATCTTGAGTTCTGAGGAGGCATTGTTAAGAGAGATATCAAACGCACCGGTTTGGTTCCAGTCAGCGGAGAGTGCGCCAAGCGCGAGAATGAGAGCAGCTCCTTCACTGCCACCATTGCCTCCTGAGATACCAGAACCATTGGTGATGGACTGGACGTAGTTACCGGTGGTATCAGTAGAAAGCGCCACACTGTCGGAAGCAATGGTGAGAGCGGTGGTCCCACCGGTTCCGAGAGTACCAGTCACATCACCAGAGAAAGTATGTCCAGAGAGGATAACGGTACCGGAAGCGTCTGCAAAGGTTATGGTCTGGTCAGCTGTCGGATTGGTCACGACCAGGGTGGTTTCATTAGCGTCGGCACTCGTACCTTCAAATTGAATTGTCCCGGCAGAGACATCGAAGAAGTACGATGATACATCGACGCCAGTCCCACCGAGTGCAAAGTCATCCGTCGTCGAAGTGAGATACGTCACCGTACCACTATCAGTAAAGTTACTGGTTCCACCGGTCTTGTCAGAACAGGCCCACGTATCTGCCGTCTCATTCCACGCGAGAACCTGATCATTAGCACAACCCTGAAGGAGTGTCAGTCCTGCCGAGAGAAGCTCGAGACCCGATCCAGAGGAAGTCGACGATGAAAGAGCGTCTGTTGCCGATGGGAGGAGGATACCGAGAGAGGCACCTTCGGTACCAGTGAGGGTGAGACCGCCGTTACTCGTAGCGGAAGAGACGTAGTTCCCAGTCGTATCAGTCCCGAGCGCGACCGCATCTGCTGCAATAGTTGTCGCATAGCTCCCTCCTGCAGTCGTCACATCTCCCGTAAGCGTCCCAAAACGAGCAGCTGCCAGTGTTCCGGCTACATTGGTTCCAGAGAGATTGACCGCATTAGCTGTGATGACCTGACCAGCAAGCGAGAGATAGTTCTCTCCGGACAATGTCACGGCACTGTGAATATCAGAGGTTAGGGCAACTGTACCACTTGCATCAGGCAGCGTATAAGTCCGATCTGCTGAGAGATCACCAGCATCCAAGATACCGAAGTAGGTCGCTCCAGATGATTCGAGAATCTTGAGTTCTGAGGAAGCATTGTTGAGAGAGATATCAAACGCACCGGTTTGGTTCCAGTCAGCGGAGAGTGCGCCAAGAGCGATAGTCGGGGTTGAGCCTTCACCAGTCGCAGTTGCTGAGATACCATTTCCGGAGGTGAGCGTTGCCACATAGTTCCCGGTGGTATCAGTACCGAGAGCCACGGTATTGGCACCAATAGTTGCCACACCAGCATTGGTGATAGTGACATCACCACTCAACGAGACAAAGACAGGGACACCGCTACCATTGGCGACCAGCACCTGAGCATCAGTCCCGGCGGTCGTCGCTTGGATGGCACTCGTACCATTGCCATAGAGGACACCGTTACTGGTGAGTGTGGCTGCTCCGGTCCCTCCTCGTGACACACTCAACTGATTCTCGCCAGCCAGTGTCGACGTACCGGTCCAGTACGCCACCTGATTGGTAGCACCAGTCCCGGTCACACCTCCCACTCCAGAAACAGAAGAGCAGGCCCAGACATCAGAGGTCTCATTCCAGGAAAGCACTTCATTATTACCACAACCCTGGAGGAGCGAGAGGCCACTTGAGGTCAGCTCGAGACCCGATCCAGAGGAGGTCGTCGATGAGAGAGCGTCCGTTGCGGCTGGGAGGAGGATGCCGAGAGAGGCACCTTCGGTACCAGTGAGGGTGAGACCGCCGTTACTCGTAGCGGAAGAGACATAGTTCCCGGTCGTATCGGTAGTCAGGGCAACAGCGTTACTGGCAATCGTCACTGTTCCAGAATTATTGATGGTAGCGTCACCGGACATCGTCGCGAACACTGGGGCGCTCGACGAGACACCGAGGAGAAGCTGGCCATTGGTACCAGCGCTCGTCGCCTGCACCGCACCCGTGCCATTACCGTAGAGGACACCATTCGGGGTGAGAGTGGTGGCACCCGTACCGCCATAGGCGACCGTGAGCGTGGAGGCATTCCACGTAGCACTAGTAAAGGTCTGACCACCATCAATCGTAGCTACTGTGCCCGAAACATTCGGAAACGTATACGTCTTGTCAGCACTGGAGAGGTCTGCCACATCAAAGATACCGAAGAAGGTGGCTCCGGCTGATTCGAGAATCTTGAGTTCTGAGGAGGCATTGTTAAGAGAGATATCAAACGCACCGGTTTGGTTCCAGTCAGCGGAGAGTGCGCCAAGCGCGAGAATGAGAGCAGCTCCTTCACTGCCACCATTGCCTCCTGAGATACCAGAACCATTGGTGATGGACTGGACGTAGTTACCGGTGGTGTGAGTCGTGAGGGTAATGAGATCATTGAGCGAAGTGGCTCCCGTACCACCGTTTCCGACTGGGAGCGTTCCTGAGACTGCGGTAGTGAGGTTGACCTTACCCCATGATGGAGCGATACCGACGCCTCCTGAGATGAGGACGTTACCTGTTGCCACATCAGCGAGTGCTGAGAGAGTACCACTCCCTGAGGCATAGAGGAGATCACCGATGGTGTAGGAGCCGATACCGGTACCACCACGGGAGACGGAGAGCTCTGCTTCGGATGAAAGAGTATCGGCATCGGTAAAGTAGGCCACCTGACCAGTCGCCCCAGCACCATCGATACCGCCCGCACCAGAAACAGAACCACAGTACCAGACATTGGTACTGTCATTCCAGAGAAGAAGCTGATTGTTTGAACATCCCTGAAGCAAAGTCAGTTCATCACTTCCTGACCCCTGAAATTCAAGACCAGAGTTACTCGAGGTACCACCGGTTCCATCAGCCGAGTCGAGGAGATCCACATCGAGTGTCGGCGTAGCACCTTCACTTGCCACTGTCCCGGAGACACCACTCCCTGCAGTGATACTCGCCACATAGTTCCCCGTCGTATCCGTCGTGAGAGCCACCGTATTGGCACCAATCGTCGTCACACCTGCGTTGGTAATAGTGATATCGCCACTCATTGAGACAAAGACAGGGACACCACTACCATTGGCGACGAGGAGTTGAGCATCAGTCCCGGCGGTCGTCGCTTGGATGGCACTCGTACCATTGCCATAGAGGACACCGTTACTGGTGAGAGTGGTAGCACCGGTACCACCATACGCGACCGCGATAGTCGTCGCATTCCATGTAGCACTGGTAAACGTCTGGCCGCCGTTAATCGTCGCGACGGTACCAGAAGCGTCAGGCAATGTATACGTCCGAGCGGCTGAGAGATTAGCAATCGTGAGGAGACCATCACCATCCACATCATTAAAGTACAGCTCAGTACCAGCGGTACCATCAAAGGCGGCACCACTCGTGACGTTACCTACCGCGGTGATATCACCGGCACCGACACCACCCACACTGTTACACTTCCAGACGTCAGCCGCTTCATCCCATGAGAGGACTTCATTGTCAGCACAACCCTGGAGGAGTGAGAGGCCACTTGAGGTCAGTTCAAGACCTGAGCCAGAGGAGGTCGTGGCAGAGAGACCATTAGTAGCGGATGGGAGGAGGATACCGAGAGAGGCTCCTTCGGTGCCAGTGAGGGTGAGGCCACCGTTTGAGGTAGCGGAGGAGACATAGTTCCCGGTAGTATCGGTCCCAAGCGCTACACTATCAGATGCTATGGTCAGAGCTGTGGACCCACCGGACCCAAGTGTCCCCGTCACATCACTCGAAAAGGTATGGCCAGAGAGGATAACGGTTCCAGAAGCATCTGCAAAAGTAATCGTTTTATCAGTCGTCGGGTTGGTAATCACCAGCGTTGTCTCATTGGCATCATCAGCCCCAGTGCCCTCAAAGATAATCTGGTTACCCGTGTTCACATCAAAGAAGAACTTGGAGGCATTCGAGGTGGAGCCACCAATAGCGAGGTCGTCAGTCGTGTCAGTGAGATAGGTAATTGTCCCCGAGTCAGTAAACTTGGACGACCCAGATCCGCCTGTATTGGAAATCCAGGTAAAGCCTCCCGTGGTATTGTCATATGACAATATATAGCCATTGGTTGGACTATTCGTGGCTTCAAAATCAACTTCTTCAATAGTGTTATCAGCAATCATTGTCCCCGTCACCGTGCCAGTGTCCCCCGTGGTAATCAGCGTCCCTGTTGTGTCAGGGAGGGTCCACGTGCGGATAGCTGAGAGGTTCGCTATCGTGAGTGTGCCGTCGCCATCAACATCATTGAATATAAGTTGCGTCCCCTGCGTCCCATCGAAAGCAGCGCCGCTCGTCACATCACCGATAGCGGTGATGTCACCAGCTCCCACACCCCCGACGCTGGTACAGGCCCAGGTATTGGAGGCATCTACCCACGCGAGCACATCATTGTTAGCACAACCCTGAAGCAGAGCGAGTTCATTTGAGCCAGCCCCCTGGAACTCGAGACCTGAATTTGAAGAAGTACCGCCTGTGCCGTCAGCACTGTCGAGGAGATCAAGACCTAGGGTAAGAGTTGCGCCCTCTGACCCAGCAGCGCCACCGGTAATACCATTACCATTGCCGACCGAAGCCACATAGTTCCCCGTCGTATCCGTCGTGAGAGCCACCGTATTGGCACCAATCGTCGTCACACCTGCGTTGGTAATAGTGATATCGCCACTCATTGAGACAAAGACAGGGACACCACTACCATTGGCGACGAGGAGTTGAGCATCAGTCCCGGCGGTCGTCGCTTGGATGGCACTCGTACCATTGCCATAGAGGACACCGTTACTGGTGAGTGTTGCTGCTCCGGTCCCACCTTGAGCAACACCTAGTTGCGAAGCGACGCTCCATGTACCAGAGGAGATAACTGGCACCCCTGTTGAAGCAGAAGTATTGATCCCCGTCCCACCATACTGAGCTCCGATAGCCGTACCATTCCAAGTACCAGAGACGACTGTTCCTACCGTCGTGATATCAGTGAGGTTACCAGTAGTGATAACGGTACCAGAGGCATTCGGAAACGTATACGTCTTATCAGCACTGGAGAGGTCTGCCACATCAAAGATACCGAAGAAGGTGGCTCCGGCTGATTCGAGAATCTTGAGTTCTGAGGAGGCATTGTTAAGAGAGATATCAAACGCACCGGTTTGGTTCCAGTCAGCGGAGAGTGCGCCAAGGGCGAGAGTGAGAGCTGCTCCTTCACTGCCACCATCGCCTCCTGAGATACCAGAACCATTGGTGATGGACTGGACGTAGTTACCGGTGGTGTGAGTCGTGAGGGTAATGAGATCATTGAGCGAAGTGGCTCCCGTACCACCGTTTCCGACTGGGAGCGTTCCTGAGACTGCGGTAGTGAGGTTGACCTTACCCCATGATGGAGCGATACCGACGCCTCCTGAGATGAGGACGTTACCTGTTGCCACATCAGCGAGTGCTGAGAGAGTACCACTCCCTGAGGCATAGAGGAGATCACCGATGGTGTAGGAGCCGATACCGGTACCACCACGGGAGACGGAGAGCTCTGCTTCATACGTAAGGGTATTCGAGTCGGTCCAATACGCGACCGCATTGGCTGAGCCAGTCCCGTCGATACCACCAACACCCGTCACCGACGCACACTGCCATACGCTAGAGCCATCATTCCATGAGAGGACTTCGTTGTTGGCACAACCCTGAAGCAGAGCGAGTTCATTTGAGCCAGCCCCCTGAAATTCAAGACCAGAGTTATTTGAGGTACTCCCTGTGCCATCGGCACTGTCGAGGAGGTCGATACCAAGAGTCAGTGTTCCTCCTTCAGAACCAGTGGCCCCACCAGTGATACCGTTCCCGTTTCCGACAGAGGCGACATAGTTCCCAGTGGTGTGTGTCCCGAGCGCAATCAAGTTATTAAGCGAGCTCGCACCAGTCCCACCATAGGTCGTCCCGATTACCGAGCCGTTCCACGTACCTGACGCAATCGTCCCGACGGCCGTGATGTCAGTGAGGTTGCCGGTCGTCACCACCGTCCCAGAAACATCTGGGAAATTGATAGCATTGTCCGCGGTCGGGTTGATGACACCGATAGCCGTCTCAAAACCATTGGCTGAACTACCCTCAAACGACAGTGTCCCAGCCGAAACATCAAAGACAAATCCCTCGTCCACCGCTGTACCACCGATGACGAGATCATCATTGACATCGGTGAGGTAAGTGAGCGATCCAGTACTAGTCCAGTCACTCGTCCCGCCACTCTTGTTAGAACAGACCCAAACACTCGATCCCGAATTCCATGCGAGTACCTGATCATTGCTACACCCACCGAGGAGCCGGATGCCACTCGCGGTTGCTTCGATACCAGAGTTTGACGAGGTGACCGCCGTCGTCCCGCTCGTGGTCGCATCGATACCGAGAGTGATAACACCAGAACCATTGGTGACCGAGACACCTGTCCCACCAGCCAAAGTGTTCAAGC
This sequence comes from uncultured Bdellovibrionales bacterium, assembly GCA_964500505.1. Lineage (GTDB taxonomy): Bacteria > Patescibacteriota > Minisyncoccia > Moranbacterales > UBA1568 > UBA1568. The sequence goes on along the minus strand of CAZCNN010000003.1, from coordinate 56,275 downwards.
TAAAGCCACTCCCGTTGCCGATGAGTAGCGAACCATTACTGGCCGAAGAGGCATCGAGTCCGGTACCGCCACGGACCGGATGGAGATAGGCTTCGGACCCGAGAGCGCTCGTGCCACTCCAGTAGGTGGCATAACCGGTACTCCCACTCCCTGCCAAGCCAGCTGAAAAACTGGTGCACTCCCACACATTGGTCGTGTCATTCCAAGCGATACCCTGACCATTGGAACACCCTTGGAGAAGAGCGAGTTCATCCGAGCCGGCACCACCAAACTCGAAGCCCGAGTTACTTGAAGTGGCTCCGGTGCCATCGGCAGAATCGAGGAGGTCGATACCAAGGGTCAGCGCTGCCCCCTCACTCCCAGCTGAACCACCGGAGATGCCGTCGCCATCAGCGACACTCGCCACATAGTTCCCATCCGTATCCGTCCCGAGAGTAATCGGTCCACTACTGCCAGAGCCAATGTCGGTAAACGTCGTCCCGTCGTTTGACAACTGCCAGGCCTGAGTCGTGCCATTGAAGCGAAGGGCCGGAGCAGTCGCAGCGCTTGATACCGTGAGATCAAAGTTGGTCCCAGAGAGCGCTGTTCCCGAGCCGATGTTGAACACTTCTGAATCAGTCCCAATGTCCGTGTTTTGTTGGTGAGCATCACCAAGCCGCGAGTCATTGCCCAGGACCAACTGCTTCGGACCTGTTCCAGTCGGTAGGTTTTTGATATCTACTTTGCCACCCTTACCGAGTAGCGGTATATCTCCTAGTTTGGTCCCGATACTCCGTCCCTGCAAAAATTGCGAATTGATAGCTCGCGGCACTGATCCCAATTTTTTCCGAGGAACCATTTCCGAATCCGTCCCGATACGGATACCGACGTAGTAGCTCCCCGTTTCAAAGTTGAGACTCGCCGGCAGTGGCGTCACGGACCCGAGAAAGGTGCGGAACATACCGCCCTTCACCGTCACTTCCTGTGTTTCCTCCCAAATGCGAGTGTCGGTGTTCGATGGGTAAGGATCCGCGGTAGCGCGATCAGTCGCGTAGATAACAAAACGCACCTGGTAGGTACCGTTCTTGATAATGCGATTATCCTTGCCAAAAAGCGATGCGGAGAGGCTAATTTGCTCGATTTGGTTGACCGTGGACTGCGCAAAACTGGGTCGTAGATCTAACCACCCTAGTACGAGCGCCCCTACCACCAGTGCGGTGGCCAAAGAGCTATATGCTGTTTTTCGTTTTTTGTTTTTTACATATAACGGCATGACTTTTTACACCGAATATCTCTTATATTTTATCATAATCTTGCGTATTTCCCAAGCTATTTTTTCGTTACAGCCCAGCCAAAAACTTCACCTACGGCATTGGCAATCAAATCAAAGAGTGACACTGATCTCGAGCCCGTGTACACCGCATGCGATTCACTCGTCACCTGGCTCCCGTAGCGGTCTTCGGAAACGATCTCGTAGACATAGGTCGAAGCCTGATCGAGACCCGGGATGATAATGCTGTGATTCAGGCTGTAATCCTCTTCCGAAACACTCTTTTTGGCCTGACCCACACCCTTCGAATACAAAATGGTCGACTTGGCCAGTTTATTGGTCCGCCAACTCACCACGAGCTTGACCTCCTGCTTGTTTTTTTCCGTAAAGGCCTCACCTCTGATCGAACTCACTTCGAGCGGATCCGGATTGTCTTCGGAGAGGAGGAACTCGGCTTCACCTCCGATGGAGATATCACCGACCCGGAAGTTTTCACTCTGGAAATTGGCGTCACCAAAGAGAGCGACCTCAGGACTCGTCGTCTGTTCCGGTGTGCTCCCCTGGAGCAGGCTGGTTTTGGTCGTTGGTGTCGCTACCTGGGGAGTTTCCACGACGCTCCCACGGTTCTGGTTCCAAGAAAAAAAAGCATACCCCCCTCCCCCCAAGAGGAGTAAGATTACGACAAGGATGATGATATTTTTCCGCCCGATTTTTTGGAGCCAGCCCTTCTCCGTTTCGGGGGCGAATATTTCAAAATTTTCCCCTCCTGCCATAAAGCAATTTGAGTCTTGATAGGGCCTCAAAAGAGGTCTTTTGTTTCTCTTTCAGCACAGTTTTATTTTACCACGAAATACTCTATAAAGAAACTCAGCAATCCGAGTTATCCACCCTGTTAGAGAAAAGTCGCTCCCAGCGACTGAAGTCGTGCCGAAGGCACAGCGTTCTCTAACGGGGTCCACCGCGTCAAAACCCTCGCAAAAAAGTTACTTACTCCGCTAGAGTATATGTTCTAACGGAGATAAAAAAATTGTCGAAATGATTTTCTTTTGCTATACTAAAATTTAACTTTGACTCAAGAATTCTATGAACGAAGCTCGTTCAGACCACCACTACATCGTCATCATGGCCGGCGGTTCCGGCACCCGTCTCTGGCCCCTGTCACGCAAGTCGCGACCCAAACAATTTCAGTCGTTTGTCTCCGAAAAAACTATGATTGAGGAGACCTATGACCGGGTCAAATCCCTTGTCCCAGAGGGGCATATTTTTGTCTCCACGACCGAGAGTTATCGCTCCTTGGTACTCGAAAAGATCCCTGAAATAAAGGAAGAATGTATCATTGTGGAGCCCGAAGCCCGGAATACTGCCCCTGCTATTGCGCTCGTTGCGACCACCCTCCGCATCCTCGATCCGGAGGCCGTGATTGCTACCATCGCCTCCGACCACGCCATCGACAATCCCGACGAATTTCGAGCTACTATTTCCGCGGCTTTAGCGACCATAGATGCTCATCCTGACAAGCTCGTAACGATAGGAATTAACCCCACCAAGCCCGATACGGGCCTCGGGTATATCAAGATGGGTCAGGAGTTCGGAACTATCGCAGAGAAGCGAATTTTTGAGGTCGATGCGTTCAAAGAAAAACCTGATCGAACAACCGCCGAACAATACCTTGCCTCCTGGGACTACCTCTGGAACGCTGGTTACTTCATCTTTTCCGCTGCCACCTTTGCTACCTGGACTGCGACGTATGCGCCAACACTTCACGCCGTGATGGCCGAAATCACCGAGTCTATCGCTCTCGGTACCCTCGATGAGGCCACTCTCACCACCATCTATGCCCAAGCAGAAAGTCAGCCAATCGAACCCCTGATCGTCGAGAAACTTGATCGTGAGCACCGACTGGTCATCCCCTCTCCCCTCAAATGGAGTGATGTCGGGAGCTGGGGCACCCTCTACGAATTTCTCGCAGAGAAATCTGGTACTCATTCGGTCATCCACGGCAAACACATCGACCTCGGAAGCAAAAATTTGCTCATTCAGAGTGAACATCGCCTCATAGCGACGATCGGAGTCGAAGACCTTGTCATCATCGATACCGATGATGCTCTCCTTGTCGCCCGACGTGACCAAGTCTCTGGCGACATCAAGAAATTGATTGAGCAATTGAAAGAAAACAAAGAAGAATCCTACCTCTAAACACTGTGTATCAAAAAATCACTCGTCTCAGTGATTTTTTGATAAAAAAGAGAAAGTATCTGTCATAAATATTAATCTTCTAGCCTCCGAAGAAGTCCATCGAGATCCTCTGGCGCATAGTACTCGATGATAACCTTGCCGCCCTTACCTGAGGGAGCGATTTTGACTTTCGTCCCGAGCACCTGGGTCAGATGCTCTGTCCGCTCGAGAATCTCAGGATTGAGTGAGACTGCACTTCGTACATAGGGTTTGACACTGATACTGCGTACTTTCTGCTCCGTTTCCCGGACGGTGAGCTCCTCTTTGATAATGAGATCAAAAACCGCGCGTTGCTTCTCGGGATTTTCGATAGCGAGGAGCGCTTTGGCATGTCCTTCACTGATCTTGCCCTCAGCGACGGCCCGCTGGATCTCGATCGGGAGCTGGAGGAGACGGAGAGTATTCGCTACCACACTGCGACTCTTGCCCATTTTCTCGGCCACGCCCTCCTGAGACAGGCTAAATTCATCGACGAGACGGAGGTACGCTTTGGCTTCTTCGATAGGATTCAAGTTGTGACGCTGAACGTTTTCGATGATGGCGAGCTCGAGTTTTTGTTGCTCCGTGACATCACGGATGACTACAGGTACAGTGGCGAGGCCAATCCGCTTGGCCGCCTGAAACCGCCGCTCACCAGCGATAATCTCATACTGCTCACCGTTTTTACTCACTACAATCGGCTGGAGGATGCCATGCTCTTTGATCGAATCAGCCAATTCCTGGAGTTTCACTTCATCAAAATGAAGGCGGGGCTGGTGCGGATTGGGCACAATGCTCCCGACCGGGATCTCAGTGAGTCCCGAGGGAGTCGTACTGGTCGGTATCGGCGCTTCAGTCGCTACAGGAGCCTCGTGAGTTTGACCTCCCTGCGAAATGGGATTGATGACAAACGGTGAAGTTCCTGCTCCATTTGGAGTCGTCCCTGTTTTTTTGGGTGGAATGAGCGATGCCAATCCCCGACCGAGCCCGTACTGTTGTGATGCCATAAGTATAAAAATTACAAAACTTTCGGTTTTTTCTTCTCCTCTTCCTCACGAGCGAGGATCTCCTTCACTACCCCCTTGTAGGCCCGAGCACCTTTCGAAAAGGCATCAAAATCGAGGATGGACTTACCAAACGACGGCGCCTCAGCGAGTCGGACGGAGCGTGGCACCACGTTTTCAAATACGGGTCCGGGAAAATGCGAGCGGACTTCGGACACCACCTGGCGCGCCAAACGGTTGCGCCGATCAAAAAGCGTGAGGAGCGCCCCGCCAATTTTCAGATTGGGCTGGAGATGCTCCCTGACGAGCTCGATGGTCCCCAGGAGCTGAGAAAGTCCCTCAAGCGCATAGTATTCGGTCTGGACAGGGATAATGACTTCGTCCGATGCGACGAGCCCATTCACAGTGAGGAGACCAAGTGACGGTGGACTATCGATCAGGATATAGTCGTAGTAGGGACGAACCTGGCGAAGAGCATTATGCAGACGAAATTCACGATTCTCGATATGCACCATCTCAATCTCAGCCCCGGCCAAATCCTGAGCAGCCGGTACGATATGAAGTCTTTCCGTCTCGGTCCGGAGGATGAGCTCTTGCGTCGGGAGGCCGAGGATCATGGCGTGGTAGAGATTCTTCTCAAGTCGCCTCGCATCAATCCCGAGGCCCGATGAAGCATTGCCCTGCGGGTCGAGGTCCACCAGGAGTACTTTTTTTCCAGCTTCGGCAAGATACGTGGCGACGTTAATAGTCGACGTGGTTTTACCCACGCCACCTTTCTGATTGACGAATCCGATCACCTTGGCCATTTGTTTGCAAGAATGTTGAATATAGAATGTTGAATATAGGGTAGAATTTTTCATTCGAAATTCTCCATTCGATATTCCCAATTCCATTGCTTCTATTATAGTCCATTGACCCCTGATTATCAATTTTTCATACAAAAAACAGGCTTCGAAATGCCTGTTTTCCGTTAATTCCCAGTGCCGAGGGAGGGACTTGAACCCTCATGATATTGCTATCGCGGGATTTTGAGTCCCGTGTGTCTACCATTCCACCACCTCGGCCTATTTCTCATCCCAAAAGAACACAAAAGAAGCATAGGGAATCACCCTCACTTTGTCAACGCGGCATCGGTGACACGAGCGAGGAGGGTCGCGACAGTGACTGGACCGACTCCACCAGGGACCGGTGAGAGATACGCTATCTTCGGTTCTACTGTCGCTCGCGCCACATCGCCCTGCACCTTGCCATCAACATGGACATTGCCTCCATCTATGACGATAGCGTCAGGACTGAGCATCTCGGCCGTGATGAGATCCGGGATACCACAGGCCGTCACCACCACTCGTGCCTCCTTGATTTCATGAGTAATAGCCTCTTTCCCCTCAGCGCGGAGAATGTACTTACTCTTGAGACCTTCAAGTGACAGTGCAAAAGCGAGCACTCGCCCGATGATATTGGAGTTCACAACCGCAATCGCCTTTTCGCCATGAAAAGCGATCTCTGTCTCACGGATGAGCTCGACGATCGCTCGCGGGAAAACTGGGCAGGCCGTGGCATCACCCCCGAGAAAGCGCTTGAGTGTTTCCTCATGAAAACCATCCGTGTCCTTCTTTGGATCAATCTGAGCGATAATTTCATCCGTCGGCATCCCAGCGGGGAGCGGGAGCTGGACGATGATACCATGGATATCCGGTCGATCATTGAAGGCTGAGATGGCCGAAATGAGTTCACCGTGACTTACCGTCGTGGGGAATACCTGCTTTTCAAAGAGGATTCCTACTTCTTTGGCCCGTTCTTCCTTGAGCGCCACGTACTTCTGTGATTCGATATAGTCACCAACGAGGATGACCGCCAGACCCGGAGTCACATGAGATGAAGCTATCCGCTCCTTGGTATCAGCAAGAATGCGCTCGGCTATCAATTTTCCTGAGAGCAGCGCCATGTTAGTGCGTGAGAAAATGATTGAGAGCGCGTGGCATATGACGCCACACTCGAGAAAGTACCAGACGGACGACAATGTACGTCACCACGCTCGCAATGACCATACTCCCCAAGATATCCGTCAGGTGATGGACGCCAGCCCCGACCCGAGACCACCCCACCAAGAAGGCAATGACAAAGAGTGCTGTGCCGAGCCGCCGCTCAAAAGCAAAAATTACCGCTGCGATCGCTGAGACAAAGAGGGTGTGATCTGATGGGAAGCCATTGTCTGGTGCGTGTGGGATAAGTGGTACAAACTGCCCGACCACAAACGGTCGCGGATCATAGTAGAGCGCGCTCAATCCCTTGGCGACAAGATACGTGAGTGGGAGTGCGATGAGTGCCGCCACAATCACCTCCGACGACTGCTTCTTCGGCACGATAAGGAGATAGAAAAGAGCCAAGATGACTACTGCCAGGTAGAGATATTCGGCACCAAAAATAATCAATTGTTCCATAGATTTAAAAAAGTGTTCCGGCTGATTGAGAAGTGATGAGTGGGGCGTGCTCGGTTTTGGCGGACTCTAGGAGTTTTTTGTTCCCGTGGAGCTCAGCGAGGTACTCCCAATTTCGGAATTCCGGATGTTGCTCCAGTTGCTTCTCGAGGATTTCTACCGTGACCCGCACATCCCCAGCCCCAGTATGGGCCGTCGTATGCTCTTTACCAAAGTAGAGCTTGTAGGCAGCCGAGAGATTGCGCGGTGCAAACATGTTTTTGGCCGTCATCTTGTGATAGAGGATCTTGGCATCAAGCACCTTCTTCTTGGTATAGTCAAAGTTCTTGCCGACACTGGCGAACTCTCCCCGCAAAAATGGCAGGTCAAACCCCGTGATGTTGAATCCCCCGACATCTGACCCATCAAACATGTTCCAGAGTTCGTACGAGAGCTTGGCAAAACTCGGGCAATCAACGAGGTCTTTATCATAGATGCCATTGATACGACTGGCATCCTCCGGCATCGGCATCCCTGGGTTGATCCGTTCGCAGTAGGCGATAACCTCGCCACTCGGCATGATTTTCTCATAGGCAAGCTCGACTATCTTGTCTTCCCCACTCGACAATCCCGTCGTTTCGAGGTCAAAGATGATGAGCGGCCGGTCAAGCGGGAGATAGTCAGGGATGGTACTACGAAGCATACGCACAGCATTAAATTTCTGTCTATTACCCATTCTAACCCATTCTCCTCTTTCATTCCACCGTCACGCTCTTTGCCAGATTTCGCGGCCGATCCACCTCGTAGCCGAGTGCGACACTCATGTGGTAGGCAAAGAGCTGAAGCGGGATAACAGAGAGGATAGGGGTAAGCATCTCGAGGGTCTTCGGAATATACACTACCGCATCAGCCTTCTTCTCGAGCGCCGTGTTGCCCTCCGTCGTGATAGCGAGCACGGTTCCTCCACGCGCTTTGATCTCCTCGAGACCACTCACGCTTTTCTCGTAGACGCTATCAACCGGCATGATAAAGAGCGCGAGTGCTTCTCGATCAATGAGGGCGATCGGACCATGCTTCATCTCACCGGTCGGATACCCTTGGGCTGACACATAGGCGATTTCTTTTACCTTGAGGGCTCCTTCAAAAGCAATCGGGAAATTGTACTTCCGTCCCAGGTAGAGATAATTCTTGCGATTGGCATACTTTTTGGCCAGCTTCTTGATCGTACCGGACTGTTCAAATATCCGTTCCATGAGGCGTGGCAATTTGAGGAGCTCCCGCGCAATCCGCTGACCCGTGACGAGTGACATGCCACGCTTGCGACCGAGATAGAGGGCGAGGAGCGAGAGCACGGCGAGTTGCGAGGTAAAGGCCTTGGTCGATGCCACCGACACCTCTGGCCCTGCATGATTGTAGACACCAGCGTCAGTCTCCCGAGCGATAGTCGAGCCGACGACGTTCACGATGCCGAGGGCAAGCGCCCCTTTGTTCTTGGCCTCACGGATAGCGGCCAGGGTATCGGCGGTTTCTCCTGACTGCGAGAGCGCGAGCACCGCGGTGTATTTATCGAGGAGTGGTTTGCGGTAGCGAAACTCCGAAGCGTACTCGACTTCGACCGGGATCCCTGCGTATTCCTCGAGCATATACTCACCGACCAGGCCCGCGTGGTACGACGTACCACATGACACGATCACAATACGCCGTATACCCTCCAAACGCTTTGCTACGGCGCGCAGTCCACCGAGCCGAACTGACCCCTCATCTGGGAGGAGTCGCCCGCGGAGCGCATCAGCAAAGCTCTCCGGCTGATCAAATATTTCCTTGAGCATAAAATGCGGAAAGCCACCCCGCTTAGCCTCTTTCTCGGACCATTCGATATCCGAGACAGTCTTCTTCTGCACTACCTGGCCCGACCGGACGACATAGCCGTCACGGGTGATGACGGCGCGCTCACCGTCTTCGAGATACACCACCTTTTTGGTATGAGCGAGGATAGCTGAGACATCAGACGCCACGAAATATTCGTCCTTGCCGACGCCGATAAGGAGTGGACTCCCCATCCGGGCCACATAGAGCCGTTCTGGTTCGGCCACGGCGACCATGGCGATGCCGTACGTCCCCCGGAGATCCTTGAGCGTGCGCGCAAAAGCTTCTTCCATATCCTGACTCTTCTTCGTATGTTCTTCGATGAGATGGGCTACTACCTCGGTATCGGTCTCGGATGAGAAACGGTGACCCTTCTTGGTCAGTTCATCTTTCAGTTCAGTATAGTTTTCGATGATCCCATTGTGGACGAGTGAAATCGCCCCGGCGCAGTCAGCATGCGGGTGAGCGTTCTTCTCAGACGGCTTGCCATGTGTGGCCCAACGCGTATGGGCAATACCGAGCGTCGCATCGAGTGTCATCCCCTCTGTTTTCTTTTCGAGCTCTCCTACTTTCCCCAAGGCACGCACTCGTTTCAGTTTGTTACCACCAACGAGCGCCACGCCAGCACTGTCGTAGCCACGATACTCCAACCGATGCAATCCCTCGATCAAGAGATCCTTCGCCTGACGCTTGCCGATATAGCCAACGATGCCACACATAGGGGTAGGAATTAGGAGTTAGCTTATAGCTTTTAGGTTAAATCCATTCTTACCCGTATTCTAGCACTTTTCCTTGCTGAACATCGACACTTGACTTTTTATCATTTTTCTGCTATAATGGGTCGTTACCAGTGCCTTAAAAATTCACCCCGTGCCAGATTCTGGCACACAACAGGAGGGTCATCATGACTCGTATCGACCCACAGATAGCAGGGTACTTGGCGTCTAGCGCCATCGTCGCCGGCATTGGCGTGTTCCTCATTCTCGCTGGAGCATTCGCTTCAGTACCTGTGTGGTCGCCCTTGGCGCTCATCTTGGGTGGCCTGTTCCTGACCAGCGGAGCCAAGCTCTACTTCCGGGCCTTCTGACCCCCCACAACCCCGCCCTTGCGCACAACCGCGCCGGGGCTTCTTTCTTGTCAGCAGACAACTCTAAGCCTGTCGAATGGGTACCCTGAATTTTTCTATGAGCTATTCCCTATCAGCTATAAGCTGGGGCTTATCCGACCACAATACTCACGATTTTACCAGGGACGTAGATAATCTTGCGGACTGATTTACCAGCGAGATAGATTTGGACATTGGCATCAGCGAGAGCCATGGCCTTCACTTCGTCTTCATTCATACCACTCTCGATAGCGAGGACGGCCCGTACTTTGCCATTCACCTGGACCGCGACATTGACTGACTCGGCCACGATTTTTTTCTTGTCATACTTGGGCCACTCTGCAAGAAAGATAGACTTCTTCTCTCCCATCCCGGTCCACAGTTCTTCGGTCATGTGTGGAGCAAAGGGACTGAGGAGAATGAGGAGAGTTTCGAATCTAGCTTTTTGAATCTCGGTCTCTTTCTCAAGAGCATTCACTAGTATCATCAGACTACTGATGGCAGTATTAAACTTGAACTCTTCAATATCCTCCCCCACTTTCTTGATGGTCTGATGGAGCAGGCTCTCGATATTTTTGTCTTCGCTTACACCCTTCTGCTTACTCCCTACTACTTTCTCCTGCAATCGCCATACTTTCTCCAAAAACCGCCGTGTCCCCACTACACCATCTGTATTCCAGGCAATGTGCTGAGTAAACGGTCCCATGAACATCTCGTACAGACGGAAGGCATCGGCCCCAAACTGATCAATCACGTCGTTCGGATTGATGACATTCCCCCAGCGCTTGGACATCTTACGACCGTCCGATGCTAGGATAAGACCAAGGAATTCCAGACGCTTAAATGGCTCGGGTGTACTCACTCTCCCCTGGTCATAGAGAAATTTATGCCAAAACCGGGCATAGATAAGATGCCGTGTTGCATGATCGCCACCGACATAGACATCCACTGGCATCATCTTCTCTTCTTTCTTCTTATCGACGAGTGCCTTCTGGTTCTCGGTATCAATAAATCGCAGATAGTACCAAGACGACCCAGCCCACTGAGGCATGGTGTTGGTTTCTCTTTTGGCCGGACCCTTGCACTTGGGACACTTCACATTGACCCATGAAGCGATTGTAGCGAGTGGTGACTCACCAGTACCAGCGGGCTCGTAGGCTTTCACTTTGGGGAGCATCACTGGCAAATCTTTCTCAGGCACTGGTACCACGCCACACGCTTCACAATGAATAATCGGGATGGGCTCACCCCAATACCGCTGACGAGAGAATACCCAATCCCGCATCTTATAGGTGGTTTTCTTGCGTGCCAGTTTGTTCTTGACCAGATAGGCTATGATATCCTTACGACTTTCTCCTGATTTTTTCCCCTGGAAAGCAGCAGGCTCCATGAGGATACCCGCCTCCATATCGGTGTAGCAGTATTCGAGATTTTTCACTTGCTCTCGTTTAGCCTGATCCTCCGGAAACAAAACCGGCTTCAATCGAATACCGTATTTCTTAGCAAAAGCAAAATCGCGCTCGTCATGGGCCGAACATTTGACGATACCGGTACCATAGTCCGCCAACGCATAGCTCGCGACCCATATCGGGAGCTCGCCATTGCCCACCGGGTCAATCGTGTAACGGCCAGTAAAAATGCCCTCAGATTCCTTTTCTGTCTCGTACCCCGCCGCTTCTCGCTTGCGCACCATCTCCTCACACTGCTTCAGAATTACTTCCTTTTCAGCGATACCGTCGAGCAGTTTCGGGAGGAGTGGATGATCAGGAGCAATCACCACAAAGGTGTCAGCCGCAAAGGCCTCAAAATGTGCACTGAACGTTTCTATCTTGAGCTTGGTATCTTTCACGGGCGAAGTGAACACCATCCCCTCGGAACGGCCAATCCAGTTCCGCTGGGCTTCTTTGATCCCCTCCGGCCAATCCAGTTTCGAGAGATCTCGGAGCATCTTGTCAGCATAGGCTGTAATCTTGAGCACCCACTGGCGCATCGGACGCTTTTCTACGAGAGTGCCACAGCGCTCACAGTGACCCTGCTCCAAGTCTTCGTTGGCCAGTCCCGTCTGACATGATGGACACCAGTTAATCGGATCAAAAGATTGATAGGCCAGGCCCTTGTGGTACATCTGGAGGAATATCCACTGCGTCCAACGGTAGTACTCTGGATCGGTCGTATTGATTTCCCGATCCCAATCATAGGTAAAGCCAATTTTTTCCAATTGTTTTTTGAACGTCGCGATGTTTTTCTTGACCGCGACACTCGGATGCACTTTGTTCTTGATGGCATACTGCTCGGCAGGGAGCCCAAAGGCGTCCCAGCCCATTGGATGGAGCACACCATACCCTTCCAGTTGTTTGAAACGGGCATAGACATCCGACGCAATATAGCCCTTGGGATGACCCACATGGAGTCCCGCCCCGGAAGGATACGGAAACATATCCAAAACATACTGTTTCTTGGACCGCTTGTACTGGCGATAGGTACCATTTTTCTCCCAGTACTTCTGCCATTTCCCTTCGATTTTCTTCGGTTCGTAGCCATTTTTCATAGTATTTTCTGGTCGTTACCTCCCCACTGTACTTTAAACAAGCGATTTTTTCAACCCCGTTAGAGAAAAGTCGCTAGGAGCGACTGAAGTCGCGCCAAGGGCGCAGCGTTCTCTAACGGGGTCAACCCCGCACCAATCTCAACAAAAAAACCCATCCTCTCACGACCGTGGAAAGATGAGTTTTGAATATTCTCACAAAATACCTCTACTGCCCCAAACTCTCGGGACTCAGTCCACGACGGGCCTGGTGACGACGAGCGACCTTGACCCGAGCCATCTCTTTCTCGATCATAGCCGCGGTCCGAGCATACTCTTCATCGTCCATAGTGACTCGTTCTTTCTTCAAGTCCTCGGCACGTTTGCGAGCCTCTTCGGCACGTGTGACGTCAATATCTTCGGCGCGTTCGGCCGTATCAGCGAGAATCGAAAGGACATTGTCATGAAACTCCACAAAGCCACCCGAGGTCGCGAGACTCGTCTCGGGCCCATTTGGTTCGGATCGGAGCATAATCTCCCCAGCCGAAAGAGCGCCGATATACGGCACATGGTTCGGGAGAAGCGTCACCTCGCCATGGAGAACCGGCAGAGTCGCCTGATAGACGTCCTGCTCCACCACCATCTTTTCGGGAGTTACGACTTTGAGCTTAATCATACCTATTTCCGTCCATCAGCAATTACTTCTTCGATAGAGCCCTTCATGTAAAATGACGACTCAGCAATATCATCAAGCTCACCGGAGAGAATCTTTTCAAATCCAGCGATCGTATCATCGAGCTTCACGTACTTCCCAGTGGCTCCGGTAAACTGCTCCGCCACGAAAAACGGCTGGGACAGATACTTTTGAATCTTGCGAGCTCGTGCCACCGTCTGCTTGTCCTCATCGGTCAATTCTTCCATCCCGAGGATAGCAATGATGTCCTGGAGGTCCTTGTAGCGCTGGAGGATCTTTTGGACGTTACGAGCCACGGTATAGTGACGTTCCCCCACCACTTGTGGATCGAGGATAGTCGAGCTCGAATCGAGCGGATCAACCGCTGGATAGATACCGATTTCGGTGAGCGCACGGTTCAAGACCACGGTAGAATCCAAGTGAGCAAAAGTCGTGGCTGGCGCTGGGTCAGTCAAGTCATCAGCTGGCACATAGACCGCCTGGACCGAGGTGATCGATCCGGACTTGGTCGAGGTGATACGCTCCTGGAGCCCACCCATTTCTTCAGCCAGAGTCGGCTGATATCCCACTGCACTCGGAATACGCCCGAGGAGAGCCGATACTTCAGAACCCGCCTGGGTGAAACGGAAAATATTGTCGATAAAGAGGAGCACGTCCTTGCCTTCATCATCACGGAAGGACTCGGCCATCGTGAGGGCGGTGAGGGCCACGCGCTGACGTGATCCTGGTGGCTCATTCATCTGACCAAAGACGAGCGCTGTTTTGTCGAGCACGCCGGAGTCTTTCATCTCAAAATACAAGTCATTCCCTTCACGAGTACGTTCACCGACACCGGCAAACACTGAGTAACCACCGTGCTCCTGGGCAATGTTCCTTATGAGCTCCTGGATAACCACGGTCTTCCCCACACCAGCTCCACCGAAGAGTCCAACCTTGCCACCTTTCATAAACGGACAGAAGAGGTCGATCGACTTGATACCCGTCTCAAAGACTTCGGCCTTGGTCGACTGCTCATCAAAGGCAGGTGCCGTGCGGTGAATAGAGCGCCGTGTTTCAGTTTCGACATTCGGCTGACCATCGATGGTATCACCGAGTACGTTAAACATCCGTCCGAGGACAGCCTTGCCAACTGGGACAGAAATCGGAGCGCCAGTTGCGACCACAGACATGCCACGCTTCACGCCATCAGTCGTCCCCATAGCGACCGCACGCACGCGACCACCGCCCAAGTGCTGGTGCACCTCGACGACGAGCTTTGTATCATTTACGGTGAGCTCGAGGGCATCGTAAATATTCGGGAGCGCTGGTTCTCCTCCGCCCGAGGCGGATCCGCCTTCGGTGGAAAACTCTACGTCCACGACCGGACCGATGACTTGGATTATCTTGCCTATTGTTTCCATAGACTTTTCATTAGTTCAATTACATATCCCCTTCCTCTTTCCTTGAAGAATATAGAATTTAGAATGCAGAATGTCGGTTTTGGGTTCCAAAATTCTAAATTCAAAATTCTACATTCTACTTTTGCACTGCTGCCATACCAGCTGAGAGCTCAGCAATTTCCTGAGTAATCTTGCCCTGGCGGAGCTGGTTGTAGGCAAGCGTCAGGTCAGACACCATATCCTTGGCGGCATCTGTCGCGTTCCGCATCGCCATCATGCGAGCCGACTCCTGCGAGGCATTGGACTCGAGAATAGCATGGTAGAGCTCCATCTCAATCAAGCGCGGGATCATCTGCTCGAGTACGCTCTGTGGGGATGGTTCTATCGTATACTCCGATGTTTCAGTGGTACCCCTACTATTGTTCTGTCTCATCTCGTCACCGTCGCTCGTGAGCGACGTGATTTCATGCATGGCCTTCTTGGTATCACTGAGGGCCACCGGGAGGAGCGCTCGCACTTTGACCTCCTGGGAAAGCATCGAGATAAAGTCAGTGTAGATAACCACGACACGATCCACTCGAAGTGAGGTGAATTCATCCATAATGACGTGTGCTACTCCGCGCATCCCCTCGGCGGTCGGTGACGTGAGAACATCTGGGAATGAAGCGACGATTTCACCATTCATCCGCCGGACCGCGTTCTCGCCCTTCTTGCCGATGGTGATAAACGCGCGCTCCCGACCTTCATCTTCTTTCAGTACCTGACGCAGGCGCTTCACGATCTGAGCATTAAACGCCCCACAGAGTCCACGATTGCTCGTCACTACTACGTAGAGTTCCTTCTTCACCGGACGCTCAGTCACGAGCGGATGACGCTCTTCGCCGACGGCTCGGTCGAGCTGACGGAGGAGTTCGATAGCACTCTGTGCATATGGACGAATAGCAAGGACGTTCCCTACAGCTTTGCGCATTTTGACAGCCGAAATCATCTCCATGGCCCGGGTAATCTTACCCGTGCCTTTCACGCCTTTGATGCGTCTCCTGATGTCTCGTGCACTTGCCATAACAATTGAATCTTGAATTTCGAATATAGAATATTGAGAAATGCATCGAAACCTACATTCTTCATTCTACATTCAACATTCTTCGTTTGAAATTCTCAAAAAATACTAGGCCTGAAAACTCTTTTTGAATGTGGCTACATATTGCTTCAACAACTCTTCTACCTCTGGGGTGAGCGCTCGTTCTTTGAGTATGGCCTCACTCACGTCCTTGCCTTCGTTATCGAGATACGCGATGAACTCCTTCTCAAACCGAGAAATATCGGCGACAGCGATATCATCGACGTGGCCACGGGTGAGAGCGTAGAGGACCGCCACTTCTTTCTCGACAGAGAGTGGCGCGTACTGAGGTTGCTTGAGCATTTCAACAGCGCGACGACCACGTTCGATAAGTGTCCGGGTCTTTTCGTCGAGATCCGATCCAAACTGGGCAAAGGCCTCGAGTTCACGGAACTGCGCCAGGTCGAGACGAAGCGTCCCAGACACCTGCTTCATGGCCTTGATCTGAGCAGCGGATCCGACACGGGAGACCGAGAGACCGACGTTTAGGGCCGGACGGATACCTTTGTAGAACAAATCTGATTCCAGGTAAATCTGGCCATCCGTGATCGAAATGACGTTCGTAGGGATATAAGCCGAGACATCACCAGCCTGGGTCTCGATGATAGGGAGGGCTGTGAGCGATCCGCCACCGTTTTCTTTGTTCAATTTGGCACTGCGCTCCAGGAGTCGGGAGTGGACATAAAACACATCCCCTGGGTAGGCTTCACGTCCTGGTGGCCGACGGAGGATGAGCGAGATTTGGCGATAGGCGACCGCGTGTTTCGAGAGATCATCATAGATGACGAGGACATCCTTGCCCTGATCCATGAAGTATTCCCCGAGGGCACATCCAGCATACGGAGCGATAAAGGAGAGCGCCGATGGATCGGACGCTCCAGCCACCACCACCGTGGTGTACTCCATGGCCCCACTCTTCGTGAGCTCGGCGACGATGCGGGCGATTTTGGATTCCTTCTGACCGATGGCGACATAGATACAGATGACGCCCTGCCCTTTTTGGTTGATGATAGTGTCGATAGCGATGGCCGTCTTACCTGTCTGACGATCCCCGATGATCAGTTCGCGCTGACCACGTCCGATCGGGATGAGGGCATCGATGGCCTTGATACCAGTCTGAAGTGGCTGATTGACCGACTGACGCGTGATAACACCCGGGGCGATTTTTTCGACGGGGTAATAGGCAGCGGCTTTGACCTCGCCCTTGCCGTCAATCGGAAGTCCGAGGGGTGACAGTACACGACCGATGACGCTCTCTCCGACCGGTACGGAGAGAATCTTGCCTGTACTCTTGGCGGTCGCTCCTTCACCGAGGGAGCCTGTTTCATCGAGAAGCATGACACCAGCCTCTCCCTCTTCGAGGTTGAGCGCGACGCCGATAGCCCCATTCTGAAACTCTACCATTTCACCGGCCATCACTTCTGACAATCCGGCGACGCGGGCC
Organism: uncultured Bdellovibrionales bacterium; assembly: GCA_964500505.1. Taxonomy (GTDB): domain Bacteria; phylum Patescibacteriota; class Minisyncoccia; order Moranbacterales; family UBA1568; genus UBA1568. Next base: position 39,259 of record CAZCNN010000003.1, on the reverse strand, counting down.
ACACCATCTCCGATCTCAAGCACGGTCCCAATCGCTTCGGCTTTCGGTTCATGGTGAAACTCCGAGATATGCTTCTTCAGTTCCTCAATCAATGGATTGCTCATAGTGATAAGATGTTCGGATTAGAATGTCGAATGTGGAATTTTGAAACCAACATTCCAAATTATAGATTCTAATACATTATTTGCTTATACTCTTCCTCAATTTGGCGAGTTCTGTCGCAACCGTCGCGTCATACACCGCTTCCTCCGTCTCAAAGCGCACGCCACCGATGACTGATGGGTCCACTCCAAACGTAGCCACTATCTTTTTCCCCGAGAAGAGCGCCTCTGCCTTCTTCCTGAGGAGTTTCTCGGTGGTACCATCTGCTGTGTGTGCTGTGACGATCCGGACCGCGAGCACTCCACTGTGCTCCGCTTCACGAGATTCGAGCGCTCCGAGGATAGCGGGGAGAAGTGAAGATCGACCATCACGCTTGAGCAACCGCACCAAATTCTTCACCAGTGTCAAAGGCGATGGCGATGTCCCGAGTGAGAGCTCCTCGAGCGCTTGTGCGTATTGCGTGACAGTCGGATGCATACTACCAATCAAACACCAAACTCCAAATTACAATTTCCAAAGCTACCGAGCTATTTTATCCAAAAGCTCCTTTTCTTTGGCTGAATCTATCTTCTCCTTGAGGATTTTTTCGACCGAAAGCATGACGAGCTCGCCGATTTCCGCTTTGGCACTCATCATGGCTTTCTCCTTTTCTTCACGAATCTTTGCCTCTGCTTCAGTGAGGAGCTGCTTTACTTTGGCCTCGGTCTCCTCCGCTCGCTCGGCGTCACGCTTTTTGGCTCCCGCCTCAGCCGAAGCGATGATGGCTTTGGCTTCTTTCCGGGCAGTCATGAGCACGGTCTCTTCTTTGGCTGCGACCTCTGAGAGCTTGGCCGTGGCTGCCTCAGCGTCTTTCAGTCCCTGCTCGATACGGGCTGTCCGCTTCTCAAGAAAGTCGAGCATCGGCTGATACGCATAGCGACGGAGCACCCAAAAAAGAATAGCAAAGTTCACTGCCTGCGCGAGGAGGAGTTTCCAATCAACACCGAGTTTTGCGAGCACTTCCATATCGTTAACCTACAACCATTAACTTACAACCTACAACCTACAACTTAAACCTTTTACTTGTTCAACTTTTTCTTAAAACCACCCAGTTGACGTGCTATTTCTTCGACTTTCTCATAGACTATCGACCATTCTGATTCACTCACCACTTTCATCTGTTTCAGTGTATCAATAGCTGCCAGTGTTTCATACAAAGAACCGAGTGAAATTTCGAAATAGCGATTCATCTCTTTATCCGAAGTCTTTCCGCTTCCTTCTGCAATGTTGAGCACAACTGATAGAGATGATCGACTCACTTGGCTTCCTAACTCGTATCTTTGTTCTCTTGAGAGCCTCTTCAGAATCTCTACTATTACGAGAAACAACCCTTGTGCATCCTTGTACACTTTCCACTCAAGAAATCGGAACTTATTCATATTCCTTTCGTTGTTGGTTGTTCGTTGTCAGTTGTGAGTTCGTTTAGGCGAACAGGATCATCAGGGCGATAACAAGAGCATAAATGGCTACGGCTTCGGTCACGGCGATAGCGAGAATCATCGTGGTCTGAATCTTGCCCTGAGCCTCTGGATTGCGTCCGATGGCCTCCAGTGCCTTCGAAGCGAGAATACCGAGACCAATGCCAGGACCGAGTGATCCGAGCCCCATGGCGATAGCTGCACCGATAAGCTTTGCTGACTCGACTTCCATACGTTTAACGTTATATATTACTTAATTCTTCTTGATGAAACTGACCTATTCTACACCGAAATCGCACTTTTGTCTACTTTCCCTAATGTTCTGGCTCGAGCGTCGCCATCTTGAGGAACACCAGAGTCAGCATGGCAAATACCACCGCCTGGATGAACCCCACGAACACCTCGAGGAACATAAACGGCAGGGGCAAGAAATAGGGTACCAGGTGGAGCATGACGGTGAGGAGGACTTCCCCCGCAAAGACGTTCCCAAAGAGACGAAAGGTAAAGGAGATGATCTTGCCTATCTCAGAGATGAGCTCGAGGATTCCGACCGCCGTCCCGATGCCATAGGGCTTGTGAAACGGACTGATCAAGAACTTTTTGCCATACTTCATGATTCCGAGAGCGGCGATCCCAGCAAACTGTACTGACAATACCGCGATGAGTGAGAGCGCCAGGGTAAAGTTGAGGTCGGCCGAGGTACTCCGAAGAAACGGGATGATGGTGTGGTGACCATTGTGCTCACCGTAGACGCCGACGGTCCCGAGGCCCGGGAGGAGTCCCGCCCAATTCGAGATGAGGACAAAGAGAAATATCGTCGCGATGAGAGGGAAAAACTGGCGGGCTTGCTTCTTGTCCTGAGTGACGCTCTCCACGAGATTGAGGAGTGCTTCAAAGACGATCTCGATCACGTTCTGCACGCCTCGTGGCACAAGCGTGCGATTTCGCGTCGCCCGAGTGATGACCCAGATGAGGAGGGCGCTTACCATCACACCAATGAGAAGAGCATTGGTCACAGGCATCGCCCCGATACTAAACAATTTTTCCGCAGCAATTGATATTTCCATTTTGATAACAAAAAAGGCGCTTTACAGCGCCCCTATTGTATCAGTGAAATTCCGAAAGGTCAAACCCCGCACTTTTTCCAAGGAAGTCTCTGTTCAAGTCACGCCACAAGACGCAGTCGCCTATTGGCTCAAGTTCGAAATAGAGCGTATTTTCCCAAAGAAAGGTGCGGGGTCAAACCCTGAAAATTTCAAAAATTTTACGCCTTTTCTTTGGTCGTGCTTCCAGACGGGATATTAAATGCCTTTTCAAATGCAACTTCAGCCGCAGCAACAAATGTTTCATGTCGCCTCACTGCTGCGTCTAATGCCTCGTTATTGATGATTTCAGCTGAGAGTTGTGCATCGATCTTTCCTGCATCTGGACTGTTACTTTCTACAGCCTGAGCATGCTGTGCTTGCAATTGCTGTATCCGCTCAAAAGATTTCTGCGCGGCAGCCTCTGCCGTGACTATTTTTTCACGATAGGTTCGGATGGTATCCCTTGCGAACTTCAGTTTTTCCGGATCCAAGTTCAAAATCTCCTGCGCACGATTCATTTGATTTAATACTTGCTCATCTCCCGCCTGTTTAGTCTCAAGACTCGTTGGTACTACTACTTCCTGAAAAACCGCGCTGGCCATATCGAACTGGGCCAACTTTTCTTCGTCCGACAATGAATCAAAATCTGTATCAATCACATCGCCTCCATTTGCCTCTGCGTACAGACCCGCCCTATTCTGTTCGGCGAGCCTCTTTACAATGGCATCCTTCTGATTATCCGAGAGCCCACCAGTTACCGCTGCCTGTTTCTCGAGAGAAAGAGCCACAAGCGTAGCATCCTTGAGAGATTTTTCGGTTGGTTTCGCTACTGATGGCTTCAAAAATGCCTGCTCAGCGTGATTCATAGTTCTGCGTGTGAATAATTATTGAGGGAACATTTTTAATCAATTATTGACCTGAGCCCTCTACTGCTTCTTGAAAAGCCTTAGCATCCGCCAACTCTTGGCTTAATGCTTCAAATTGTTTTCTTTTGGCATCAAAACCAGCCTTAATCTTCCAAGCCTCCGCAGTCAAAGCTTCTTGTGTTTTCGTGTGTTCTTCAACCACCTGAGAGTCAATCTTATTTTTCCCGAGCTTCTCAAGAGCTGCCCTCATACCAGTCATTCGATCATTATTACTCTCAATCTGATCCTTAAGAGCCTCGCCTCTCTTCTTGAGATCTAACAAGTCAACTTTGACCTGTGCGATTTCTTTATTTATTCGCTCAACTACTTCCGGAAACGACTCCAGTTTCTCCTGTACCTCGGCGCGCTCTCGCGCCTCTTGTTCCTCACGCTTTGCTCTCGCTTCGGCCACACCTACTTGCTGGCCTTGGAGTAAGGCATCCGCAACACCTGCATCTACTGACTTCTTAACCCCTTGTCGTTCTAATAGTTCAGTCTCGCTCATAGATTTATAGAAAGATAGACTTAATACTTCTTGTTATTATACACCTTTTTAGTGTAAAAGTCAAGGTAACAATTGAGGCTTGTTTGTGCCCCTATTGTACCATGGGAAAGACCTTTTTGAAATTTGATTCTGTCAACTGTTCGACCACTTTTGGCTCGACCCCGTGGAGCCTGGCAATACACTCGAGTACCTCGGCCACATAGGCCGGCTCGTTCCGCTCCCCTCGATGGGACTGGGGGGTGAGAAATGGACAATCCGTCTCGGTAAATATCCGCTCAAGCGGAATCATCTTCACTGTTTCGGTCAAATCATCCCTCGTCCCCACAACGACCTGCTTCACCGGATAGGTGATGTTGCCGGTAAAGGAGAAGTAAACATTGGGGAGAGACAGGAACCTCTCCGTCACCTCGGTATCGCCCATGTAGCAGTGGAGGATACAGGAAGAATGTTGAATATCGAATATAGAATGTTGATTACTAAGGATTTCGAAGAGGTCCTCGTAGGCATCAGCACTGCCGGTAGAGGCACGACAATGAAGGATCATCGGGAGCTCTAGCTCTTCAGCCAGGGCTATCTGAGCCAATAATCCTGCTTTTTGAGCAGCTTTCTGCGCTTCAGTAATGGGTTGTTCCGAGTTATGTGCGTAATATTCCAACCCGCACTCCCCTATCGCCACTACTTTCTCGTGCTTGGCCATTTCCCGTAGCTCACTCGTGAGCCCTTTGAGATTGGATATTGGTGATTGGTGATTATTTGTATCTTGGATTTTGGTCGTTGGTGATTTTTCAACCAGTTCGTTAAAAAAGCTTGGGTGGATACCAACAGAAGCATATACCTGTGGGTACTGCTCTGCCACCGTGATCGCCTGCCGACTCTCCTCTACCGTACAGCCGATGACGAGCATCTTGTCCACCCCGGCCTCGCGGGCACGCCGAACCACCTCGTCCCGATCCGTGTCGTACGATTGCCAGTAGAGGTGAGTGTGGATGTCATGCATAGCTGATAGCTTATAGTCCGCCATCTGGCGGATTGGCTTATGGGAAAGGGTTGCGGTGACAATACTTCTCTGCTAGGATGTCGGCACCAACCATATGGGAGTACCCATGGAAGAAATTCTCAGGTTTGGAGCCAAGGCCATTCTGCACTTTCTGTTGGGTTCCGTCGTGCTCATCGCTGTCGGCCTGATTGCCCCAACGTTCTACTGGCAGGAGATTGGCGAGACTCTCGCCGGCATGTGGCGCTAAGTCAGCCTCGTGTCACCCACTCACGACCGGAACCACGGTCGTTTTTCATTTTCTACCACCTAGACTTCTCGAATCTCTTGGTACTCATCCGAATTGCCAAAGTGTTTCATATAGAAATCCTTGCGCGACAAACCCGAAGCATCCCGCAAAGCATAGAGCTCTAGGTAATGCATGGCTCCGAATGGCGCAGGGGTAATAAGTTTCCACGCAGTCGGCGCCTCTGTACCACTAAATGCATCCGCTATCATCCTCTGGTAAAAGTGAATGGTGTAATCCGGCAAGGTCATCGGATCAAAAAAGTCTAGCTCAATAACTTCTCTCGAGGTCTGAAGTGTACCACTCACGATCTCTGCCTCAAACGCCATATTGTAGCAATTTTCATTTGGTCGCGAATAGACGCCAATCAAACGGGTGACTCGCACTTCCAATCCTGTTTCTTCACGAACTTCGCGGACCGCTGCCTCAACAAACGTCTCATGTGAATTGAGACTCCCTCCAGGCAAACACCAGACCTCAAAATCCTCACGCTTGGTGAGCAATACCTGGTTCCCCTGCTTGATGACTACTTGGACGCCGAAAGCAAAATTTTCCTTTGAGAGCTTCATACAATTCGTTGAAAGAGCGGCTCGACTTTGCCTGTCACGAGAGCAGTCGCTATCTTGTCTGACGTCCCGGGGAGAAATGGACGCACCTCAGCACTGATCTGGGCGAGCTGGTGCCTGGCATACTTCATCACTTCGACAAACTTCTCCGTGTCCGGCTCAAGTTTCCATGGTTCTTCTTTGCCGAGGTATTCATTGAGCATCTGGACGCTGGTCCAGATATGGACGAGGGCACTCGAGAGATCAAACTTGGCAAAGAATGGTGCGAGTGCACCCGACACCCCCTCTTCGGATACTTCAATCTGCTTCGCCTCTTCGGTCGTGAGTTTCTCGCTGAGCTTCACGATACGTGAGACCAGGTTCCCCAGGCCATTGGCGAGGTCCGCATTGTACTTCTCAGTCATCTTGTCCCATGACAGATCACCATCGCGAGTATACGGGAGCGCGGTGAGGAGGAGATAGCGCGTCCCATCGATACCGTATTTCGCGACCAGGTCACTCGGATAGATGACATTCCCCAGGGACTTGGACATTTTCTGACCATTGATGGTCAAGTATTCATGGGCGTAGATAGTGGTCGGGAGTGGGAGGTTGGCCGAGAGGAGCATCGCCGGCCAGTAGATAGCATGGAAACGAAGGATGCCCTTGCCGATGACATGGACCCTATCCCCCCCATTTGCCCAAAATTGCTGATACAAATCCCCGCCTGTGGCGTAATCCAGCGCCGTGATGTAGTTCGAGAGCGCGTCTACCCACACATACATGATCTGCGACTCATCCCCTGGGACAGGCACGCCCCAGTTCCGAGCGCGAGCCACCGAGCGCGAGATAGAGAAGTCCTCGAGTCCCATGTTGATAAATGAGAGGACTTCGTTCTTGCGGTAGTCAGGATAGATCGCGAGGTCACCACTCTCGATCAAGGCGAGGAGTCGGTCGCCATAGTTCGACAATTTGAAGAACCAGTTCTCTTCTTCAACGACTTCTGGTTCCTTCAGATGGTCGGGACACTTGCCGTCCACCAAGTCTTTTTCATTTTTGAATTCTTCACAGCCGACACAGTAGAGCCCGCGGTATGTTTTCTTGTACACGTCCTCGGGTTTGAAAGCGGACCACATCTTTTGAGCCCCAACAAAGTGACGCTCTTCGGTCGTCCGAATGAACTGATCAAATGAAAGATCGAGCGACTGAGCCAGTGCCTTGAATGCCTCGGCATTTTCGGCTACAAACTCAGCCGTCTCACGGCCAGCCTTTTCCGCTGCCTGGACGTTTTTGAGGCTATTCTCGTCCGAACCAGTAAGGAAGTAGGTCGGACGTGACTGGCGGGCATAGCGAGCCACGACGTCGGTCAATACCTTCTCGACGGCATGGCCGACATGGGGCGCCGCGTTCACATAGTCGATAGCCGTAGTGATAAAAAATGGCTTGTTCATGGCATTTTTTAGTGATTATTATTGACAAAACTGGATTTATGGTGTATACTGCATTGAACAGTGCCGCCGGTGCTGTCAGTTCCCCCCCAACAGGAGGTCCCATGGACGCCCCCATCATCGAAGAGGAATTCTCCGGTCCTGAATGGGCCATCCTGGTCATCGGACTTGCTTTTGTCCAGCTATTTACCTGGACCGTCCAGCTGACTGTCTGGTTGGCTGGCTCCAGTGTCTGGAGCAAGACTGATCGGGCCGTTGGACGAGCCATCCTCCAAGGCTGGACCAGGTTTTCCAACCTGGTCGACCGCGCGATTCACTCGCGTACGGCCACTATCGCCCTCGGAGTGATGCTGGTCATCATCGCTGGCTCCACCGCCCTTCTGCTGGCCGGCCAGTTCAGCCCCGGCGTACGGGAGTGGCTGACTCCCCGCTAGGCCCCCGGACCTGATTGCAAACGCAGTCGGGTCCGCGTCATTTTTAAACGTTCTGTCCGACATTCCACATTCTACATTCTTCTTTCTTCATACGCTACTATCGTAAACTCCCCCTTCATTTTCCCTGCTTTACTCTCAAGATACCTCTTTACTTCACTGACGCTCCCGCGCACCACTTCTTCAAATATTTTGGTTAGCTCTCGTCCTAGGACGAGTTTTTTGTTGGGACCGAGTTCCATCAGGAGCTCGAGGTTCTTGATCACCCGGTGAGGAGACTCATAATAGATGACCGGCATCGTAGTCTCGGCCACACCCCGGAAGAATGTCTCCCGACCTTTCTTGTGAGGCGGAAACCCGAGGAACGCAAACTCCCGCATATCAATCCCCGCTACACTGACGATGGCCCCGAGAGCATTCGCTCCCGGTATCGGCACCACTCGGACACCTGACTCGATCGCCAAGGCTACCAGGACATTCCCGGGATCAGATATCCCTGGAGTGCCAGCGTCCGTCACGAGGGCCATACTCTCACCCGCGAGCATCCGGGCGATGAGCTTGCCGGCTTTGTCAGTCTCGGTGTGCTCATGAAACGAAACGAGGGGCTTTGAGATTTCAAAGTGCCGGAGGAGATTCCCAGTCACGCGCGTATCTTCGGAAAGCACCGTATCTACGCTCTTGAGTGTCTCCAAGGCGCGGAGGGTGATATCGCCGAGGTTGCCGATAGGAGTCGCGACGATGTACAAAATTCCAGCATCCATAGTATTAGGCCTGATTGCTTTTCTTGAGGAGGAGGTCTTCCACGAACACCGAGAGGATCATCGTGATAGGCACCGCGAGGATGATACCGATTGGACCACCGAGCTCGAGCCCAATGAGGATAGCGACGATAAGAGCCACCGGATTGAGACCAGCCGAGTGCTTCATCACCTGAGGGGCGACGATATGAGCTTCTACCTGATGGGCCACGATATAAAAGGCGAGGGCCGAGGCACCGAGGACTGGTGAAGAGAGGAGCCCGATGACAATGGCTGGGACGGCAGCGAGGACTGGGCCGACATACGGGAGGATCTCCATCAGCCCCCCGAAGAGAGCGATGGCGAGCGCATACGGCACACCGAGGAGTGAAAGTCCGATGTAGTAAATTCCGAACGCGATGAGCATGAGGAGCATCTGACCAAAGAGCCACTGACTGACCTTGCCCTGCATGCGACTAGCAATCGAGAGAGCCTGAGCATGATACTCCTTGGGAGTCATGAGGAGGAAAAATTTTTCGATACCCTTTTCTTCAAGTGACAGATAGAGAGCGAGGAAGAAGTATCCAATGAAGTGGATAAAGCTCTGGAAAAGATCGAGAGTGGTCGAGAAAATCTGAGTAAACCACTGCGAGATGTTGCCCTCGATATTCTGCGAGAACTCATCCTGACGGAACTCGACTCCAATACTTTGGGCATAGCTCTGGAGTCCACTCATAAAGCTATCAAGGCGCTTGGCATACTCCGGCCAATTCAAGAGAAACTGTTTAATTTCCGAGAAAAAGAGCGGGAAGAACACTGCCAAAAGGAGTACTCCTGCAAAAAAGAGGAGCGAGTACGAGATGACGACCGAGGCCGTCCGAGACAGGCCAAATTTCTGAAGTCGGGCGATTGCCGGGACCAGGGCCGCAGACGTGAGCACAGCAAGGAGCACCAAGACGACCACATCTCGGAGGAGATAGAGGACATAGGCCACTGCCAAGAGAAGTGCGGCTCGAATGAGCACCCTCGTCCCTACTTCGACGTGTTCGTTTACAGTCATATGTGTGATGAATTTAGAATGTAGAATTTTGAATATAGGCTACATCCACTGTTGAATCGACATCTTCATTCAACATTCAACATTCTCCGAAGCTTAGCTTCGGATGCCTTTGGTCCTATTACTGCCAAGTTCAACTTCTTATTTACGAAGATATCCTGAGCCACGCGGAGAATGTCGTCGGCCGTCACACGATCAATGTGCTTCCGCTTTTCTTCGGGGAGGGTGATCTCACCGCGGATGGTCTCCTGACTGACGAGATACTCCACCACGTCGTCCGAGCCCTCGAGGCCCATAGCGAGCTTGCCCTTGATATATTCTTTGGCTTTCTTGAGTTCCTCCGTATCCACTTTTTCGGTCGCGATTTTCCGGTACTCATCGAGGATGACCGTGATAGTCTGCTCCAGGTTCTCGTGCTCCACTCCTGCCTGGGTAGCGAGATAGCCAGCGTCATGATAGCTCTCGGTCATGGTGTGGACATTATAGGCCAGTCCGCGCCGTTCCCGCACCGCCATAAAGAGTCGGCTCGACATCCCGCCCCCGAGGAGGGTCGAGAGGACTGCGAGCACATAGCGGTCCGGGTGATACATATCGTACGACCGGACGCCGAGGATGAGCTGAGTCTGGTCAGTTTTCTTGTTCTGGACGTAGACCTCGGGGACTGACTGCTTCTTAGTGTTTTTCTTGAACACGGGTTTCTTGCCGGTTCTGATACCCGCAAAGTGCTTTTCGATTTCTTTCTTCACCACCTTGGGATCAATCTTGCCAGCGACGCCAATCACCACGTTTTCGGCGACATAACCACGATTGAGGTACTTGATAAAGTCACGCCTCTGAAACCGCTTGAGGTTTTCCTTGGGGCCGATGATCTCCCAGCCAAGCGGCGTATCCCCATAGAGGTGGAGCTCCCAGAGGTCACCGATATGGCGCATGGGCATATCCTCGTACATATTGAGCTCTTGGAGAACTGGTCCGCGCTCACGGTCGATTTCTTCTTGCTCAATCTTGGCATTGAGAAACAGATCACTGACCACATCCAGTGCTGTGTCCCAGTGATGAGCCTCGACTTTGGCATAGTAGGCGGTGCGATCTTTGCCGGTATAGGCATTGTACTCGGCGCCGATGGCATCGAGTTCCTTAGAGATATCCATCGCCGTCGGACGCTTGGCTGTCCCCTTGAAGAACATGTGCTCGAGGAAATGCGCCAGACCATTCTCAGCCCGCGTCTCATAGCGTGACCCTACCCCGGTCATGACGATCACTGTCGCCGTCTGGGTCTCTTGCATCGGCGCGAGCAAAATCCGGAGTCCATTCTTCAGGGTGTGTTTCTGGTATTTCATGTGGATAGAATTTAGAATCTTGAATCTAGAATCTTGGAGAGGCTTACGAAAGATACTTATGAAGTTCGTCAATCTTCACTCGCTCTTGCTGCATCGTATCGCGGTCGCGGACGGTGACGGCGCCATCGGTGAGGGTATCGAAGTCGACCGTTACGCAGTACGGCGTCCCGATTTCGTCCTGGCGACGATAACGCTTGCCGACGTTACCATTGTCATCAAACTCACAGCGGAAGTCCTTCTTGAGCGTCGCAAATATCTCTCTCGCCTTTTCTACGAGCTCTGGCTTGTTCTTCATGAGTGGAAACACAGCAACTTGCACTGGGGCAATTACCGGCTTCAGATGAAGCACTGTCCGAACATCGTCACCATCCAGTTTTTGATCTTCAAACGCCGAAGCAAGGATAGCGAGCATCGCACGATCTGCACCAAATGCCGGTTCGATGACATGTGGACGAATCTTCTCATTCGTCTCCGCATCCATAAAGCGAAGTTCCTGACCGCTCGCTTTCTCGTGTTGCTCCAAATCAAAGTCTCCGCGATAGGCCAATCCAAATAATTCCTTCTGACCAAATGGAAAATCAAATTCGAAATCAATAGTCCGTTTACTATAATGGGCCCGTTCTCCATCTGGGATATCCACCGCATGCGTCTTCTTGACATCAATACCCACCTCGCTCATCCACTGCTCCATTTCTTTCTTCCAAAACTCAAAAATTTCTTCCCAATTAGACTTCTTCGGATCAAAGAAATACTCAAACTCCATCAGATCAAATTCTCGTGTCCGAAAAATGAAATTCCCGGGAGTAATCTCATTGCGGAAGGCCCGACCATTTTGCGCGATACCAAACGGTAACTTCTTGCGACTGGTCTGCTGGACCTGCACGAAATTCACAAACATCGCTTGGGCAGTTTCAGGACGAAGGTATGCCACGTTGGCACTTTCTTCAGCGGGACCAAGAAAAGTCTTGAGCATCGTATTGAACTGCTGAGTTTCTGTCCAGTCATTTTTGCCACACTCAGGACAACTCATATCTGTTCTGCCAGTCGGCTTACCAGTCCCATCCGTAAAACCAAGATGATCCGCTCGGAAGCGCGCATGACACTGCTTACACTCTACGAGAGGATCCGAGAAATTTCCGACATGTCCGCTCGCTTCCCATACCTTGGGATTCATGATGAGCGCAGCATCGATGCCAACGACATCCTCGCGACTCTCCACAAAAAATCTCCACCAATGGTCACGGATGTTTTTTTTCATTTGAGAACCGTAAGGACCAAAGTCCCAGCTGTTGGCGAGGCCACCGTAGATATCACTTCCGGGAAACACAAAACCTCGGCGCTTACAGAGCGACACTATTTTCTCCATCAAATCGTTTTTGGTCTCAGCCATATGGTTGACAAAAGTAATATTCTCCTGTATAGTATACAAGTTGTTTGACATTTTCAGTGTACAGGCAAACGCCTGTTGTTTCAACCCAAGAAGGGCATATCGCCCGAGGAGAACGTCATGGAGAGCATCGCGTGGGAAGTTTTGGCCAAGTTGGCAATCTTCCTCATGGTGGTTGCATTCTTGTACTGGGTGTTCCGGACCAAGAGTCCCAGCTGTCCCGTCCCTGAGTGTGGCTGTTCGGAATCCGACCAGCTTGGACCCGACATGACGGGACGCCGGCGCTACCAGTGCTGGGCCTGTCATCATGTCTGGGCGGTTGATGACTGCCAACCAGCCGATCCTGCCCGCACGATCAAGATGAATTAGGGGTCAGCATGCTGAACATCCTCATCATCGTTGTCATCGTCGGCGTACCTGCTCTTCTCATCTGCAAGATGCTGTTGAGGGCAAGGAGAGGGGTCACGCAGTGTCCCTGTGACGGCAACGTCACTCCTCTGGCCGGCCACGGTCCGTGCGGTTGCACGTTGCAGGTCATGACGGAGGAAGACATGGCTCGGCACCACAAACAGCACAAGTAGGGCCAACCGAGCTCAAGTAGGCCACAATCACGCGCGTACGGAGAACCAATCCGGCCGCGCTTTTTTCATACTCAAATTTATGCCTCAGCGCGGAGTCGCTCCATGAGACGCATATAGAAACGCAGGTTGTGCTCGGACGCGAGGCGGAGGGCGAGGGGTTCGCCCACTTTCAAAAGATGTTTGAGATAGCTCCTCGTGTAGCGAGTACAGAGCGTGCAGTCGCAGGTCGGATCGACGGGAGTGAAATCACTCGTAAACTGCTCGTTTTTGATATTAATTGTTTCATAAAAATCTTCCGATAACTCCGGCATTTCGCTTTTCCAAATAAAAAGACGACCATGCCTTCCTTCCCTGGTCGGGATAACACAATCAAACATATCCCAACCCACCCGATGGAAGCGTACAATGTCATCCGGCGTCCCCACACCGAGGGCAAAGCGGATACTGTCTTCGGGGAGATACGTCGGAATGGCTGTGATAATGTCCTCAAGAAATGTCCCGTCGGTATCGATATGGCGCCCACCGAGACCATAGCCATCAAACCCGATAGCGACGAGCCCCTCGGCACAGCGCTTTCGTTCCGAGAGCATCTTGCCACCCTGCACCACGCCAAAGATGAGTGGCCGGTTCTGGTCAGTCAGTCCTCGTGCTCCTACCTGTCGATCATACTCCTCTCGACAACGCTTGGCCCAGCGGAGGGTCCGGTCCACTGCCGAGACAATGTCCTCCTCGGAGGCATCATTCGGGCGCGGATCATCGAGCACCACCATCATATCCACCCCGAGATCAAACTGGACCTGGATAGAACGTTCTGGAGTGAGGAGGTGCTTGGAACCATCGAGGACCGAACGAAACTCCGCTCCTTCTTCGGTGATTCGTCCGAGGTCGGGATTCTGGTGAATAAGTGAGTAGACCTGGTAGCCGCCCGAATCAGAGAGGACAGGATGTGGCCAGTCCATAAATTCGTGAATACCCCCGACCACAACGCCTTCACCGTAGTTATGTCGGGCGAGCTCTGCGACATCCCGGATGAGTGCTTCACCAGGTTGTAGAAAAAGATGATAGGTATTCACCACGAGCGCCTCGACACCGGCTCGCTCCAGATCCTCGCGCGTCAAACCACGCACCGTCGCGCGCGTGGCGTCCGGCATAAAAAAGGGCGTCGCGAGACTCCCTTTTCTGGTCTGTATATGACCGATGCGACGCCCATCGTGCTCGGTGCGATCTCGCCAATGGCTCATGCGAAGAAAACTAAGGGGTGGCTCGGACGCGGTACCCGCTGTCAGGGACCGAGGCATCCTCAGGAATACTACTCGTTTTCCCAGCTTTTTCAAGTCGGAGGTCCCGTTCAGTAAATACGTCCTTGCCGGTAAACACCATCTTGCTCACGAACGTCACTTCTTTGTTGACGAGTGAGGCATCGGGTGTCGCACCCACCTGGAAGACAATCTGCCGGGTGATACCAGGGGCAAACGTCCCCATATCCCACACCAATTCATTGGTCCGTTCATTGAAGGAGAGCTTTTCGCCAGGAGCATTGGTCTGTCCGGTATAGCGGATACCACTCGGGAGAAGGACACTCATACGACTGTCCTTGATTTCGTTTGAGGAATTGGCGAGGACCAAATGGAGGGTATAGGTAGTTTCTTGATCGACGAGTGGCGGTATCGGACCAGTATTTGGGATGAGAGCATCCTGATAGTAACCCCGGAGGTCACTCGAGAGCATCGTGTTTAACTTTACGATAAGCGTGTTGCTCGCAACGACTTTGGTCACACCGACGATTGCCGGGATATCAGGACTGTCTATCTTGGCGATGGATCGGACGACGGGATTGCGCGCGCCGGCGACACCCTGCTCCGGGTTGGGATAGGTCTTTACACTAAAAGCGAGGCGTCCCGTCTGACCCGGATCGACGCGAGCGAGTGAGGGCACATCGGATGCCTTCCAGATAATCGACTTGCGGGACTGACTATAGGCACCTTTGACGTTGTCATTTTCAAACTGGAGCGTCCCGAGATCAAGAAACGGTGAGTCGAGCTCGACGGTCACGATGGCATCACGGATACCGACGTTGCCATCATTGCGGTACTCAATATCATAGCGGAGTGGTTCACCTGGGTTGGCATCCCCCTCAGTCGCACCGTTCACAGACTGTCGGATAGAAAATGGCGACGCCACCATCTTGGTCTTGCGCTGATTCTCACCGTAAGCGACAAATGTCCCATCGCCTTGAATGATTCCGATGCCTCCTTCGATTAATTTCTGTTCATCACGTGATCCGGTGAGTCTGCCTCTCACGGCTATGGTACCTTCTGCACCAGGTGGCAGAGCTCCGATATCCCAGACGTTTTTCTGATCAGTCGAACGAGGGGTCGCTCCGGTAAAGATGAACCCCGCTGGATACTCAAGCTTTATCTTGAGACCAGAAAATGGGATGTCGCCCGGGTTACCATAGCGGATGTCATACTGAATTTCTTGGTCGGAGGTCAGTTCAAACGGAGCATCAATCTCAAAGAATATCGGCGACGAGACGATACGGACCGAGCGCTCTGCCTTCTTTTCATAACTACTCGAGATATTGTTCGGACTATAGCGGAGCGTCACGGCGATTTTGACTTCGTCCCCTTTGGCGCCATAAAACTTGCCGGAGAGTTTGGTTTTGACCCGGGCATTGGAAGCGACGTCACCTACGGCGAGTTCCGCTCGCGACTTTTTGATATCGAGACCGAGGGCCGGCTCTGGACGAAAGGTCTCCGGATACTCAAAGACGAGAGTCGCGTTTTCGATACCCATCCAGTTCGTGTTGGCGTACTCGAGATCAAACGTACTGAGCTCGGCTCCAGCCACATCAGCTGGACCAGTAAATTCGAGTGTGATGTTGTCCTGGGAAAAGATATTGGCCCGGAGTTTCATGAGGATACCTCCGATGAGAAGGAGCGCGGCCACACCACCCAAGACTATCGCCAGGGTCTTGCGACGCTTGCGGGCGCGATCATCGGAGGAGATGATGGCCTCCACCGGTTCAGGAATCACGAGGTCGACTTTGGACGGCAAAGATTCATTGCCCCAGCCTTCGGTCTTCTGAAACTGAGCGAGGGTATCAGTATCGGCGACAGCACTCTCCGGACGAAAAGTGTCCGGCTTGCGGGTGCGATCGAGATGGAGGTCTCGACTATGCAGTCTGTCATTGAGTTCGGTGAGTCCCATAGGGGTTTGTTTCTTCCATTGTAGCAAGAAACTAGCTCTCAATCCACTGAAAAAAGCGTGTCGCTACCCGCCGTGCCTCACGGACATCCTCCGCCGACACCGCTACCTTGGGAAGCGTGACCAATTTGTTTTTGAGAAACAGTCGAATGAGTTTGATCACACTCTCGCTCACTGGGAGGGCACCATGGGTCGTATGGGCGTGCTCACTCCTGAGGATGCCTCCGGCGCTCGGACTAAAAAAGTGCCGCTCCCCCGTGGAGAGTTTTTCCCCTGATACTACACATATCCCCGTCTCGATTTCGTAGCCGAGATGGGCGTAGAGTTGAAAGAGGAAACCCTCCGTCACGAGGAGAACCTTGTCAGTTTTCCCCTCCTTCGCCAGATCATTCACGATATCGAGGTACTCACCAAGGAGAGTAAAGAGAACCTTGTCCTGTTCTTCCCAGCCCACGAGGCGCTCAAAGATACTCACCGCCTCCATCGTCCGGCGGAGGATATCGAGGTTGTTCCGGAGGTGGATGTAACTTTTTTCAGCCACAGCTCCGGCGATCTTGCCAGCCCCCCGCCCCTTCACCACGATGACCAGACCCTGCATGAGGGTCTCGAGCTGACCGGCGAGCTTGGCCTCGGGCTTGCGTACGCCCTTCGCGACCAACTGCAATTTGCCGGCCGATTCGGTATACAGCGTATAGAGCCGATCCGTCTCACCAACCTCTTTCTTCCTGAGCACAATAGCGTTATAGCGGAGTTCCACTCTGGAGATGAATCAAGATTTACAATTTTTGATTTATGATTGGAGAAATTCGATGACTGTTTTCGCGAGTTCCTCCGTGGGCTTATTGGTCTCAAGAAACAGTTTCCTCCCTGGCATCTGTGTATAGTCGAACGATCCAGGATTAAAAGGGTGCAAATTCAGCCTCTCCTGATCATGATGCCCAGGATGCCGAGCACGCGTCTCATGACGACGTTTCCGTTCTTCCTCATCAATGGAGCAAATGATCATCCGAAGGTCTATATCGTACTTTTCTAACCATTCTTGGAATCGCTTGGGATTATCAGGATGATTGAACGGACCCTCTAACATAACATCAATACCGTTCTCAATTGAGTCCTCACCCAAAGCAATCATCATTTTAATAACACACTCTCCATACCGGTGACTGTCTTCGAGTGTTTTGCCCTCAAGCAGTGTATACATCCTTTCTTTCATGGCATCTTTGTGCAGGCAAAAAATGTTCAGCCTCCTTGAGATTTCTTTGGCTAGCGTTGTCTTCCCTGACGCTGGCAACCCGCAGAAAATAATCACTCGACTCATACTCGTCTGAGACTCAAAGTAAATTCTTCGTCATCGAGAGTAACGGTTTCTTGATACTCGGCATCGGTGAGAGCGCCTTTTTGTACAGTTGTGGCGAGGACTTCATGAGCGATTTCGGTTTCGAACTTGGCGAAGACTTCATCCTTGCCGATGTAGCCGAGGATGATGCGGTCCTCCACATTGAACTTGGCCTTCTTGCGACCCTCTTGGATAGCCCGTACCACTTCCCGCATCTCTCCTTCGAGTTTCAACTCGGGAGTGATTTCAACATTTAAAGCAGTTCCAGCAACCAATCTATCAAGTTCTCTCTCGTCATCTTCAGCCACGAAGTGTTTACGATTTCCTCCAAACTCTTTTAGAATCTCCTGTACAAAAAGATCTCTATCTTTAAACAGGGTAACTTTTTTTACATTCAATTCATCTTCAATAATTTCTCGAACATCATTCGATAAATCTACTGTTGTTAGAACAAACGCGTCAGCAAGTGGTTGCCTAACTTTTATTTTCTTTTCAGAACGAACCGCCAACCCTTGCTTAACTGCTTCTCTAGCTGTAATCATCTGGTTAATAACATCCACGTCTATCAAGGCCTCATCAGCCACCGGATAATCCGCAAGATGAACAGAACTTTCACCTGTTAAATTCTTGTAAATTTCCTCAGCAAGAAACGGCGTGAATGGCGCCATCAATTTCGAGAGCGTGACAAGGACGGTATAGAGGGTCTGGTAGGCCTGTTCTTTATCACCATCATCTTCACTCTTCCAGAAACGCTTGCGTCCACGTCGGATGTACCAGTTGGAGAGATTATCGACAAATGGCGCAAAGGCACGTGTTGCTTTGTTTAGTTCGTACTGCTCCATGGCACCATCCACTTCCTGTATCAGGAGCTGGAGTTCCGAGAGAATCCAGCGGTCCATCAGATTATCCGACGGCTTGGCATCCGTCTTGGGCGTCCAGTTGTCGATACTCGCATAGGTCGTGAAAAACGAGTACGAGTTCCAGAGCATGCGGAAGACATTGCGGACGATGTCGGAGAGGTCACGCTCAGAAAAATTGAGATTCTCAGCGGCCACTACTGGCGACGAAAGGAGATAGTAACGGAGAGCATCAGCTCCGT
The DNA here is from genome assembly GCA_964500505.1 of uncultured Bdellovibrionales bacterium. Taxonomy (GTDB): domain Bacteria; phylum Patescibacteriota; class Minisyncoccia; order Moranbacterales; family UBA1568; genus UBA1568. Next base: position 20,757 of record CAZCNN010000003.1, on the reverse strand, counting down.
ACTTATTGAGAATGTCCATCGGGTCTGGATAGTTCTTGAGGCGCTTCGACATCTTCTTACCATCCTCGGCGAGGACGATGCCGTTTACGATCACATTCTGAAAAGCGTTACTGTGTTTGATCCCTGTCCCAATCACATGCTGATAGTAGAACCAGGCCCGTGTCTGATCCACTCCCTCAGCAATAAAATTAGCCGGGAAAGTTTGCTCAAATTGCTCCTTGTGCTCAAACGGATAATGATTCTGAGCGTACGGCATCGAGCCACTATCAAACCACGTATCGAGCACGTCCGGGATGCGATGCATCGTTTCGCCACATTTCTCGCACGGAAACGTCACCTCATCGACGATGTGTTTGTGGAGATCCTCCACCTTCTGCCCAGACAGTGATTCGAGTTCAGCGACCGATCCAATCACTTTCAGCTCACCACAGGTACACTTCCAAAGCGGCATGACAGAAGCCCAGTAACGCTGGCGGCTGATGGACCAATCCCGCGCACCCTCGAGCCACTTGCCCCAGCGACCATCTTTGATGTGCTCCGGGGACCAATGAATGCTCTTGGCGAGCTCGAGCATCTCGGGCTTGATCTCGGTCACCCGGACGAACCACGATGACGTCGCGTAGTTCAGAAGTGGCGTATCACAACGCCAGCAGTGTGGGTAGCTGTGCTCATATTTTTCCTTGGCAAAGAGCGTCCCCTCCTTGGCCAGATGCTTGATAATTTCTACATCCATCTCTTGTGGATTCTCGGTCGGTTTGACCTGTCGCCCGGCGAAGTCCGTCACTTCAGGTTTCATCGTCCCGTCCATGTTCACATGCTGGACCCAGGGTAAGTTGTTGGTTTTGCCGAGCTGCATGTCGTCCTCACCAAAGGCCGGGGCTTCATGGGCGATGCCCGTTCCCATGTCAGTCGTGACAAAATCGGCATGGTAAATCTTCCAGCCCCGCCCGCATTCGCTACGCGAAAGCGTTGCGGGCGCGGCATTCTCCCCAATCACTTCACACTGTTTTGAATAATAGTCAAAGAGTGGCTTGTAGGATTTTCCTACGAGCTTTGCGCCTTTGTATTCTTCCACTACTGTGTACCCTTCTTCACCAAAGATTTTTGAAAGCAGTGCTTTGGCAACAATAAATCGTACTAGCTCACCAGTACCTTCATCTTTCTTCTCAATCGTGACGTAGTCCAGGTTTTCATTGACCGCGAGCGCCACGTTCCCTGGCAAAGTCCACGGAGTCGTCGTCCAGGCCAGAACTGAAGTCTTCACTGGTTCCCCGAGCAGTGCAAATTCTGCTGTCACGGCCAGGTCCTTCACATCTTTGTACCCCTCGGCCACTTCCGACTGAGAAAGGGTTGTCTCACAGCGCGGACAGATATGCATGGTGCGATAGCTCTCGTAGACGAGACCCTTGTCCCAAAGTTCCTTGAACACCCACCAGACGGACTCCATAAAGTCACGGTCCATGGTCTTGTAGGGATGCTCCATATCGGCCCACCGGCCGAAACGACCGATCACTTTCTTCCATTCAGCGACATACTCGAGCACCTTGGAACGACAGATCTCATTGAACTTGGCCACCCCGAGTTCTTCAATCTGCTTCTTGTGTGTAATCCCGAGCTCCTTCTCAGCAATATTCTCAATAGGCAAACCATGACAATCCCAGCCCCATTTGCGCTCTACTCGGTAGCCCTTCATGGTGAAGTAACGCGGGACAGTGTCCTTGATGGCGCTCGCCACGATATGGCCATAGTGCGGTGTCCCTGTGGCAAACGGTGGGCCATCGTAAAAGCTATACAACTTATCAGCCGGTCGTTGGTCGATAGATTTCTGAAAGATTTTTTCCGCGTCCCAAAACTTGAGGATCTCTTCCTCCATCTTCGGAAAACTCACCTGCGACTCTACCTTTTTGAAAGTTTTCATGGCTTTATTGCTAAACTGTTTTATGGCTAGTCACTCAAATGGTCGTTTGTATATTTAATCAATGTATTGATATCTTTTGGTAGCTCCTTCAAGCTTTTGAAGATATACTCGTAATCTTTTTCTTCTATAAGATTCCGCCTCTTGGATTTTTCGAGCCAATCAAGCGACTCATATACAGAGGCTCGGGCAATTCGATAGAAGAATACCTTATCCTTCTTCCCATATCTCCCGAATCCTTCGGCAATATTTGCCGATACCGAGTCAATCGCTCGGGCAAACTGTGAACCAACTGTCTGACGTGCGAATACTTCCCACAACGTCACAATGTCCCAAACCACATTGGAAAGCGCAAAGGCTTTCTTGTATGAACTAATCTTGTTCAAAGTAAGATACTCTTGAGTCATAGTTTATAACAATGAATCAATACATCAATTTGACCATGAAAATAAAAAAATCCTTAACACAAAAACTGTGCTAAGGGCCCCTCGACTATTGCTCGGGACGGTACCACCTTGCTTCGTCCACCTTGCAGTGAACCTTATTCGTGGGCTATTACGGGCCCCTGCCCGCCACACTGTGCAAAGCACTGTGGGAGGGTATCCCGCCAAGTTCTACTCATCGCAATGATTTTCTTCTTGGGGCTAGTCACGTCGCTCGCGAGCGACGGTGACGAGGGAGTGATGCCGACCAATTCGAACGGGTCTCCTTCAGCGCTTGTAGTGAGAGGATACCATCCAAAAACGCAAAAATCAAGCGTCCCTGGCTATTTCAGACCATGAGTATGAAAGCACTCGTGATACTGCCGGTCCATACCCATGATGTGTTCTACCAGCCAGTCTTCGAGAAAATCGAGGAGCTCATAGGGATTATCGAGCGCGTCATCGTCCCAGCGTGCCTTGAGCGCGAGGAGTCGCTCGGTCAAAAGTCGATGTGCCTCTTTGTGCTCGACCGCATGCTCATAGTGAAACTCATCGAAGTAACGCTCTTCGGATTCAAAATGAAAATCCGTGTACTTGAGCAACTGATCAAAGATATCACCGAGCACCGCTCGTTCTTTGCGCTCCATGATCGAGGCATAGAGATCATTGATGATACCAAAAAACACCTTGTGTTGTTCGTCAAACATCTCCACACCGACACTGTACTTCTTGCTCCATTCGATCGCTACCATAGGATTGTATTATGAGTGACGCATATTCTCCTTTCTCATCCTCCCTAGTCCCGAATCATCACCTGGCCCACCCGCGGAGCAAGCATGAGACACCACTTTTCCATCAGAGCGCGCGAAAATGGATGGTACTTGGCAAAGGTTGGATGAAGCGTGTGTCCCGGACGAAAGGTCTGAAGATAGTAACGCTCGGCGCCGGTGAGGAGCTCGGCCATATCCTCGAGCACCTCCACTGTATGCACTTCTTTGATAAGGGTGGTGCGAAACTCATAGGGAATTCCTGCTGTCTTCAAAAGCTCGATACTTCTCATGATCTGCTCCCCGGTGACGCCACCGCCGACTAACTTGGGATATTCTGAGAGCGATGTTTTGACATCCATGGCGACATAATCAACGAGTCCCTCGCTGAGGAGTCGCTCGAGCATCTCCGGGTGTCGTCCATTGGTATCGAGTTTGGTGAGAAAGCCTCGGGCCTGGATCTCCCGCATGAAATCAGGGAGGTCCGGCCAGATAGTCGGTTCGCCACCAGAGACCACTACTCCCTCGAGGAGTCCGCTACGCTGGTCGAGAAAATTGAAAAACGTCTCTGTCGCGATGAACCCCGACTCAAGCGCTCGAATCTGCTCCGGCACCACAAACTCGGGGTTGTGACAGAAGCCACAACGCATACTGCATCCGGGAGTAAACGCGATACAGGCCACCCTGTCGGGGTAGTCGAGCATCGTGAACCGTTGGATAGCTGAGAGCTTCATCAAGATTGATCAGGCCGCTTGTTCACCATAGCGCGCCTCAAAAGACGTATTGTCTGCGACGCATTCCTCAAAGTGCTTCCGTGAATAGTGCTCCGCCTTTTTGCCGATATTGAAGTGCGAGACGGGGCGATGATAGCCCATGACGCGCGTCCAGATTTCACAGCGGGTGCGCTTCTCATTGTTTGCTTCCTGGCTCATAACAGTGTGTGTGAATGTTTATATTACTTGTGGGCAGTATCGCTCGCGTACGTCTTCCGATAGCTTTCGTCGTAGCGTTCGCCGGTGATACCGAGCTCGGTGTCACACTTCGGACAAAAGTCGTGTTCGCCTGAAAGGTAGCCATGCTTGGGACAGATCGAAAACGTCGGAGTGATAGTGATGTACGGTAGTCGATAGTGGGTCAGGATTTTTTTGACCAGATTGCGACAGGCCTCCGGCGTCGATATCCGCTCGTTCATATAACAGTGAAGGACTGTGCCCCCGGTGTACTTGGTCTGGAGGTCATCCTGGAGGTCGAGTACCTCAAAGACATCGTCCGTATAGCCAACCGGTACTTGGGAAGAGTTGGTGTAGTAGGGAGCGTCAGGGGTCCCAGCCTGGAGGATATCCGGGAAGCGCTTCTTGTCTTCCTTGGCAAAGCGATTTGTTGTGCCCTCAGCTGGTGTCGCCTCGAGGTTGTAGAAGTTGTGTGTCTCCTCCTGGAACGACTTAATCTTTTCCTGCATGTGCGTGAGCACCTCAAGGGCAAAGTCATGACCCCAGTCCGTCGTGATGTTTTCTTGGTCGTCGGTAAAATTTCGGATTGCTTCGTTTAGGCCATTCACCCCGATAGTCGAAAAGTGATTCTTGAGGTAGCCGAGGTAGCGCTTGGTATACGGGAACAGTCCGGCATCAATCCACTTCTGAATTTCTTTACGCTTTATCTCAAGCGAGGTTTTGGCCAGTTCCATGAGTCGATCCACCTGGGCAAAGAATTTGTCCTTGTCGCCCTTGGCGAGGTAGCCGATACGGGCAGCATTGATCGTCACCACCCCGATTGAGCCCGTCATCTCCGCCGACCCAAAGAGTCCCCCACCCCGCTTCCGCAGTTCACGGAGATCGAGCTGGAGCCGACAACACATGGAGCGGACATCACTCGGATTGAGCTCAGAATTGACGAAGTTCTGGAAGTACGGTGTGCCATATTTGGCGGTCATCTCAAAGAGTGGCAGATTCTTCTCACTCTCCCAATCAAAGTCCTTGCCGATGTTGTAAGTCGGGATCGGAAAGGTAAAGGTCCGCCCTTTGGCGTCGCCTCGCGACATCACCTCGATAAAGGCGCGATTGACAATATCCATCTCGTTTTGGAGTTCGCCAAAGGTATACTCAAACGGTTGGCCTCCGAGGAGGAGACGTTTGTCCTTCATATCCGCTGGGCAGTCCCAATCAAGCGTAATGTTGGTAAAGGGCGTCTGGGTACCCCAGCGTGACGGGATGTTCAGGTTGAAGACAAATGACTGGAGGTTCTGATAGACATAGTTGTACACCTCATCGGCGATGTACTGCTCCTTGGCCTTTTTCCCGGCAAAGGTAATATGATACTTGGCGATCTTCTCTCGGAGCTCTAGCTCTTTCTTCTTCACGAACGGTGCCATGTAGGTGTCGAAGCTCGAAAATGCCTGGGCACCCGCCCATTCGTTCTGGAGTGTCCCGAGGAAATTCACCATCTGAGAAACAGCCGAAGACAAGTGCTTGGGTGGTGCTGACTCTATCTTGTTTGGTACCCCATTGAATCCTTCTTCGAGGAGCGCCCGGAGACTCCAGCCGGCGCAGTAACCCGAAAACATAGCGAGGTCGTGGATATGATAGTCACCATTGCGATGAGCTTCACCGACATTTTTGGGGTAGATATGGGACAGCCAGTAGTTGGCGACCACGTTCCCGGCCGTATTCAAGATGAGCCCCCCAAGCGAATACCCCTGATTGGCATTTTCATTGACGCGCCAGTCGAGCTTGCCCAGGTACTCATCGATGGTCTTTTGTACCTCCACCACCACGTTCTTGTCCGCCCTAACTTCTCGACGCTTCTCTCGGTACAGGATGTAGGCCTTGGCCATCTCAGCGTAGTCAAACCGGATAAGGACGTCCTCGACAACGTCCTGGATCTGCTCGACCGTTGGGATTTCCTCTCCATAGAGTTCTTCGAGGGTGACCTCGGTCTCCATAAGGAGAGCCTCGGGCACCGCTTTATCGAGATTCCCCACTGCCTCCGCCGCTTTGGTTATGGCATCATGTATCTTCTCGAGCTCAAAGTCGACAATGGAGCCGTTCCGCTTCTGGACTTTGTAGAGTGGCATAGTGCTTTGCTATTACATTTTGTAAACTGTGACTTGCTCCTTATGAAACACCAAAAAGCAAAAAAGGTGTCATCATGACACCTTACCTATTAGCTTGTCCGACGCCGAGAGTCTAGCTCCTTACTCTTAGCTTTTTCCGGGTCCGGGAAAGAATCAATTTGACCGCATTCTCGCTTTTCCCGACCTCCGTGGCGATAGCTCGCACCTTGAGCCCATCTCGGTACTTCATGAGCATAATCTCACGCTCAAGCGGTGACAGGTTGAGGAGGAGAGACTCGAGGTCTGGCCACACCCGACCTTCCTCAGCCACTCTCTCTTCTTCGTTCCCAGTGAGCGCTACCGTTTCATATCGTTCCTTCCGAAATTGATTGACGAGGACGCTGTGCGCCACCCGGAGGAGATAGGTATAGTACGAAGCATTGGCCGAGCGAAACGTCGGGAGATAACGAAAGGCCCGGAGAAACGTCTCTTGGAGAAGATCCTCAGCCAAGATCCGCTCTCCAGAGAGACGCTTCAAGAAATATTCTCGAAGCGAAGGGGCATACTTCTTGTAGAGGGCCGAGAACTGCTCTGGGTCTTCCTTGGCTCGAGCGATGAGGAGTGCGTCATCACGTCGCCGAGCATACAACTGTTCGGTCGGGAGGATCAATGACTGATAGAGAAAGGTCGCGGGATCAATGAGCGTATCGGTACCAAGCGCAGGGAATGATCGTGTTTCCCCATTTTCTCTCCGAGCGAGACGGGTGAACAGCCAGTCGAAAAATGGAGCGTCTTGAGACTGACCCTTGGTCCGGCCGAGAAATTCATGAGCAAACATGAGCTCGCTCTCTCTCGAGGTGAGTTCAGGATGGACCTCGGCAAAGTATCGGGTAGTGCCTCTACCATCGCGGATAGGGAGGATATAGATGTGCTCGTCATGCTTGGCGCCATTCTTCCGGGTGTTCGCTACTTCACCGACAAAGGGCTGACACTCACCGCCGATGGTGTGCCAGAGTGCTGTATAAAACTGCTTCCGCATCCGACCACCCCAGAGCTCGCCTGGCTTTTTTCCGACGATTTCCGCTACCGCAAAACCTGTCCGACGTTCGAGCGCCGCACTGGCATAGAGGACCCGAGAATCCAAGTCTGTGATGAGGAGTCCGCCCGGGAGCAGGTCCAAAGTTTCTTTGATGATCGTATTCATACCCCCATCATACCATGGGCAATTTGGGCAAGAAAAAAGCGGTCTGTCAGTGACAAAACCGCGTGTCCTACTTGGTCTCTCGGAGGAGTCCCGATCCGAAGACCTGGAGAATCTTCTCGAGATATACGTGTGTTTCCGGATTGAAGGCCCAGGGACTCCGTGCCACCCAAGAGAGAAAATGGCCATCAGTGAGCGTATGAAACGTCACTTCCCTGAGACTCCGTGCTCTCCGGTACTCAGCGACCAGTGTCCCAAACTTGCGACACTGTTGCGCCCCACCGTTGTAGGCGGCGGCCGGACAGAGGAGTCCCAGTCGATAGTCCTCGAGGAACGCCTGGCGCACCCACGCTGGTGTGCTCCCATACGCGAGCTCCATGTCTATCAAGAGGATGGCCATCTTGAGGCTATTCCGAAAATCCTCAGTCCCGCTCCGGAAATCAGGATCGAGCACTGCCTGTGGATAGGCAAGACGCACTATGTCATAGGTCCCGGGAGCTGTGCCCCGATAGGTGTTGGTGAATTGGAGCGCTCCCCGAGCCTTGCCACTCGAGACAAGATAGCGAAAGGCGTCTTCGCCATTCACGACAAACTCGGTCAGCACTGCCTGCATCACTTCGTCATCGCTTCGGAATGGGTTCTCCGGTATCAACCGCTGACAGACGCGACTACGGCTCTTGAGGAGGCATGGGTCAACCTGTTCAGCCAGGACGAGGTGAAGTGGCACCCACGGATGGATGACGGCTGACACGAGGCGGCCCGGATAAGCACGTGACAGCACTCCTTCCGCTTTAAGTTCAGCCAGTACCTCTTCTGTTTTCCTCACGACGAACTCCTGCCCTGCTTGGACAAACTCGGGGTTTACGAGGTGAGGGGGTGTCGAGAGATAGATCACCTCTATGGCCTCGAGAGTCATCGCATCCGGGTGCTTGATCCGAAAGTCCTCGGGAAGCGAGAGATGCTTCGCTCCATAGGTCCGGAGTTCACGTCCCGCCCAGGTCACCTGAAAAAACATCTTGTTGAAGCTCTGACCCTTGATCCGACGCACCGTATACCCAGGCGTGAGCACCGTCGGCTGAAAGGTGCTATTCCCCACCAGGGGCATCGTGAGCCTGATGGTGTGCCATCCTTCCCCTTCGAGGTCATAAGCAATGAGCACGAACTCGCGTACCAAAGTAGCACGACCCCGAGTATCCACCACCCGCACGATGCGAAGTGACTCCGCTTGCGCTCGGTCTCTTGCTTCATACAGTCGCAGGCACTCCGTAAAGTAGCGGGTGTAGCGATCACACGGATGCGCCACAAACGACTGGTCAGGTACCGAGTTCATCTCGTACGCTACGGCACTCCCCGTAAGGAGTCCCATCAACAGCATGATAAGGAACTGCATGGTGATTCTCCTCTGAGAAGCCAAGATGCTTCAACCGTACCACTCTCAGAGGCAAAAGAAAAGAAGCGTCCCGCGACGCCTCTCTCAGTATTGCCAGACCACTTCCGTACAAGATCCCTTCTCAGGGTACCACCCTTCAGCTGCTCGCCCCGGTCCCTCGCGAGTGAGGATGCCGTGCAGTTGTTCGAGTGGGTCCCCATGTGATACCAAGATTACTTTTTGGCCAGTATGTTTGTCCTTGATCTCCTTGAGAAAGGATCCCAGGCGACCATGGACCAGGAGTATACTCTCCATCTCATCCTCGGTGTCAGGCGTGAGGCGCATCTGTGGCTCGGGATACTTCTTGAGAAGCTCCTCCTGCGATTGCTCGTTAAAACGCCCCATTCCCACCTCCCACAACCGGTCATCGAACTGGATCAAGAGTCCCGTCGTCTCGGCAATCGCCTCGGCGGTTTCTTTAGCCCGGAGGATTGGCGAACTATAGAGTGCATCGGCCCCTACAGTCGCCAAATACGCCGCTACTTGTTTCGCCTGCGCTCGGCCCTTTTCAGTCAAAGAGTATTCCTTCTTAGCCCCGGCCGAATTTAAGATATGAAGCACATTGTTTTCCGCTTCGCCATGACGCACAAGATAAAACGTGATCTGGGGCATACCCTTAATGAATGAGATGATAGACATCTACTCCGGCCGCTACGATAAACACAAGCGCCGTCGAACCGACCACCTTGAAAGCGAACATGATGAGCTCTTCATCCCAACCACGTTTCTTCTTGTACTTTTCCCGATACTGTTTCGGCAAACGATTGATCATTTTTTTGTTTTACATTGTTTCTGGCGCACTGATACCCATAAGCGTGAGCGTCTCGGCGAGGACGATTCGCGTCGCTCGCACCAGCTCCAATCGAGCAGTACTGAGCTCCTTCTCTTCACTATCAATCACTCGACAAGCATCATAGAACGAATGGAACTTGTCAGCCAGCTTCATCGCGTACTGAGGGAGCTTGTGAACAGAGTAGTCCGTCGCCACCGTCTCTACGAGCTCTGGGAAAAACATCAGCTCCCGAATGAGTTCACGCTCTTTGACATGTACGAGAAGCGAGGGGTCACCACGACCAGAAATTCCCTCCTCTTCTGCTTTCCTGAGGATACTCGAGAGTCGCGCATGCGCATACTGCACATAGTAGACCGGATTCTTCTGCGAGCGTTCTTCGGCGAGACCAAGATCAAAGTTCATGTGCGTCTCTGGGGCGTACATGAGGAAGAAGAAGCGGGCCACATCATGCCCGACTGTCTCGATCAGTTCATCTATGGTCACAACATTGCCCGCGCGCTTACTCATCCTCACTTCGACGCCGTCTTTCACTACCTTGACCAGCTGTACGATGAGAAACCGGATGTCACCAGTAAAGCCGAGCGCCTGTGCAACCGCTCTGAAGCGACTGATATAGCCATGGTGATCGGCCCCCCAACTTTCAATGAACACCGTAAATCCCCGCTCCATCTTATGGAGAATGTAGCCCGCATCAGAAGCAAAGTAGGTTTTGGATCCGTCACTCTTCACGAGCACCCGGTCCTTGTCATCACCGAACTCTGTCGTCCGAAGCCACAGGGCACCGTCCTCTTCAAAGGTCAATGCTTTTTCTTTCAGGATACTGATAGCCCGCTCGACGTAGCCATCCGCAATCAGTTTCTTCTCCGAGGTCCACATATCAAAATGAATCTGCATTTTTTCTGCGACCGACTTCTTGATCATGTTTTCCAGTACTTCGTTGGCGGCCCATTCACCCGTCTCTCGTACACCCGTTTGCTGGTTCGCTCCTGCTAACTGTTCGATGTAGTCTCCACCATAGACCGCTTCGGCATCCTTAAGGACGCTATGACCAAGCTTCATGATCTGTTCGCCAGCATCGTTCACGTAGTATTCGTTGGTCACCTCATAGCCTGCTTTGCGAAGTACTCGTGCCACGCTATCAGCATAAAACCCTCCGCGACCATTCCCTACCGTCAGTGGTCCCGTCGGATTGGCAGAAATAAATTCATTGTTCACTCTGATGCCCTGACCGAGCGTGCTCCCACCATACTCTTTCCCTTCCTTGAGAATCGTAGCAACTCCTTTTCCAATTTCATGTTGCGCCAAGTAGAAGTTGAGATGGCCAGGCCCAGCAATCTCAATGTTTTGAAATAACGCTTCGTCATCCTGAGCCCCGCCCGCATCGTTACGCGAAGCGTTTCGGGCAGGTTGATTCAGGATCTTTTCTTTCAGAAGTTCCGCGATATCCACTGGACTCTTCTTGGCCAGTTTGGACAAGACCAAAGCGACGTTCGTCGTATATTCTCCGAACCGATCATCCTTGGGTCGTTCAACCGAAACCGGAGGAAGCACGAAAACAGGCAAGGCTCCTGCCTCTTGGAGCGCCTGGAGAGCCATTTCAATTTTCTTCTGAAGGGCTTGTTTCATACTTATTAGCATAGCCGAACCAAGCCAAAAAAGGAAGATTCCTTATACAAGAGCAATTTTTTTCTTGAAAACGTGGGCGTTTTTGGGGAACACTTTACCCTTGCGTCGTTTTATTTGCTCAGCCTCAGGTAAAGCAACAATGGCTTGGCATTCGACACTACAGCAACCAGAAAATTTGTCTTTGCAAGAAGCACACTGGATGAAGAGGAGGTTACACTCCAGATTCTCGCAGTTAGTATAGTCATCACAAACCGTCTCGCACTGGTAGCAGTGGGCGAGGACATCATCCGTGATCCGCTCACCGAGGCGCTCATCAAACACAAAATTCTTGCCCTTGAATTTCGATGGCAAGCCCTCACGCTCTATCTGGTGCTTGTAGTCAATGATGCCACCATGGAGCTGGTATACGTTCTTGAAACCGTGGTGTTTGAGATAGGCACTCGCCTTCTCACAACGAATTCCACCAGTACAATAGAGGAGTACTTTTTTGTCCTCTTTACCCTGAAGCACCTCCTTTGCCAGAGGTAACTCCTCCCGAAACGTAAAAGCATTTGGCGTTATCGCTTTCTCAAAGCGTCCGATAGCTGATTCATAGTTGTTACGCATGTCCACCACCACCGTCTCTGGTTCTTCGAGCAGCTCATTAAATTCTCGGGCTGACAGATGTGTCCCAACATTGGTGACATCGTAGTCCTCGGGTTTAAGGTCGTCAGCCACAATCTGACGCTTCACTTTGATAGTCAGCTTCCAGAAGGCTTCATCATTTTGCTCTACCCCCACTTTGAACGGCACATCAGTAAACTCTTTCCGCGCATAGAGTAGTTCACGAAATTTCTCAAAATTTGGCTCGGGCACACTCATTTGAGCATTAATCCCTTCTTTGGCCACGTAGATCCGCCCCAAACACCCGAGATCTTGCCATTCGGCAAACAATTCGTTCCGCAGAGCCACCGGGTCACCAATGATAACGTAGCGGTAAAAAGAAATGACTCGACGCGAAAACGACTCCTCAGACAATTTTTTGAGAGCTTCTTCTTTGGATATGTGATTGCGGAGCTGGTGGGGAATATTTGTCATACATACCATCCTATCGGAAAGTTCGTAAAAAGTGAAGTTATTGCGATAAAAATATAACATAATTCCACGACCGTGGAATTATGTTATAAAAGAAAAACTGCCGGCACCCTCTTTGGGGACTCGGCAGATTTGACCTCTGTGGATCTAATTGTCAGGCAGCTTCGTGGCCAAGTTATACAACTCATCGATCATCGCCGGGAGACGTTTGGCAACAGCACTGAACTCAGATGTACCGATGCCAGCATCAGTGAGTCCCACGAAGATTTGGCGCGGAAAGCGCCTTCCGCACCGGACTTCAATCGAAGAAGCAACAAGGTCACTTGCCACAACGACCGTGCACCAGATTGTTTGATTTATCCGGTTGTCACCGTCTTTCTTCAAGGGAAAAAACCTCTCTTCGTACCCATCACTCAACACCCGGAGGATCTCGCGATGAAGTTCACGCGCTTCGGTATCAGCCTCCGAAGCCTTCAGCTGCACCGTAAGAATCGGTGACGTTCCCTGGCGCTTGACCAAAACGGGATCTCTTGAGTTCTTTCCAGAGCTCCCTGAAATCACCACGTCCTGCGAAAATACTGCTGAGCCGTTCAAAGCCAGCAGCAGAACTGTCAGAACAATCTTGAGAGAGCGGTTCATTGACTTCTCCTCGTTGGAAAGCTACGTGCATACCCTATCGTCATGCGACTCGCTAGTAAATCATTCTTTTGCCACTTCGTCAATGTAAAATCAAAAAACTTGCTTATTTGAGCCAAATGTGGGACAGTATGAGCATATGACTACTATTGCCCACAACAAACGAGCCGGGTTCGACTATGCCCTCCTAGGACGCTATGAGGCCGGTTTGGTATTGACCGGGGCCGAAGTAAAATCAGTGAAAACCGGCCATGCGAGCCTCAAGGGAGCCTATGTGACCGTCCGCGGGAGTGAACTCTACCTGACGAACGCCCTCATACCCCGCTACAAACAAGCCCACCGCGACACCAAGCACGAAGATAGCAGACCACGAAAACTCCTTCTCCGCAAGCGTGAAATTGCCTCTCTCATAGGGAAATACCGCACGGAAGGCTTGACTTTAGTCCCGATTCGGTTGTATACTAAGAAGCAACTTGTGAAGCTTGAGTTTGCTATTGGCAAGGGAAAAAAGGAATATGACCGTCGGGCCGATATTGGTACCCGCGAAGCCAAGCGCCGAATAGAGCGAGCGATGCGAACAAGTTGAAATGTATGTACTACGTTTACGTATTACAAAGTCTCAAAGATCAGAAGCTGTACATTGGATACACGAATAATTTAAAACGTCGCTTCCAAGAGCACAATGCTGGAAGAAACGAGGTAACAAAAGAAAGAAAACCATTCATTCTTTTGTACTACGAAGCCTGCAATCAAAAAGGAGATGCTCTGAAAAGAGAACTTCAGTTGAAGACGGGCTTCGGTAGACAGTACCTCAAACGACGCATAAGCGACCTCCGCTAGAGGATCGCGCTTACACTTTCAGCAGATGGAGGCGGCTAGGCCCGCCCACATCGCGAATCGAAGTGTGGCGGGTATAGGCAAGCCCCGCCATACTCTACAAACTCTGTTTGTAGTGTAGGCGGGGTTGTTTAGACTCGACAGGTTGTACTTTCAAAATACGCAAGCCGACCTTGAGAACACGGTCGTAAATCTCGTTCTCACGATGATAAATGCAAACTTCATCACAAAGACCAAGAATGCAATCGCGCAAGCTTTTGCCCCTTCTTACAGTCTTGCGCTCGCCTAATTACTGGCGACGCCATCAGTATCCTGATTCTCGGTAAGGAACCACTGGTGTCATATTATCGAGACGTGACCAGGGAATTTCTTTTTCTTTTACCCTCCGAACGTATTGCAAAAGAAGAACTCGCTTGAGGATTTTGTCTCCCTTCTACCTCCTGCCCGTACACAAGGTTGACTACGCTTGTAGACTATTTTGGAAAAACTTCTCTGGACATGGGTGCAATTCCCATCAACTCCACCCCGTTAGAAGTCTGCCAACGATACTTGATATATGAGAATATCTCAGGTACTGACAGCCGAAAATTACTAGGAGGCGGTTTTGACAGTTTTCTAACAGGGTCCACTTTTTTTAAAAAAGCTGAAAATGAGACGACGAAGACACAATCGACCGAAACCAAAGGTCCAGGTCAAAGAGCATGCTCGTATCAACGAGAAGATTCTCGTGCCTCAGGTCATGGTCATTGACCAGAATGGCGAGAATCGCGGTATCATGGATACCTCAGCAGCTATCTTACTCGCTCAAGAGCAAGAAGCTGACCTCGTTGAAGTGTCCCCTCTGGCCAAGCCTCCTGTCTGCAAAATCACTGACTACGGCAAGCTCCAGTACAAGGCCGCTAAGCAGGAGCAGCAACAGAAGGCCAAGCAGAAAAAGGTTGAAACCAAGGGCATCCGTCTCGGTTTCCGCACTGATACTCATGATCTCCTCTTCAAAAAGACACAGGCTGAGAAATTTCTGACCAAGGGGAACAAAGTAAAAATCGAAATCGTACTCCGTGGTCGCGAAAAGGCCATGCAGGACAAAGCCAAAGAAAACCTGAGCGCCTTTATCACGAGCATCACGGTTCCTCATCGTTTTGAAGAAGAGGTGAAGCGTGGACCTATGGGGTTCAATGCCCTGATCGTCCCCGAATAACTAGAACTTCAGATTTTGACCCATTTCATCGTTGCAGGCTCCGGTGCTCGACACGATAACTGAACAGTATCGCTTACTCTGCTCCTCACCTGCGCCTCGAACTGTATCAAAATCTGAAGTTCTAGAATCTCACCATTAATTGCATTAACCTCGTATCGATATGCCAAAGCTCAAGACCCGCAAGTCCGTTGTAAAGAAAGTGAAAATCACAGGGAGCGGAAAATTAAAGACCCGCGCCTCTGGCCAAAACCACTACAACTCCCGCAACACCGGAGACGAGACTCGTTCCAAGCGCAACGACAACGATGTCTACCCAGCCGTCGCCAAGAATATCAAAGCTTCCCTTCCTTACTCGTTCTAACTCACCCTTCAGTTTTTCACCCATATGACCAGAATCAAGCGTGGCGTCATGACCAAGAAACGCCACAAGAACGTGCTCAAGGCTGCCAAAGGCTACCGCTGGGGACGCAAGAATTTGTTTACCAAGGCCAAAGAAGCCGTCATCAAGGCCGGTAAGTATGCCCGTCGTGACCGGCGCGCCAAGAAGCGCACCTTCCGCAGTCTCTGGATTACCCGGCTCAACACGGCGCTCCGTCTCCACGGGCTCGTCTACCGAGATTTCATTGCCCTCGAAGCCAAGAAGAATATCGCTCTCGATCGCAAGGTCCTCTCGGAACTCGCTATGGAGAACCCGGCCGTCTTCACCAAGTTTATTGAGTCAGTTCGCTAAGAACGCACTCGCTAAAAACCGCTCCTTCAGGAGCGGTTTTTGTTTCGGTAGAAGAGTACTATGAGGAAGGCCGAGAGGAGTACCCCGAGCCCGTCAATCACGACATCCGAAAATCGCGCACCACGACCGGGCACAAAATACTGGTGGAGTTCATCGGTCGCTCCATACATGAGTGCGAACAGAGCGGACAGGAGAAGAACGCGACCAAGCGCCTCCCGATAAAATGATAGTTGGAAGAAACGGAATGCCAGCAATGTGAGGACCGCATATTCGACCACGTGCGCCCCCTTCCGCTCGATAAAGTACCAGAGTGGTGGCGGGCCAGCCATCTCTTTACCGGGCAACGTCGAAAAAGCAAAAATAACCGCCATCCACACGAGGAGCAACGTGAAAGCCGTATACCGAGAATGCCAAACTACGCTGAGACGGGTCAAGAGCATACACTACTTTTTACGCTCACCAAACTCTTCGATGAGGTGGAAGAGGGCGTAAAACGGGAGCCAGAGCCACACCGTCTTCTTGAGAAAATTGTCGAGGGATACGTTGAGGTTCATATTTTTACTTTTTAGGGATGAGCGCAGTGATCACTGATTTCATAGATCACGTCCTTTTTTTCGACCACAATTTTCCACCCATGTTCTTCGGCGGCAGCCTTGAGGTTCTGATTCGGGTTGAATGCTATAGGATGCTCAACCATCTTGAGAAAACTCGTATCAGACTCGGTATCCCCGATACCATAGGAGTCCTTGAGCGAGAGCTTGTGCTCATAAAGGTACTGTTCTACGAGACTCCCCTTGTTCTTGGAGGGTTCAAACGACGCCTCGCCTGTATAGTTCCCCTCCGCATCCACTGCATAGACGCTTCCAAAAGACCCATCAAACTTGAGGTATTGCCGATTGTATTCCTCTACCACCTCGATGGGTGATCCCGAGATAACCAACAGGTGATAGTTCTCTGCTCGCAGTTTCTTGATGAGCTGCTCCGCGTAGATATAGGTCCGCTTGGCATGAAAAGGCACCAGCATCTTACTCGCTTTGAGGACCGCCTCCTTCGAGCACCCCTTGATGTGCTCGGAGTAGAGCTTGACGAGCGCCTTACGATAATCCTCGTAGGTACCCTCATGCGTGAGCCACCCAGCATAGATATCAGCCAACTCATCCCGCGCTTCCCGCGGAAACACCTTCATCCAGGTCAGCTCGTTGATGAGCTCAAAATGAAGGTTCTTGCGGAATATAGTGCCATCGATATCGAAAATGGCTATCTTGGTCTTCTTTTTTACAGACATATTGTAGTAATCGTCAGGTTACTTTTTGATACTTTTCTCTCTGGAAAGAAATTGCTCCATGGTTTTATGGTTATACTGTTAGAAATGCATCCGGTCCCCCAACCATTCAACAATAAAGCCATACAACCATGTCATTCCTTCATTGTACTGATTATCTGATAGAGAGCAATGCCCGTCGCGACTGAGACATTGAGCGAATTCTTGGCGCCATACATCGGTATCTCGATAACATGGTCACAGCGTTTGAGTATCTCAGGTGCTACCCCACCCACTTCATTCCCAAGGATGAGGGCCACGCGCTTCCCAGGTCGATACTCTCGATAGTCGATACTTCCCGGCATCTGCTCGAGTGCCACCAGCTCATATCCCTCGTTGCGTAGTCTCGTGAGTAGCCGCGAAAGTGAGGCCACCTGCCTCCAGGATACCGATGTCTCAGCACCGAGCGCGGTCTTCTGAAGCGCTTTGTCAGCATCAGAAAGATAGAGGGCACCCGGTTTCGGCGGGCATGGCGTATATCCCGTGAGGTAAATACTCACACCCCCACCCGAAACGCTCCCCGCGTAGCTTTGGCGGGCAAGTCCGGCTCCATCAGCGGTCCGAAAAATAGACCCGACATTATGTGCACTCCGGATATCGTGTAGGATAAGAATGAGTGGTGCCTTCATACATTCTCCTATTTGTGTTCCTGATAGAGATCCTTGGCGGTCTCCCAGACGGCCGGATAATTCTTCTTGGTCTTCATCCAGTACCACCATTCTCCACCCCAGAGATAGATATCTTCAAACCCGACCTGCCTCGCATAATCGACATTCTCCCTGAGGCGATCCTCATTCATAGTTCGGAACTGTTCTTCCAGTGGCACCTCAGCGATCCAGCCACTGGCCCACGGCTCAGCCTGGAGCTCGATGACCGAGAAGTGCTCTTGATCAGTGAAGAGACGGACCATTTTTTCCTTGAAACGGAAGAAGTTAGGTCCAATAGGATACTCAAAGTATCCGCCCACTTTGGGACTATAGATATCACGGTAGAGTGTCGTCCCAAACTGATCCCCTCGAGACGCCGCATGCACCCAGAGCGAGAGCTCGCCACTATCCGTCACCACCACCGGGCGCGCAGTATCGAGGCGCTTCACCAGCGCTATCTCTTCGTCGAGTATCTTTACATCAAATTCTGGACACACTCCAAATGACAAAAAGGGTTCATTCTCAACCTGCCACTTGGTAACCACTGGATTGCCCTCATAGCGACGGATGGTAGTCTCAATGAGAGCCAAGATACCAGCTCGACGGGCCTCCTTTTCGTCGCCTACCCATGTGGGGATATGACACTCTGGCCAACGAGGCACCTTGATGCCAACCGCCAGGATGACTTCGGCTCCCCGCTTGCCCGCCTCAGCCACCTGCCAATCCACATCGGCATAGTCATAGGTCCCTTTGGTTGTTTCTACCAGGTCCCAGTACACTGGGATACGCATCTTCTTCACTCCGACCTCATCGAGAAGGGCCAGGTAGGTCTCTCGCCAGTCGAGTCCTAGCCCTTCGGCATACCGCGTCGAGAAGGTCATCCCGAGACTCACATCCTCGCGTGGGGCAGGCGCCGGCATATTGAAGTAGCCAAAGAGGAGGAGCGCCATAAGGAGCAGAGAGAGAACGGTACCGGCCAAAAATTTGAGTATTTTTTTCATAGGGAAAGTTACATGAGCAGTGATATGCCGCTTTGCGTCGCGAGCCACAGGCCCAAACCGATAATACCAATCGCTACCGCCTTCTGCATCCAATCCCAGAAATGGAGTCGCTCACCAAAGACCTGCGGGTAACGGAACGAAAGCGGGAAAGTCAACATCAAAAGAAAGACGTACTGCATCCCAGAAAGGGCCTGGACGAAAGAGACTGACCCGAGATACGTCGCGTAGGATACGAGAAACGTGGCGAGTCCTGCCGTTACCTTGTTCAAAACAAAAAGTCCTCCGGTACTCGCTGCTCGCGGGGAACGATGCCCAAAGCCATCAAATTGGGCCAAAATCTGCCGACGAAACAGTGGCACGATGAAAAGTGTCAGTCCGGCGAGCGTCATCCCGAGACGCGACCAGACGAGACCGTTCACAAAGTCAGAGCTAGCATAGCCACCCTTGAGGAGGAGGAACGACAGACCCATGAGGATACCAGCCAGGACAATATACCAAGAGATATGCTCACCCCGCCTCAGAGGCAAGTCAAAGGAAATAAGGAGACCACCGAAAATGAGGAGGAGGAGAGCGAGGATAAACCAGCCATCCACTACGGCACCGTCCATACCAGGCAAAAAGACGGCCGAGAACGCGACCAACGAAATAATCGTCCCCACGAGTGGTGCCACCCGAGAGATCTCATGGCGTTTGACCGCGGCATAAAAAGCCACCAGACCATACACAAAGGTCATCCCTGAGAGGAGAAGTGTGAGCGTGGAGGAAAGATCGAGGAAACGCACGCCAAAGGGCACAAATCCGAGCGCAAAGAGACTGAACAAGGATACAAAAAAAGCATACACGGCCGGAGTCGGTATGCGATCAGAAAGCAAAAATTTATCAAACGCAGCCGAAATGGCGCTGAAAAAATACCCGAGGAGAGCAACGAGGGCCCAAGTCATAATTTAGCTTTTAGCTTTTAGCTTTTAGCTTTTAGCTTTTTCTGAAAAGCGCCAAGTAAAAAAGCCTCAAGCTTTTTGATTATGTATGTCTTTTTTTATTATACCTGAAAAATATGTATACGTCTCAACAGACCTACTAGTTCGTCCCGACAATCTGCCGGTAATAGAGATCAACGTCCGCAATCCACTTGCGGACACTCTCGGGACTATGCGTGGCACAACTTGAGCCACACTTCCAGATAATCATGTTCTTGGGTTCGCTCGTCTTCCGAAGCGTCACCAGTTCGGCGATGCGATTGCCTACCGCATGGACTGCCTCTTCGGGGCTACCGAAACAACCGTGACCCATAGCGACGCCACGAGTCCCCGCTCCTTTGAATCCCCAGTAGTTGAAGCAGTCTGCTCCTGCCGTATCGACGGGGACCCGCTTACCCCAATTACTCTCCTTTTTGGCAATACCGACGATAAGTGCCGCCACTTCTCGATCATACTCGGCAATAGTCGGCGCCATCACTTCGAGTGGATAGCCTGAGGCCATAGTAGCGATAGTCGTCTCAAGCGTTCCATCCTTCGGGGTAGCCGGCGCTTCTTGTGTCGCACTCACCTCTGGGACTGCCAAGTGACAATCTTCTATTTCTTTCTTTTCCGCACCAACCACAAGTTCCTGAAAAAAAGAAAAGTCCTTCTGCCAACGGCAGAGTTCGACAGGATCAATAGCTACGGCCGTCTCAGAAGGGTCGGGAGTGGCTAGTTCCTTAGTATCGATTATGGGCAAGGCTGGAAAGGCGCCTACTCCCAGAAACAAGAGAGCCAATGACGAAAAGCCCTTTCTCAGAGAAAAAGGCATAAAGCGCGAAATGTGCTTCAGTTGTGAGAGTAATCGAAACAGCCTCTCTCCCCAAAATTCACCCATAGCGTACCTATTCTTTTCAACCGTCACCGGACGTGGGTCGCCCGACGAGAGAGAGCCTGTCTCCCTGCTCCTCGGACTTCCAAATAGGAAAAAATTCATTAATAAGTACTTCTCTCAAATCTCAACGCACCATCAGAACTGAATCAATAGCTTGTCTCATAAAATGTCCATATTTCGGCTGAAAACCTCTCAAAGCTCGTCGGGTTATCATGATAGCCCTCCTCACTTTTCATGATTTTCATCACGAAATCTGAACA
>CAZCNN010000002.1:0-82261 GCA_964500505.1 uncultured Bdellovibrionales bacterium | reverse complement strand
TTATGAGCCAAGCGAGCTGCCAGACTGCTCTACCCCGCTGTGCAAAATTCACTCCATTCATCGCCCAGCACGCTGTGCAAAATTCACTCCGTTCATCGCCCAGCACGCTGTACAAACTCAGTGCATCCACTGCCCAGCACGCTGTACCTCTTTTCTTGTTTTTCGTCGCTCACACTCTGTTGCAGGTCTGTATTATAGCATGGCCTGCCACGAGTCACGAGATTTGCGGAGCAAATTTTCGTGATTTTCGTGGTGGGTGATCCAAGATTCGAACTTGGGACCTCGACATTATCAGTGTCGCGCTCTAACCAACTGAGCTAATCACCCAAAAATATACATCATCTCTATTTTGGAATTTACCCCAGGTTTTCTCTCATGACAAGAGCGCGCGCTCCCCGCCCGTACCGAACGGTACGTTCGGGCGGGTAACCCCAGCCCTAGGCTGGTCCGCCTCTGGCGGAAACTGAGCTAATCACCCAAATCATAACCAAAGAAAAATGTCCGAAAAAGACCGTTTTTTCGAGCCCTCGGAGTATAGCCTATCCTGGAAAAAATTTCAACCCCGCACATTTTCCGGGGAAAATACCAACCCAAAAAAGTGAATGCTCTGTATAATTTACGGAAAAGGTGCAGGGTCAAGTCGCCAGGCTCAAGACCGTCTGAAACTCCTTTTCTGTCACTGGCGTGATGGAGAGTCGGTTCCCTGGGCGCAGGATGACCATGGTACAGAGCTTCTTTTCTTGGCGTAGTCTCGCCAGAGGAATAACTTGGGAAAACCGCTTCACGAACGTAACGTCGACGAGTATCCAACGCGGTTTGTCCGCCGTTGCTTTGGGATCATAGTACTTTCCCTTCTTTTCAAACTGGGTCACGTCCGGATACGGAGCACTCGCCACTTTGGCTATTCCCACGACGCCCGGCTCTTTACAGCTCGAATGGTAATAGAGTACCAAGTCTCCTTTCTTCATGATATCGCGCATATAGTTCCGGGCCAAATAATTGCGCACCCCAAACCACGGCACTCTCGTGTCACGCTTGAGATCATCGATTGAATACTCATCCGGCTCACTCTTCATGAGCCAATACTGTGGAGCTCTTTTCATATATAAAGTATAGCAAAGAAAAAAGAGGGTGCCCGCACGTGTGAGGCTTTTTAAAAGTGAGCCCTATCGGAACACTCACTACCCGTCTACGCCTGCGTTCTATAGGGCTTCCGCCCTCTAGTCCTCGGTAGACCTCGGTCACCCCAAACGGGAAACTCCCGTTTCCCGACCCCTGCCTACCGGCAGGCAGGCCTTCCCGTTCGAGTCTCTGCACGCTCAATAAAATATCCGTGTCGTATGACACGGATATTTTATTTAGTGGACCGTACAGGACTCGAACCTGCCACCCCCGCATTGCAAATGCGGTGCTCTACCAGATGAGCTAACGGCCCAATGATTCTGCCTGAGCGGAAACGGCCCAGACAAAATGAAATACAATAATGAGTGTAGCCGAAAAGAGAAATATTGTCTACTATATGAGCATATGAGTACTATAGAGGCACAATATATCCACGCCCTCCGTTCTCTCGAGAATATCGGAGATGGGACCATCAGACAGTTCCTCGTCCACTTCGGCAGTGGCCAGGCAACTTGGGAGGCGAGCGATGAGGACATCCTCGCCGTATCCAAAGTAGCCCGCGAGAAAAAAGAATCACTCATCGCAAGAAGAAGCATCATCGACCCAATCGCCCTCTGGAACGAGCTCACCCTCGGCGACATCATGGTCCACACGAGAGATGACGCGACGTACCCAGCGCTCCTCCGGCAAATACCTGATTATCCCATCCTCCTCTTTACCCGCGGGAGCTACGACTGGAACCAAGACCGACCGATGATCTCCATCGTCGGTTCCCGGAAGCACTCGAGCTACGGTGAGCAAGTCGCCGAGGAGCTGGCACGTGAACTCACCTCTTCGGGCTACATCGTCGTCTCCGGCATGGCCTTTGGTATCGATTCTCACGCCCATCGTGGAGCCCTCGCCCATGGTGAGACCATCGCGGTCCTCGGGAGTGGTATCGATGACCGGATGATCTCCCCGGCCTCACACTTTCGTCTAGCCCAAGACATCATGCGTCAGGGTGCACTCCTCTCCGAATATCCACCCGGCACCTCGGCCAACCAAGGTTCGTTTCCGATGCGCGATCGGATTATCGCTGGACTCTCCCTCGGTACCCTCGTTATCGAAGCACCGGAGAAAAGTGGTAGCCTCATCACCGCGGAGTGTGCGCTCGAGTACAACCGCGAGGTATTCGCCATCCCCGGCTCAATCCTCTCGCCCTATTCTATCGGCACCAATGCTCTCATCAAACGCGGGGCCAAGCTCGTCGCGGGTATCTCTGACATCCTCGCCGAATTCCCTGCCCAGGCCTCGCTCTTCCCAATAGTAGCCGACATCACCGAAGGAGAGTTGTCAGTACCACATGACCTCACACCTGAAGCAAAGCGCGTACTCACCTGCCTCACCCACGAGCCACTCCACGTCGATATGATCATCCGCGGGGCCAAGCTCTCAGCTCCCGAAACGAGCTCGCTCTTGTCACTCCTTGAACTCCGTGGTCTTGCCAAAAACGTCGGGGGCATGCACTATGTGAGAGTAGCTTCTTAGCGTATGGCTTATAGCTGTTAGTTACGAACACAAAAATTATTGTCCATAAGCTAAGCTCTATCAGCTATCAGCTCTCTATGAAACTTCTCATTGTCGAATCTCCATCCAAAGCCAAAACCATCGAGAAATATCTCGACGGTGAGTATCGCGTGGTCGCCTCGGTCGGTCACGTCCGTGATCTGCCCAAGAGTAACAAGAAAGCCATCGATATCCCCGGTGGATTCATCCCACACTACGAAATTTCGCCCGGCAAAGAAAAAGTAGTAAGTGAACTCCGCTCTCTCGCCAAAAAGGCGACCGAGGTCCTCCTCGCAACCGACCCCGACCGCGAAGGAGAAGCCATCGCCTGGCATGTCGCTGAGACCTGTGGCCTCAAGAAGCCCCAGCGTGTCCTCTTCTATGAAATTACCCCGGAGGCCGTGAAAGAAGCCATCCTCCATCCGCGCGCCCTCGATACCAACCTCCGTCGCGCCCAAGAAGCCCGTCGAGTACTCGACCGATTGGTCGGCTATGACCTCTCCGGTCTCATTTGGAAAAAAGTCCGCTACGGTCTCTCGGCCGGTCGCGTCCAGTCACCCGCACTCCATATCCTCGTCGAACGCGAAAAAGAAATCCGCGCTTTTATCCCGGACCTCTACTTTCATTTCACCGGTCAGTTTTTGTCTGCGACCAAGAAACCCCTCACTCTCACCTATACCACTACTCCCGAGCCCAAAAGTAAAGAAGGAGCCATCCGCGCTGAAGCCGCGACAATCGTAAAGCTTGGTCAAAAGAGCTCCTGGAAGATACAGAGCGTCAAAGAAACCCCGGCCGAAAAGAATCCCTACCCACCCTTTACTACTTCGACCCTCCAGCAGGCAGCGAGCTCACGCCTCGGGCTCTCCCCGAGCATGACCATGCGCCACGCCCAAAAGCTCTACGAAGCCGGACATATTTCCTACATGCGTACTGACAGCGTCAACTTAAATGCTGACGTGGTGAAAAAAATTGGTTCACTCATCACCAAAGAATACGGTGGCGAATATGCCTGTGAGCGTCAGTACAAGACCAAGAGTAAGAACGCCCAAGAAGCGCACGAGGCTATCCGTCCTACTCATCCAGAAGTGAAAGTAGCTGGCACCGGTGATGGTGAACGGAGACTCTACGCTCTCATCCGAACTCGCACCATTGCCTCTCAGATGGCCCCGGCCAAAATCCTTCGCACCAAGGTAGTCGCCGAAGCGAGTGACACCGCCGTCCCCAACTTTGCTGCCACCGGATCAGTCGTCCTCTTCCCAGGCTGGTACGCCTGCGACAGTGCTGCTCGAGGTGAGGACAGCGAGTTCCCCCAGATCACAGTCGGCGAGACCATCGCCCTCCAGTCACTCACGAGCGAAGAGAAATGGACCACTCCCCCCAACCGCTACTCAGAAGCAGGCCTCGTCAAAGAACTCGAAAAACGTGGCATCGGTCGTCCGAGCACCTATGCAGCCATCATCAAGACCATCATCGACCGAGGCTATGTCGACAAAGATGGCAAAGCCCTCCAACCAACCGAAACTGGTGAGGTGGTCGATGACTTCTTGGCCTCACACTTTTCAGAAATTGTTTCTGATGTTTTCACGGCAGATATGGAGAGTAAGCTCGATGATATTGCCAACGGAGATCGCGAATACGAAAAAACACTCAAGGAGTTCTATATCCCCTTTTCCAAAGAGGTGAAGAGCAAAGACAAGTTGGAAAAAATGACCAACATGGGCGATGCCCCAGCTGATATCCTCTGTCCCAAGTGTCAGAGCGCCATGATTGTGAAGCTTGCCAAAAACGGTAAGTTTCTTTCGTGCTCCAAGTTTCCCGATTGTACTGGTGCCCGCACCATCGATGGCACCGAACTCGAAGGCCCCAAAGAAACAGGCGAGGCCTGTCCAGAATGCAAAGATGGTAAACTGATCGAGCGCGATGGTCGCTTTGGCCGCTTTATTGCCTGCTCGAACTACCCCAAGTGTAAACACATCAAAAACGACCCCAACCTCAATCCGACCACCGGGGTCAAGTGCCCCATGTGCGGGGATGGTGAGATGCAAGAAAGACGCGGACGCTATGGTCTCTTCTATAGTTGTACCAATTACCCGAAGTGCCGGAATGCTATCAAGGCCAAACCCACGGGGAACATCTGCCCCATGTGCCAATCACTCATGATGAAAGGCACCAAGACTATACCCGAGCGTTGTAGTAAGAAAGAATGCCCGAATCATCGTCCTGATAAACTCGAGAAAAAATAGCAAAGAAAAAAGGCGTCCTGTCACGGCAGGCCGCCTTGTGTTTTGCCGGCGTTGTCGAGCGCCGGCTACTTGGCTGGAATCAGCTCGGGACTCCGAAAAAAGGACATCCCATTCTGAAAGAAAAACCGTTCGAAATGACCGCCAACGAGAGCTAGCTCTCCCCTGATGTCATGGTCAGGGGTTACCGTGAACGTCAGCGTCGATTGATCCTCGAGTGCATGCTCGAAGTCACAGGCACGAGATGACGACTTCATCTCCCGCCCTCCATGCGCTATGACCAACACGCAAAATGACGAAACATCTGGGGCAACAACGGCCATCCCAGATTCGTGCTTGACGTCTTGCCGGCCACAGAGCTGCAGCCACACAGAAACCCCCTCTGGCGGATTAATGTGTTTCCAGCCTACTTCTTGCAGAAGAATTCTTTTTCCCTCTTGCATGTCTGCTCCTCTTTGAAAATCCCAATGGCTCGCCCGAGCCTTGGATGGCACTAGTATACCACAAATATATGAGACGTCAAGCGCTATGCCGCATGGCGGCTACTGACCGACCAATATGACGAAAACCATAGGCGAGTACAAAGAAAGAGACAGAAACGATAACAATCGCTCCTCCACTGGGTAAATCAAACAGAAGTGCCAGAGAAAATCCTGAAATTACCGAAAGGAACGAGAAAAATACCGCCAGGAAAAGACTGGTACGAAAGCTATACTGCCACTGCATCGCGGTCAGTACCGGTACCACCATCAGGGCTCCAATGAGGAGTACTCCTACCATTTGAAGCGCGGCCGTGACTGTCAGAGCAGAAAGTATCATGAACACATTGGAAAGAAACTTGGTATGAACACCGCTGACTCTGGCCAAATCTTGATCCAACGCAAACAGGAAGAGTTCTCGATAGAAAAAAAGTAAGAAAACAATCACAAAGAGCGCGAGGAAAATAAGAAGAGAGACATCAAACGATGTCACCGTTGTCAGACTACCGAAAAGGTAGGAGAGGAGATTGACATTGAGACCGCTCGACACACTCATGATGACTACCGAAAGCGCCAGGCTACTCGAAAGAAAGAGTGCGATAATCGCCTCACCCAAAACGCGCCCGTCTTGCCGCAGTCTCTCGATACCAAGCGCCGCAATAAGCGATGTCGTCAGTGCGCCGATAAAAATAGGGATCTTGAAGAAAACAGCCAAAGCCACACCTAACAGCGAAACATGCGCCAACGCATCCGCCAAAAGCGAATATCGCCTCACAACCAGAAACATACCAATGAGCGGAGCAATAATCGAAAGCAGTATCCCCGCCTCTAGGGAGCGGACAACAAAATCAAATTGAAAGAGTGAAAGAAGGGTCATACGGTATGATCGTGTTCGTGATGGAGCATATGCTTCTCTAGACCATACATGGCCCGCAAGACCTCTGGTCGTTCGAGACTTTCAGGCTTCCCGAAGCACACCAGCCGTCGATTCAGACATATGACCGTTTTCACTTGTCGAGCAATCGCTTCCAAATCATGCGACACGAGGATAATAGTCATACCAGTCGCATTGAGTTCGGCCAAAAAAGCATAAAATTTCTCCTCGGTTTCGGCATCAATACCGGTCGTCGGCTCATCGAGCACCAGTAATTCTGGATGAGAAACCAACGCCCGCGCGATAAAGACACGCTGTCGCTCGCCACCGGATAACTCTCCGATACGCTTCTCCAAGAGATGACTGATTTCCGCACGTGCCGCCGCTGCCTCAACGTCATCACAACGTTTGGACCCAAAACGACACCAGAAATCAGATCCTCTCATATGACCACTCTCAATTACTTCGCGTGCCGTAGCCGGAAATCCCAGATCGCCGCGAAAGACGTTTTGTGGCACATACCCTATTTTCCCCCAACTAGAAAAATTACCGGTCGAAACACCGAAAAGCCGAGTCTCCCCATCATTGGGTTGCAGCAGACCGAGAATAATTTTGAGTAAGGTGGTCTTACCGCTCCCATTCCCCCCTACCAAACCAACATAGTCACCAGGTTTCAACGCAAATGAAATATCAAAAAGCACGTCAGTATTTCCGTATCGAAAACTGACGTGCTGGCACTCAACAATAGGAGGAGTTACTGACATTGACGAGCAATCTTAAGACTTTCAAGGTTCGACTTCATTATAGCGAGATAATCCATTCCTGCAGACCTCTCCTCGTCGGTTATACCCTCAATAGGATTGAACACCAGGGTCGTCGCCCCGACCTCTTTGGCCAAGGTCTCGGCTACTTTTGGACTCACCAAAGTTTCAAAGAAAATATGCTTGATTCCCTTTTGCTTTACCAGAGTCGCTATTTCTGCCAAATGACGCGATGATGCCTCGGCTTCTGGCGACAAGCCTGCCACAGACAGTGTCGTGAAGTTATATCGTTTGGCCAGATAGGCAAAGGCATTATGAGAAGTCACAACGGTATCCAATCGACAGGCTGTAAGTGATGAACGATACGTTGCGTCAAGCGCCTGTAACTTGGACAAGTACAGACCGCTCTGCTTCATATATTCTGCCTGGTGAAGTAGATCTCGCTCTCCGAGCGCGGCCGCTATCGTCTCAACCTGTTTCTCAGCCAAAACAGGATCCAACCAAAAATGCGGGTCATACTGACTCTCCTCGTGTTCTTCTTCGTGCATACCTTGTTCTGCTTCATGCTCCTCATGTTCTTCGTGCTCTTCGTGTTCTTCATGACTGCCCGGCAGAAGCGTCACTAATTCAGACATTTGGAGCACTTTGACTCCACGCGCTTCAAGCTCCGGGCGAATCTTTTCCGCCCAGGCATCAAAGCCAGCACCATTGATCAGAAAAATATCGGCCTCGTATGCCTTCAAAATATCTTGTGGGGTCGGCTCATAGTCATGGGGCTCAACTCCGGCTGGTACCACACTAACGACATCCACATACGATCCTCCGACATTACGCGCAAAATCGGCGAGCGGATAAAAAGTGGCTACCACAGAAACCTTTGCGCCTTCTTTCGGAACCATATCAGACGCTGTTTCCGGCTGCCGAAGCAAAAACCACCCCAAACCCGAAATGAGAACGACGACGACTAGCCCAAACAATGCTTTCATACCAACAGTTATTAAATACTTAGCAACCCACCCGCTGACACTGCCGACACAGACCGAAAAATTCCAAGGCATGATACGACACCTGAAACTGTCGTTCTGCTACAATTCGTGCCTCTTGCTTCACAATACCCTGTTCATTGATATCTACATCCTCCACTCGATCGCAACTGAGGCATACCAAATGATGATGATGCGCCGGAGTTTCGAGCTCATAGTATGTACTCCGTTCTCCAAGCTGGATGTTCCGAAGCACACCAATTTTTTCCAATGAATCAATTTCCCGATAGACTGTTGTCTTATTCACTTTTCTCCCGCTCTTGGCCAATGCTAAAAGCAAGTCTTTGGCCGATAGGGGCTTTTGTGACTCTGAAAGTATCGCAAGCAAAGCACGTCTCGGTCCAGTCAACCGCAAACCCGCTTCCTTGATTTTTTCGAACAGTTCTTGATCCTTCATATATTCATATTATCGCAACTGAGTTGCAAAGTCAAGAAAAAAACCGCGTTGAGTTGGTTCACTCAAGCGCGGTCGCCTCACCAAGAAGCCGTCGAAGCTCCGGAAAATGCCGTGGCACTTCCTTATATGGAATGAGCGGATTGCCACCGCTTTCAAAGTAGCGCTGAAACATACCGGCCAACTCGAGAGAGAGGGTTACTGCTTGCCCTGCTCCCGCTTTGGTCGTGCTTGGGACACGACAGTGCCAAGGATGAGCCTCATCACCGCACAACCAGAGGTCAAAGGAGTGGCGATCGGAACAGACCGCAAGGACATTCCAACGCCAACCCTTCGCCTCTTCAGGATACACTGCCGCGGTGAGCATCAGCAGTGCAGGAGTTCGGGACGCTGGCCGAGGAGTTGGCCACGAGCCGAAGTGAAATCACGCCACGCCGCCATCCCCTGCTCGGTCCCAGGGAACACGCCCACCTTGTGGCAGTTCTGGAAAGCAATCCGGGCTTTCGGATCACCGAAGAGCTTCCGGACGTGCGCCTGAAGCGCGTCACGCATGGCGTCGGAGGCGAACATGCGCAAGATCTCTCCGCGCGTGGCATCGTCGACCCGATCGGGATCATCGAAGATGACGACCGCACGGTGAGAAAGAGCGAGCTGAATCGTCTCGGCCACGATAGCCCAGGCGCACGACAGCGAGCTCTGGATGCAGCTCATGAAATCATCAGGCATGAGCGCGTTGACTTCAGCCCGGGCGAGGAGTTCAGGGGAAACAGCAAGGGACATGGAAATCTCCTGGATGGATCGGAAGGGACTAGATACCGACACCTTTTTTGAGGGCGGCCAAGAAAGGATTAAGCATTCTCTTCTCTTGGCCAAACTCAATTACGCCAATTAATCTACTGGGTACTGAAAATTCGGATCCATCTGCGTTGTAGCATCAATCCCTAGCAACGCATTGGCCCAACTTTCGGCGTTCCGCCGATGAAAAAGCTGTGCGAGTTCGAGTGATCGTTGCCAATTCTTTTCTGTGCTTGCTACCTTCGTTTCTAGTACCTGAAGGATGGCTTGATTCGTCTGCTCTAGTCCCGTGATATTCATAGGTCCATTTTTTTCTTCTTGACGGACAAACCGAGAGTACTCAAGAAACCCAATGAGTGCTTCCCCTAACTTCTCTCGGAGATAGGATTTGTCTGATTCATCCTGAACCTTGTTACCAATAGCTACAATCGGCATCTTATATGGATCAGCATAAGCTCGATACTGTTCATAGACAGCCAGTGATTTCTTGGTCGGCTCGACAACAATCACAGTAAGGTCAAATCGGGTAAAGAGGCCAGATGCAAAAGCGTCAGCACCGGCAGTCATATCTACCACCACGTATTCATCCGGTCCATCAAGTAAGTGATTGAGAATGAGTTCCACTGCCCCCGTCTTGGAGTGATAACAAGCCACTCCCATATCCTCGTCAGCGAACGGACCAGTAGCCATAAGCCTAATTCCATTCACTGTGCGAACAAAATAATCTAGGACGGGATTCAGCTCACTGAGCTTAAGAAGACGCGATCCATTTCCAGGTGGCGTCGTTTTGAGCATCTGATCAGCCGAAGCAATCCGAGGATTTGTCCCCCGGAGATACTCCTTTATACGGTGCATCTCATTACCAAGGGCTGGTAGCTCTATTCTTTCTCCACCCAATGCCTCTGCGAGATGTTGATTGATATCTGCATCAATAGCCAGCACCGACTTCCCCTGATTGTGGACATAGCGAAGAAACAGACTACTCAGAGTCGTCTTGCCGCTTCCTCCTTTTCCAACAAAGGCTATGCGCATAAAGTTGTTGCAACTGAGTTGCTATTTTTTAGTACATGCAGTATAGTGCAACTTGGTTGCATTGTCAATACAGCCATCATTCACAGCGAGATATACCGTGAAATCATTGTTCCTTCCGCTCGTTCTGGGCCCATATCTCATCCTCCTCGTCGCTCACATGGCTACGAGTGCCTGGCAAAACCCCGTCGCGATCGGTCTGCTCGCGTTCGGACTAGTGACCATGACGATGGTGCACCGCCTGCCGTCCGCCCTTCTCACTATCCCTCTCATCATTGGGCACATGGGGATCGAATGGCTGCAGCATGCACGCCATGGAGCCCACTATGGTGAGCGCGAACTCTGGATCCATGGCATCCATGCCTTGTTCGATCTCGCCTTCCTCTGGCAGATACTCGACAGCGAACTGCGTCGTTTTTCACGAGTGGTCTTCCTGACCGTCTGCGTCGGTATCAGCGGCCTTTTTCTTGCTCACCGAAAAGAGGTACCATCCAGTCCCACTCTCCCCGCCTTCACTCAACCGATTGCTCTGCCACACCAGCATGGCCCAAACAACCCTATTGGTTTCTTCATTCTCGGCGGGATGATTGGTTGCGTCGGAAGTCATCTCATCCGATTCGTCCGATCGCGAAAATGATCCGTTCCTCTTAGTGGCCATCGGAAAACTCCGAGCGGCCACTTTTTCTTTTTCACTTGCGCTCTTTCCTTCTTTCTTATATATTGCAACTTAGTTGCATTTATCAAAAAACCATGAAGACTAGAACCCGTTCACATAACATACACGATGTCGTCATCATCGGCGCGGGCCCAGCTGGAGTTGGACTGGCTGTACTCCTCAAAAAAATTGGGATTGATGATGTCGTCATTCTCGAAGCCGATACGATGGTGGGTGCTACCTTTCGGAAATGGCCCCGAGAGATGCGCTTTATCACCCCCTCCTTCAATGGCAATGACTTCGGGGCGTACGACTTGAATAGTATCGCTCCTGAAACTTCCCCTGGGCACCTGTTTCGTAAAGAACACCTCTGTGGCGCCGAGTACGCAGCATACCTCGAGGCAGTCGTGGAACATTTTCAGCTCCGTGTTCGAACATCGTCCCTCGTCCTGCGCGTCGCTCGGGATCAGAAAGGTTTTCGCATCACTCCGAAAGGCAAGAGAACAATCCAATCTCGCAGTATTGTCTGGGCCGGTGGTGAGTTTTCCTTTCCGGCAGAAGGGGACTTTTCCGGTTCAGAGCTCTGCCTGCACAATACCCGCGTGATGAGCTGGGAGCAGTTTGGACAACCCGATCAGTACACAGTGATCGGCGGTTACGAAAGTGGGATTGATGCCGCTTACCATCTGACGCGACTCGGCCATACCGTCACTGTCATCGATCAGGCCGCCCCATGGGATGAAGAGCACACCGACCCCAGCCGCACCCTTTCCCCCTATACATTCGAACGTCTTACAGAAGCAATCGCTACCGGAAGGCTCACTCTTGTCCCCCACACACGCATCGAATCAGTGATAAGAAACAAAACAACCTGGGAGGTGCGTGCTACTGATGGAAAAAGTTGGTCGAGTAACACTCTACCGATTCTCGCAAATGGTTTTGACATTCGAAAGAGCCCCATCATACAAGATCTCTTCGATCGCGATCCGAACTCTGGTCATATTGCGCTTACCGAAAATGACGAGTCCACTCTTGTCCCAGGCGCCTACCTCGTCGGTCCGTCACTCAGGCAACAAGACCTTATCTTTTGTTTTATCTATAAGTTTCGCGGTCGCTTCCCAGTAGTAGCTCGGGCTATTGCCAAACAACTCGGTCGATCAATCACGCTTCCCCAAGAATACACGCGCGCGGCTCTGACCGTCGATGATCTCTCGTGTTGTGGTGGCGGGTGTGGCTGTTAACAACACCTCCAAAAGAACCTCTCTACAAATATTCCTCATCATAGTTTATTCGCATTAAGATACATATCTATGCCAAATACATTCCCTACGCAGTTTTCTCTCGGTATTATCCTCATCAGTGCCATCGCACTTGGCTCATTGATTGGCCTAAATAACGGCGTGCTTGCTGAAGTATTAAGCGGCTGGACAGACTACACTGTTCTCATCCTGGTCTTTCTTCTCTTCTTCGAGTTGCGACCATCATCCTGGTCTTTCAGCAAAAGGGACGCGCGCTTCCTCATCATTGCCTGGGCAGCAAACTTCATCATTATCCCCACCATCGGATTCATCATCGCATCACTTTTCCTTTCCGGGAAATCCCTCTTCTTTATCGGTCTCTTCATCTATTTTCTGGCACCCTGCACTGATTGGTTCCTCGGCTTCACTCGTCTCGCCAATGGCAATACCCGACTCGGGACAACTCTCCTCCCGATCAACCTCATATCTCAGCTTCTCCTCTTACCTCTCTATTTATCGTTCCTCTCCCGTGATATAGCACCACTTGGTCTTACATTCGTTGGAGAAACTCTTTGGCAGTGGTTCATCATTCCAATATGTGCCGCCTTCTTCCTCCATCAACTCCTCAGGGTCTGGCTGGCATCCGATCGATTTGAACGACTGCTCGCCACGACTGGGGCAATTATCCCCTGGGTAATAAGTGCGCTCATAGTGAGTATTTTCGCTGGTCATGCTGAGACTATTGCCGAACACTGGAATATCTTCTTAGTAATCCTGGTCGCGGTTTTCGTTTTCTTCGTCACTACCTACTGGATAGGCGAATATCTCTCCCGATTCTTCAAACTCGCATATCCCGAACAGGCACTGCTCACAATGACAACCGCCGCTCGCAATGCCCCACTTATGCTTGGCATCACGGCACTCATTTTTCCTGATCAACCACTCATCGCAGCTGCGCTCATTATCGGTATGCTCGTTGAGTTTCCCCATCTCACCGCCCTCACCTATATCATGAGGAGAAAACAAGCTTCACTTGACACTGCTCCCTCAAACCATGCTTAACCTCATATGAGAAATATCCGTCTCAAAAATCAAGATCAATTCCAAGCGCTCCGAGAAAGCGGCCGACGGCTGGCAAGCGTCATGGAGACGGTGTCAATGGCGCTCCGTCCAGGCATCTCGACTGGTAAGCTCGACTCAATAGCTGAAGCCAAAATACTTGAGCTCGGAGGCATACCAATTTTCAAAGGCTACGGAGCAGAATACGGAAGCCCATTTCCAGCATCAATCTGCATCTCTCTCAATGATGAGGTGGTCCATGGAGTTCCTCAACCAAACCGAATCGTGAGGGATGGCGACTTGGTCAAGCTCGATATGGGACTGCGCTTTGATGGAATGGTGACTGATATGGCTCGTACTTTTCTCGTCGGTACCGGAAACGATCTCACTCAAAGCCTCTTGCGAATAACCTGCGAAAGCCTCGACCAAGGGATAGCACAAATCGTTTCGGGGAAATCCCTTGCTGATTATGGTGGCGCGGTACAAAAACACGTTGAGTCTCATGGTTTTTCAATAGTCCGTGATCTCGCTGGTCATGGCGTCGGATTTGAACTCCATGAACCACCAGAAATTCTGAACTATCAAACAAAGTTAGGAAGACAGATTTTATTTGAGGCAGGCATGGCTATCGCCCTCGAGCCAATCGTGAATGCTGGACATTATTCTATTGAACTCGCCTCCGACGATACCACGTATGTTACGAGCGATCATTCGCTTTCTGCTCATTTTGAAGATACAGTACTCATCACTACAGAAGGAATCGAGATTGTAACCCGTCCGTCATGAGAATATCAGGTGCTCTTATTAACCACTGATTTACTAATCCCTCTATCTATTTGCTATGAAAGTACGTCACCCTATTCCTGTTACTGTTCTCTCTGGTTTCCTGGGAGCCGGAAAAACTACCG
This sequence comes from uncultured Bdellovibrionales bacterium, assembly GCA_964500505.1. GTDB lineage: Bacteria > Patescibacteriota > Minisyncoccia > Moranbacterales > UBA1568 > UBA1568. Next base: position 68,119 of record CAZCNN010000002.1, on the reverse strand, counting down.
TTCTGAACCATGTACTCAAGAATCGCCAGGGGCTTCGCGTCGCCGTTATCGTCAATGACATGAGCGTTATCAACATCGATGCTGCTATTGTCAAACAAGGCGAAGCTCAGCTGGATCGTGTTGAGGAAAAGTTAGTCGAAATGTCTAACGGCTGCATCTGCTGCACTCTCCGAGAAGATCTCTTGGAAGAAGTGACGAAACTCGCTCAAGCCGACCGTTTTGACGCTATCCTTATCGAATCAAGCGGCATATCCGAGCCGCTCCCAGTCGCTGAAACATTTACCTTTACCGATGAAGATGGTCACTCTCTCAATGATATCGCGCGCCTCGACACTATGGTAACAGTTGTTGATGCCAAAAATTTCTTTCACCATTATGGTGATGAATCAACGCTCGCCGAAAGAAAACTCGGAGTATCAAATGAAGATGACCGACCTATCGTTCATCTTCTGACTGATCAGATTGAGTTTGCCAATATTATTCTCCTTTCGAAAACCGATCTCGTATCAGAAAGTGAACTCAGCCGAGTTAAAGCCGTGATAAAACAACTCAACCCGGACGCTATCATCTATCCTATTCGTCAGGGTGATATTGATCTGAAATCAATCCTGAATACCCAGCTCTTTGATATGGAAAAAGCCTCTCAAAACCCTGGGTGGCTCAAGGAGATTCGCGGCGAACATACTCCAGAAACCGAATCGTACGGAATCAAGAGCTTCGTCTTCACATCCAAACAACCGTTCCACGACGGAGCACTCATGGAGTTACTGAATGGAGGGAAGCTACGATCAGTTCTGCGGTCAAAAGGATTCGCCTGGACCGATGCCAAGCCCGATGTAGCCCTCCTTTGGAATCATGCAGGCAACATTATTCATCTCGAGCCCTATGGCCACTGGGAACAGAGTCCAGACGGAGAAATTCATCCGGAGCAAAGCATCGTCTTTATTGGCATTGATATGGATGAAGCGACGATTGCCGCCGAACTCAATGCTGCCTTGGTCAAACCAACAAATGCAAAGGAATAAGAGTATGGAAATTATCGCTACTACTCGAGAGCTCATGCGTCCAAACCGTATGCTACTCGCGCTCGACGAAAGCCCTCAATCATTTCAACGACGCTGTGCTCAATTCGGTCTATTGCATTCAACTACCGAGGAGAGAATGTCATATCGGTCTCAAATACTTGAGACACCTGGTCTTTGTGATTTTGTCAGTGGCATTATCTTCCATGAGGAAACTCTAGAGCAGGAAATACATGGACAAGCCGTCCCTAAATATTGCCAGGATCAAAATATTCTTATTGGACTCAAAGTCGATCGTGGCCTTGCTCCCTATCCTGGATTTAATACTGAGCAGTATACTGTAGGTATCGAAGACCTCGATGATCGCCTCAAACGATGGTCACGCGCCGGAGTACATTTTACAAAATGGCGATCAGTTTTTCCGGTACGTGTCGACGAAATGAACAAAACCCTCTTATCGCCGCAGGTGATTTGGGAGAAAAATATTGGCGACCTCGCACGCTTTGCCGAACTGTCACAAAAGCATGGTATGGTGCCCATCGTTGAACCAGAGGTACTCTTCGAAGGAGAGCACTTATTAGAGAATACGAGAGAAACCATGGAACATGTCTTGGAAAAACTCTTTTTCACTCTCAAGACATCAGAGATTCTCCTCCCAGGACTCATACTCAAAACATCTATGGCCCTACCAGGAAAAGATGGTGTTGAAAAAGCAAGTGCGACATTGATTGGCAAAACGACGGCTACTTGCTTGCAGGCATTTGTCCCCCCTACTACCGGCGGCATTGTTTTTCTCTCCGGGGGACAATCATCGGAAGATGCCATCATCCATCTACGTTCAATAGTTTCCCACAGACCCTTTCCTTGGCCGGTTACAGCATCTTTTTCAAGAGCTGTTCAAGATCCTCTGCTCACCTATTGGACACATCTTGACCAGTCAAAGCAGAGACTGAGTCCTTCAGAGAAAGTTCAATTTCATGACGTTCTCCTGACACAGCTTCAGTCAATACAGGATGCCCTTTCCGCTCATCATTAAAATTCTCTGATTTACTAGAGACAGTCCTACATATATGAACAACCAAGCACATAATCGTCAATCGCAGAAAATTCCCATCACTGTATTAACGGGCTTTCTTGGCGCCGGCAAGACGACGCTCCTCAACCGCATCCTCAAGGAACAGCACGGAAAACGAATCGCCGTAATCGAAAATGAATTTGGGGAAGTTGGAATTGATCAAGACTTAGTTATCCGTGAAAACGAAGAAGTGGTGGAAATGAACAATGGCTGCATTTGCTGCACTGTACGTGGCGACTTAATTCGAATTATTAAACAGCTCCTCGCTCTCCCCAATCCCCCGGAACACATACTGATTGAGACTACTGGTCTGGCAGATCCATCGCCCGTCGCACAGACATTTATGACAGATCCTGATCTCTCCAAGCACGTGGATCTCGATGCTATTATCGCGCTCGTCGATGCCAAACACACCCCCGGCCATCTTGATTCAACACCAGAGGCTAAGGATCAGATTGCCTTTGCAGACATCATCATCATTAATAAAATTGACCTCGTTTCAGATGAAGAGCTCGCCGCAGTCCGAGAAAAAATTGCCGGCATCAATAAATTTGCAACCATCTACGAAACGAGAAATGCCGATATCCCAATCGAAAAAATCTTCACCGTCGGCGGTTTCGATGTCCAGCGAGCACTTGAAATCGATCCTCGTTTTCTTGAAATCGAATACCCGTTCGAGTGGGCCGGGATCTACCAACTTGAGACCGGAACCTACAGTCTCTCCGGTCAGCCACATGGAGAGGAGACCAAGATGCGTATACTCTGCCTGAAAGCTGATGAGGTCACTTCACTTGAGAAACTCACAGCCATCGCAAATCCCGCTGCTGTACTCTTTTCAATGCCCACCGATGCAAACGAGACCGTCAACGCGCTCACGCCACGCCAAGCCCCGTTCATACTTGATTTCTCGAAACAATCATCTTACCCACTCGAAATATCAAGCACCGGAGCATACCTCCTCTTCACTGAACACCTCCCAGAAGAATTCAGTCTTAAACTCACTCATGGCCATACTCCTCTTGCCTCAACCATGAGCCATACGTTCAGGCCACAGCATGAGCACGATAGCACTGTCTCTTCGGTCGGTGCTGAAACCACCGCTCCTTTGCTTGCAGAAAACTTCATCTACTATATCGAAAGCATCATCCGAATGTTCGGAAATGATTTGTACCGATACAAAGGTATCCTGTCCATTGCCGGCGAACATCGACAGGTCGTGCTCCAAGGGGTTCATATGCTTTTTACGATCCAACCGGGACGAGCCTGGAAAGCCGACGAAGACCGAAAAAGCACTATTGTTTTCATTGGAAAAAATCTCAACCGCATCCTACTCACTCAGGGGTTTCTTTCGTGTCAAAACCCTCCATTAGAAAAATAACAACATGCCTATGCCTACGGAACAAGATATAAAAGCACTGTTGACGCAACCGAAAATCGCCTATCAAGGAGCGATCCCTGTCACTATTATCACAGGCTTTCTCGGGGCTGGAAAAACAACACTCATCCTCAATCTCATCAAAGATCTACCAAAAGAATATCGAATTGCGTGGCTTAAGAATGAGTTCGGCAACACCGAGGTTGATTCGCTTCTCGGACAAGAGACTCATGTCGCTACGACCAAAGAGATGCTTCAGGGCTGTATCTGTCATGTTCTCGTTGGACAGTTACAACAGGCTCTCGAGGAGCTTCTCCTCACAAATCCAGGCCGAATCATCATCGAAACTTCCGGGTCGGCCGCACCTGCACCGATTGTCTGGGAAATCCGAAAAAATAAAAAGCTCTATGTGGATGGTGTCATCACAGTAATTGACGCTAAGAACTTCTCCGGCTACAAAGACAAGAGCTACACAGCCAAGCTCCAGGCGAAATATACCGACATGATCCTCATCAATAAGCATGAGGGCATCCCAGAAAGCACCCTCGAAGATACTTTGGATGATGTCTACGAACTCAATCCTGATGCCCCAAAGATCAAGACTGCTGAGGGATACGTATCGCCTCAAGTTATCTTCGGACTCGACAGCAAACTCTTCATAACAGCTGAAAGCGTGAAGGAAGAGGAAAAAGAAGTCGAGGAAAACCATCAGTCATTCGAGGTAGATCTCATCGAGCTAGAGCCGACACGACAATTCCGACTTGAAGCAATCACGTATTCACTCGAATCGTTCCCGGCAAAGAAATTCTACCGGATCAAAGGTATTCTCAATATTGACGGATCATTATTCGTCCTCAACTATGCATACGGTGAATTTCGACTCTTTCCTCTGAAACAACAAAACATTACTCCACGACTTGTTTTTATGGGCGAACACATCGGATCATACCAAGAACTGGTACGAGAGGTATTTGGCAGCAGTCGTGACATTATTCGATACACCCCAGCGCATGACCATCAGCATCATCACTGAGACACCTTAGCAAACCCCATTTCTCTCAGACTGTTGGTCGCAAACAGCACTACTGCTCCCACTGTGGTTCCCTACCCGTCCACTCAAAGGGAAGATATTGCTTTTTTCGGAAGTCCCACAGCACAATCTGCGAAGAATCCATAGGAACCCGCGTCATCATTTCTCCAGGCTCAATTTGAAGTGCGACCAGATTCCCATCAAGAGAAAGATCGTGATGGAGAATGCGCTTGCCCTGCGGAGGAGACACGGTTTCTCTGGGAGTCCACGCCATTCCGTCAAGCGTGTAGGTTTCGATGCGTGACGTATAGCTCTCACCCTCGATGGATAAGACGGACAGGGATGTACCAGTACCACTGAGACTTGATTCCTCAAAGAGCGAATCTGGGGTCGAGAGGGTGACGCTGGCACCATCCGACCGGTACAGGGTAAGCTCCGAACGATAGTCGGCATCAGCCGTGGTTTCTGTAATTGATTTCTGGAGCAGCATCGACGTATCTTTCGGAGTAAAGCCGATGGCGGAATCGAAAACACCGATGATATCCTCATCCTCCTCCCCTAAGAAGTTCGTCACGTAGGCACCGCTTGATTTCCGATAGAGAACACGGGCGGTATCCTCCGAACAGGCGAGGTCGCCGTCGTTATAGAGCGCGGTCTCTTCTATTTTCCATTCCTGAAGCGACTCCTTACTCAACGGGCGCTCCCAATCAAGAGTGAAATATTCGACTCTGGGATCGCCCTGGCTACCCTGGGACACCAGGAGAAGCGCCCGACTCCCATCGCAGAGGAGGGCCTGGGAATACCTCGGGGTTTCAACCACTGGAGACATCATGAGACGATAATGAGTACCCTGTTTCTCACCCAAAAGGACCCCGGTCTTGTAGCGATCTCCATTCAATCCATACAGGGCGACCACATGGCCATTGATACCCGTAGAAAAAGAAAAGATATTGATACCTTCGGGAGTCACTGGTTCTGCTACTCCTGTTTCCGGATTGCCTTCCATAAGACGACTATCTGGACTGAGAAAGAGGACTCTTGCCTTTTCGATTCTCAGACTGAGGTCAATCGGTTCCGTCGTAGTACCGCCACGTTCTGCTGGCAGTGGCGCTATTTTGACTCGATATTCTTGGCCACTCTCCCACGATTCTTCTGGAGAAAAAAACAGTGTCGTGGCCGTCGTTTTGAGTGTACCGGCTACCCTCTCTCCATTTTTTAAGACGGCCAACCTATCCTCCGAACCCTCTGTTCGAATCGGTTTGTTGAAGGTAATCGAGAACGACTCGTTTGCACGAATCATCTCTTTCACAGCGATGACTCTCGGCGGGACTTCCGGCAATGCAAGAAACAAGAAAATCAGCCCCATCAGGAAGAGATGTGGCAAAACGACCACGATGGAGGCAAGTACTCTACTCGGCATAGGGATTCTTCGGTTCAGGAATTATCTCAAGGCGAGTCGCTTCGAGAACAGGTTTCGTGTCCACGACATGCATCGTACCACTGACACGAATCCACGTATTCTCTTTTGGGAGAACTCCGGTATAACGAAATGGAATAACGGCCGGTTGGGCATCTGCTCCGCAGCAGGTAATAACCAGCCGACCCACCATCGGCTGATTGTCCTGCACCAATAAAAAGCCCGTGATATCAGCTGGCGTATCTTCATAACGATACGCTGTCTCTGGACTGGAGAAGGCCGCGAGCCAATCGATAATCCCGAAGTCCGAAGTCTTCCGAGTAGCAAAGCGCTCCGCATTTTTAGCGCTGACTGGACTGCTACCATTTGAGATCCTAGTCTTCGCTGTTTCAACCGAAAGCGGAACAGGCTTGACTGTCAAGATGAGTACGGCGACCCCAAGCAGAAAGAGAATGCCAAAAAGACTACTCCGTTCGAAAACCAGTGCTTCTCTTCTGGGAAGACCGCGGAGACTGAGAAAAAGAAACATGAGGCCGGTCAGCACCACAAACCACTGCGAAGATGGATGGATGTAGATACCAAGTTTCTCGATACTCGCAAGGTACAAAAGCGCCAGACCGAACAGGTTGATCGCGGCCAAGGCAAGAAAAAAATGTACGCGTTCTGATTTCATACGATGCTCAACTTATGCAGAATAAGGGAGAGGAGAAAAACCAGCTCGGCGACAAAAAAGGAGACGAGTAAGAGTCCCCGGACAGTGAAGATCCGACTATAAATGAGGACATTTTTGGCGTCGATCATGGCTCCAAAAACCAAGAAACTGATGAGGGCAGCCCCTGGCATGATACCGGTAAAACCAAGGGCGAGAAAAGCATCAGTATTGGAGCAAACAGAAATAACGAAAGCAAAGAGCATCATGAAGAGAATGGCGATTGCGATGCCGAAATCAGAGTTGAAAAAGACCTCTCTTGGAACGTAGGCCTGGAAGAGAGCAGTGAACAACGCTCCGATAACAAGATAAGGAAAGATGGCAAGAAACTCACCGAACACCTGGGAAGAGAACGAGGTGCCATGTTCATGGGTGTGATCGTGGCCCTTTTCGGCAGGCATCTTCTGTGAAAGGTCGCAGGACACGTTCCATATCTTGACCCCTCGCTTTTCTTGGAAGAGGACATAGGCACCAACTGCCACAGCCACGATAAAGCCCAAGGCAAAACGAGCTGCTATGAATATTGGCTGACCCCGAAAGGCGACCCAGGTAGAAAAGAAGACCGCCGGGTTCAGGATGGGGGCCGCAAAAAGAAACGTGGTGGCGTAGGGTGCCGGAAACCCCCTTTTTACCAGAGAACGGGCAATCGGCATATTACCACACTCGCAGACTGGCAAGAGGGTTCCGAGCGCGGCAGAAACAGGAAGCCCCCAGAGAGGGTTCTTCGGGATACGTCTGAGCAGGATAGAGATAAGAGATGTTCTCCTCACTATTACCGCTACCAGTGATCCGAGGAGAAGAAAAGGCGAGGCTTCAATAACAACGCTGAGGAAAACCGTGATAATATCATGCATCTTGAGAGAAAACACAAAAGATGGGCTCTCAAAATACCGGAAAATCACCATGCCTCCGATACAGAGTATAAGTGTCGTAAAGGGAAGAAAGTGATTCCTGGAAAATACGTGATTGTTCATGGAGAGTGGTCATGAGAACCTCCTTTAGTATACTATATAGTCTCATCCCAACGCGAGGCGCGCAACCTAGCGTTGAACCTGCTCTCTAGGCCAGGGCTTGCCCTGAGACAAATACCCGTTATACTGAGGATACTCTGATACTCTCCCTATGACTTCCATCTCCATCACAGATGTACTCAAGGCAGCTCCCCACCCCTTCTCGGGGGAGGCGGAAAAGTTCATCGTGTCTGCCTACAGCTTTGCTGAACTGGCCCACCGTGGTCAAAAGCGCAAATCCGGCGAAGACTATATCATCCACTCGCTCCATGTGGCCAAGATTCTGGCTGAAATCGGCATGGACGAAAAAACGCTCGCCGCTGGTCTCCTCCACGACGTCCCCGAAGACACTGCTATCACGCTTGACGAAGTCCGCGAGAAATTTGGCGCTGATATCGGACTCCTCGTCGATGGCATCACCAAACTCGGCAAGATCAAACTCCGTGGCTCCAAGGAAGAGTATTATCTCGAGAATCTGCGCAAGATGTTTCTCGCCATGGCCGAGGACATCCGGGTCGTCATCATCAAGCTCGCCGATCGCCTCCACAATATGCGCACTCTCGAGCATCTCCCCCCCGAGAAACAAGAGCGCATCGCGCGCGAGACCCTCGAGATCTATGCCCCCATCGCCAACCGTCTCGGTATCGGCGAGATCAAAGGCGAGCTCGAGGATCTGTGCTTCAAGTACCTCGACCCTCTCCACTACGAGGAAACAAGACAACTCGAAGAAACCTACCTCCACGAGGGTCACTCCTATATGGAAAAAACCATTGCCCTCTTCCGAGATGTCCTCACCAAACAAAAGATCCGCGTCACTGATATCTCCGGCCGGACCAAACACCTCTATCGACTCTACCAAAAGCTCAAGCGTCATGATATGGACATCACCCGTATCTATGACCTGGTCGCTGTCCGCATCATCGTCCCTGAGATCGCAGATTGCTACGAGGCGCTTGGTATCATCCACCGTGAGTATCGTCCTATGGTCGGTCGCATCAAGGACTATATTTCACTCCCCAAACCGAACGGCTACCAGTCGCTCCATACCACCATTTTTGGTCCAGATGGGCGCATCCTCGAGGTCCAGATCCGCACTCAAAAGATGCACGACGAGGCTGAGTACGGTATCGCTGCCCACTGGCTCTACACCGAGAAATCCCGCTCCATCTGGCGCAATATTTTCTCACGACGCAAAGTAGCTGGCACGCCCCCACCACGCGAACTGACTTGGGTAAACCAGCTCAAAGAATGGCAAAAAGATATCGGTCGCGATGACCAGGAGTTTGCTGAGGGTCTCAAGATTGAATTCTTCAAAAACCACATCTTTGCCTTTACCCCAAAGGGCGATATCATCGAGCTCCCCGAAGAGGCGACGCCGATTGACTTCGCCTATGCTATCCACAGTGAAATCGGTCATCGGGCCACGGGCGCCAAAGTCGACGGCAAGATGGTCCCCCTCGATCATCACATCGAAAATGGTCAGGTCGTCCAGATTCTTACCGTCAAAGACAAAAAAAAGCCGAGCCGGGATTGGCTCGACTTTGTGAAGACCTCAGCGGCCAAATATCACATCCGGCGTGAACTCCGTCACACGGAATTCGGCAAAGAATAGTCTCTACTCTTTCGTCGCACGCATCACTTCTTCGAGTGAGGTCACTCCCTGAACAATTTTGGAGAATCCATCTTCGACCATAGTAGCCATACCGGTCTTGCGCGCTTCCGTCTCTATCTCTTCGGTCGTCGCGGCCTGGGTCACGAGTTTGCGGATATTGGTATCCATAGCGAGCACCTCATAGATACCGTTTCGTCCCCGGTACCCCTCACCGCCACACTGGTCACACCCGGCCGCCTTGTAAAACGACACCTCTTCCCAAGACTTAGCTGCTTCCACAAACTTCTTGCTCTCCGGGGCTTTTTTCAGGTATTCAAAGACCGCATCCAAATTGTAGGACTTACCAAGTAACTCAATTTCTTTCTTCTCGAGCTTGTACTCGGCCCGACATTCGGGGCAGAGACGACGAACCAGACGCTGAGCGATGATGACGTTTACGGTCGAGGCAATGAGAAACGGCTCCGCTCCCATATCGAGCATACGTGGGAGGGTAGCCGCGGCCGAGTTGGTGTGGAGAGTCGAGAGGACGAGGTGACCAGTCATCGCGGCATGCATAGCGATCTCAAGCGTCTCCTGGTCACGGATTTCACCGACCATGATGATATCCGGGTCCTGCCGGAGGAGAGCCCGGAGCGCAGCGGCAAAGGTCATGCCAACTTTGGGCTGAATCTGAGTCTGGTTGACCCGAGGCATCCGATATTCGACTGGGTCTTCAACGGTCGAGACATTGACCTCGGGCGTGTTCAGGATATCCATGACCGTATACAAGGTCGTCGTCTTCCCGGAACCGGTCGGACCAGTCACGAGGATCATGCCGTTTGGCTTGTTGATTTCCCGATGCACGGCTTCGAGTGCCTGACCGTTCAGTCCCATCTTCTCAAGTGTCAGTCCCTTGGAGGATTCATCGAGGAGACGCATGACGATCTTCTCACCATCAAACACTGGGAGGATGCTCACCCGAAAGGAAATCTTGTAATCGTCCTTTTCAATCTTGAAGCGACCGTCCTGAGGCAGTCGATGCTCATCGAGTTTCAGATTGGAAAGGACCTTAATACGAGCCACGAGCCCGAGCGCCACATCCTTGGGAAGGGTCATCGCATCGTGGAGCACTCCATCGATGCGGTAGCGCACGTGGACCTCTTTTTCTTCAGGTTCGATATGAATATCACTCGCCGACTGGAGGATGGCGTGCTTCAGGAGCGTATCAACGACTCGGATGACTGGGAGTCCGGCTGCGACTGCCTCGAGGTTCTGTCCATCCTCTCCTTCTCCCTCAGTCTTCACATCGGCAGTCAAAATATCGCCGAACTCGGCCTCGAGACTCTTGCCGTACTGCCGGAGGACACTCTGGATACTCTCCCGACTGGTGAGGCACGGCACAATCTTGAGTCCCGTTTTTTTCTTGATGAAATCGATTGTCTGGAGGTCATCAGGATTGAGCATGGCCACCTTCAAATTGGTCCCGCTCTTTTCAAACGAAACAATATTGTATTTTTTGGCAATCAGCTCTGGGACAATCTGAAGAATCTCAATCGGGACGGCCTCACGGGAGAGATCAACAAACGGAAACCCGAGAATATAGGCGTAGGTCTTTTGGAGATCCGCCTCTTTGATGAGATTTTTTTCGAGGAGGAGCGCTCCCAAGTCTTTTTGTTCTTTTTGGGCAAGCACCACCGCCTCCGTCAGACTATCCTTCGGGACGAGACTCGAATCAAGCAAAAACTGCTCCAGTTGTTTGAGTTCAATGCGCATACCCGGTCAGTAGAATTTCGACAGTTTCAAAACGAAATGTCAAAAACTACCTGTTTACTTTATTTTTACAGACATGCTCGCGATAGGTAATCAACAAAAGATGCTTGGTCGAAATCTCACTACCGGGCATGGTTTTGTATCTGTATTTGTTTCAAGTATAGCATAGGAACAGAGCCAAAAAAAGAAAAAACTCCTGCCCGGTCCGCAGACAAGGAGGAGGAGTGGCGACCCATCACTCATTCAACAGTGATGATAGTCATATCTGGGGGCAGAATCTGGTCACTCGTCTCTCGATCCGGCAATCCCAGCGTCCAAGTAGCCACGCTCACCGGGGTGAAGAAACTGAGTTGTACCAGAAATTTTTCCTTCCCCCTGACCATTGCTCCCGATGGCGTGGGCTTGTCACAGCCAGCATCGCCGAGCATAAACAGTGCCCCACGATCGTTGCGTGGGATAATAGCTGGAACAGAGTCCCAGCCGAAGGCGAGTTCCTGAAGATACTGCCAAGGAGTCACCTGGTGATCGTCGGGCTTCACACCGTGCCGCGGGAAACTCCGATAGACATCGCCCCAGGTCACCGGAACGCCCTGACGGGGCCACCAGCAGAAGGCTGCCCGCCGAACAGGGATATGAGTGACCTCGACTGGGTCAAGGGTCGGTAGCACCAAGCGCGACACGCGAGTACCGATGTCGAGTCGCAGATCGGGAGTGAGTTCCTTTCTGCTCCAGGCACTGAAGTAGGTACTTGGAAAAAGCTTGGCTGTGATGCCCCGATGCACCCGACCAGACGGCAGTAGCACCACCTGCTTGCAGGTGAAGTACGCTGTATCAGGAGGAGTCGAGGGAGTCATGAGAAAGTCTCCTTTTCAAACGTGCGTTTCGTCCATCACTGAACGGTTTGGGAGTTTCCCAAAACATTTCTACTGTATACTGTTGTAGTATTTTTGCCAAATGATACAGAAAAGAGGCTCTACTGAGCCTCTTTTTACCATTTCTCTTCATTCAACATTCTACATACTACATCCCCATACCCATCCCGGGAATACTCGGGGCCGGCGACTCTGGCTTCTCTTCTTCGACCACGGCTGCTTCCGTGGTGAGGAGGAGCGCTGCCACCGAGACAGCATTCTCGAGAGCCGAACGAGTGACCTTGAGCGGATCAATGATGCCCGCCTTGAGCATGTCATCCTCATACGTAGCGGAGAGGACATTATACCCACTGTAGGCCGTCTTGGCCGAAGCAACTCTATCAAACACCACTTGCTCATGACCACCAGCGTTTCGCACCATCTGCATGAGTGGTTCATTGACGGCCGAGAGGACCGCGAGGTATCCCGCTTTCCAATCTGCGTAGTCTGGATCGGAAAATTCCCGACGCTTCTTCACCGCCTCAAGCGCTTTGACGGAGGCTTTGACAAGGGCAGTCCCACCGCCTGCGACAATTCCCTCTTCGATAGCAGCCTTGGTCGCGGCCACCGCGTCTTCCATCTTGTGCTTCATGTAGGTGAGTTCGGTCTCAGTCGCGGCCCCTACTCGGATGACTGCTACGCCACCAGTGAGTTTGGCCAAGCGCTTGCGTAATTTCTCACCTTCGTACTCATTCTTGGCTTTCGCAACCAGTGCCTTCAGCTCTTCAATCCGTCTCGAGATGGCCTTCTTGGTACCTTTGCCTCCGACAATGGTAGTGTCGTCCTTGGTGGCGATGACCTTTTGGGCAGAACCGAGCATCGAGAGCGTGGTTGCCTCAAGCTTCATCCCCTTGTCTCCCGATATGACTTGAGCCCCGGTCAAAATGGCGATATCCTCAAGGATCGCTTTGCGCGTTTCGCCATAGTCCGGTGCTTTGAGCGCCAATACGTTGAGTACTCCCCGGAGCTTGTTCACCACGAGTGTGGCCAAGGCCTCCCCATCCACGTCTTCGGCAATGATGACGATATCCTTTTTACCAGTCTTGGCCAGTTCATTGAGGACCGGGACAATCTCAGCTATGGCCGAAATCTTTTTATCCGTTATGAGGATAGTAGGACTCATGAGCTCTGCCCGTTGATCCTCTGCATTGGTCATGAAATACGGTGAGATATAGCCCTTGTCAAAATTCATTCCCTCAACCACTTCTTTGGACAATCCAAAGGTTTGCGACTCTTCCGTAGTGACCACACCATCCTGCCCTACCATATCCATCACTTCGGCGATGAGATTGCCCATCTCAGCTGATTCGGCAGAGATAGTCGCCACCTGAGCTACTTCCTTTTTGGAGTTCATCGTCTTGCGACTCCCCTTAAGGAGCGTTACCAAGTCATCCTTGGCCTCTTCCATACCATGGCGTGCTGAGACCGGATTGGCCCCGGCTTCCACCGCACGGAGGCCATCCCGGACGAGAGCCTGGGTGATGACAGTCGCCGTGGTCGTCCCATCACCAGCGACATCGTTCGTCTTTTCGGCTACCTGCTTCACGAGACTGGCCCCGAGGTTCTCGAGCTTATCGGCCAATTCTATTTCTTTGGCGATTGAAACACCATCATTGGTGATAGTCGGACCACCATAGCTCTTACCCAAAATCACGTTACGTCCTTTCGGACCAAGCGTCACTTTGACCGCTTCCGCTACCTGATCAATGCCTGCTTTGATTTTCTTACGAGCATCGACACCATATGCTATCTGTTTGGACATGTGTTTATCATTACTTCATTAGCACTCTCAATTATAGATTGCTAAATTTATGTCGTCAAGATACGCAAAACAACCCGAGAGTCTCCCTTGGGCCTTCAAATATTTGGTACTCAACACGGCTTGGCTGGACGCTCGACACCAATAAAATAGAGAATTCGTTTCTTATCATCGAGGACCGGCGTTACTCGCACTTCGGCCTGATAAATCGTCCCGTCCTTTCGTTTATTCTTGACCACACCCTCAAAAGGCTTTTTTTCTCGTCGGATCAAATCCCAAAATTTCTCATAGAACTCCCGTGGCATCTGGCGCCCCCAGAGGGCCGGCGTCTTCCCCTGCATCTCAATACGAGAGTACCCCGTCAACTTTTCGGCCGCGGTGTTGGCATAGAGGATCTTGCCGTCTACATCAGTGATGACCATGTGATCAAAACTCTGGTCAAGAGCCACGCGGAACTTGGCAATTTCGTTCCACGTGACGTCAGCGAGTTCATCTGACTGACGAACTTTTTCGATCGCACCCGCCATGACGGTCGCCAGATATGAGAAATCCTCGAGGTCACCTTTCTCGGCCCCACCAGGATGAAGGGCATTGACCTGACGTACCGTCTCACGAATACGCTCAATACGCCGAACGAGAAAGACTTCAATGCACAAAAGGGTAAGACTCAGATACACGAGAAATCCAGGAAAGAGCGACCCCAACGTCCGTGCTACTGTGGTGTGCCCACCTTCGATTATCTCGCCCGGATACGTGACACCAAGCGTGAGCGAAGGATTGCCAAATATATTGTCCATAAGGAGGCTCCCCTCTACCAACTCTTCCTTGACCGTCACTAACGGCACGCCACGTCGAAGCATCGCATCTCCAGCCTGAGACGTGAATCCATACGGCCGAAACGAGACATTGAGCCCCGAAAGTTGACTGAGTGAGTCAATATATTGGTCATCAATATAACGAGCAAAGATGAGCGTCCCTCGTCTTGCTCCCTTGCCATCACTCGTGGTAATCGGCTGAGCCGTCACGAGGAGCAAATGATCAGGCGTCACCAGAATTCCCTTTTTGTCAGAAATAAGTTCGTCAAAATCAAGAAGGGCGCTCTCGCCAGTAAACATCTTGGAGAACTCTTCAGGTATGCTCCGTACCCCTGGCTCGCCAGAGTAGACTTGCTTCCCATAGACGAGCTCGCCAGCATTGTTCACAAACGCCATCATGTTAATCTCAATCAGCTTGAGCGACTCATCGTTCATGTTGGAGAGAATAAAGGCGTCGTTTTTGTCTGTCACAAACTGATACGTATCATCCCAACGAGCCCAGTCCGCTTGCTTCTTCACCTGATGTTCTAGCTCGTTTTCAACAAGACGACTCAGCGTGGCCAAACGATTCTTGGCATCGGATACCTGAAGCTCCTCAAGGGTTTTTTCTTCAGCAAACCACAGGTAAAGACAAAGCACCGAGAAGGCGAATGTCGCCGTTACAATGATACTCCCGTATATTTTGGTCCGAAATGAAAGCTTCATAAAATAATCTATAAATATCAACGTTGGCACTGGGGAAGGAGCGCTTTCAAGATATCGTGAGCCGTCACGATACCAAGGAGCGTACCACCCTCATCGGCCACGGGGATAGTATTAAAAT
The DNA here is from genome assembly GCA_964500505.1 of uncultured Bdellovibrionales bacterium. Taxonomy (GTDB): domain Bacteria; phylum Patescibacteriota; class Minisyncoccia; order Moranbacterales; family UBA1568; genus UBA1568. Next base: position 52,812 of record CAZCNN010000002.1, on the reverse strand, counting down.
TCTTCTCGACACAGAGACATCCTGCCTCCTCAACCGAGAGGGTTGGGAGGATAGAGATGCAGGGCGATGTCATAATCTCTCCCACGGTGATCTCGGACAGAGACTTGCCCTCAACCGTCCCCTTTTTGGCGGTCAGCCGACCCACGAGGTACGACGCCATCGATACTGGACCCGACCGGCCATAAAAAAAGTCTCCTTCCGCCACGATACCCTGCAGTTCAAAGAGTTCATTCACGATAGGCACAGCATGAATCTTGTGCTGGGTAATGAGGTCAGCTACCGCCTGAGCCGAACTGGTCGGCTTGACGGAGATGATATTGGTCGTCATGATATCGCGGACTTCCATAGAAAATAGATATTACACGAGTTACTCTTATTCTAACATGAATTATTCATACCGGAGGGCATTCAAGGCTGAGATACTGGTCGCTCTTCTTGCTGGATAGATACCAGTGACGATACCGACGATGAGGGAGAAAATCAGAATAGCCACGATAAACGATGGTGGGATATAAGAGACATCGATAGCTCCCGCTCCCTTGAAGATGGCGAGGAGTGAGAGTCCAGCCCCGAGGGCCTTGCCCCCAATGAGCCCGACCAAGAGACCCAAGATACCACCGAAGAACGCCATTACCATCGACTCGGTCAAAAAGAGTTCCTGCACCTCAACTGATTTCATCCCGATAGCCTTCATGAGACCAACTTCACGGGTACGCTCGAGGAGCGACACGGTGAGAGTGTTAAACATTCCGAGCGCCGCCACCCCAAGCGCCACCATGCCGAGGAGTCCGAGGATGATGCGAGCACTGGCAAAAAAAGAATTAATCTGACTGACGGTATCAGCGACCGATGTGGTGACATAGCCCATACCCTCCACCTGCTTCCGTACATCAGAGAGCACTTCCTGGCTCGCTGCGGTGATCTTGACCTGAGAGTAGTACTCGATACCGAGACCTCGGAGATCAATAAAGGGCACATAAAATATCGGGCTTTTGTCCTCAGGAATCACGGCGACAATCGTATAATCAGCTGAAACCGACTCGACTTTTTTCTGACTGTCCGGGAGGAGAGAACTCGTAATCACAAAACTGGTATTGAACGTCTGCCCCACTGCCGTCGCCTCATCAATGGAGAGGATACGGAGCATCGCCCGACTGACGACGGCCTCGCGCTTAGCACTCGATGAGAGAGCGACGCGCTCAACGGCTTCTTCGGCAGTGACTTCACCCTCACCTTCGACCTCTACCCAGCCGTCACCCGAATCCTTGATATTGAGCGTCGGGAGAGTACCGCCCCCTTGTGAGAGCTCCGCCAGTTCCTTGGCGGTCGGCTCACGAAGAACCAGCCAATCATCAGTCACCGCAAAGTAACCCTGCTTCACCACTGGGTCATTGTTTTCATCACGAAGGAGGAGATAGGTACCCCCGACACAGTCTGTCTCGGTCTCGGAACACGCTGTTTCTTCGAACACCGAGAAGCTCGCGCGAACCCACTTGCCAAGCGCTTTGCCATTGGCATCGGTCGCAGCATTCCCGAACTCGTCCTTGGCGGTGTAGCTCCCACCCCACACCATCGCCCCAAACACTTCGGAAGTTTCTACCTTGCCGTACCCCAAAAGCGGAGCATCCGAATCTGGATCCTCTCTCAACCGTACCCAATTGAGTCCATTGCCAGAAAAAGCGATGTCACCGATCGTATCGCCTGATTTTTTGGGAATCTCTCGAGTTGGCGTCACGCTCTCACTTCCGCCCGATGAGAGGACTAGGTCATTACTCTCAAAGAACTTCCCTTGCACTGGTCTGATAGCGGACTGCTTGAGGTATTCTCCTGTGACACCATAGACCGCCATATCTGAGATAGAATTCTGATAGTTGACCCTGCCGACGACGCCAATAAGTGGCGCCACCGACCGTACATTGGGAATTTGCGCAAAATCATTGATGGTGTCGTCACTGATTTTGATCTTGCCCCCAGGTTGGAGCGAGACATCGGCCTGTTGCATTTCTTCCAGTTTGGCCACCTGAGAAATCACTAACCGCTGGAGACCATAGCCGATAGAGACGAGGAACACAATAGACCCGATACCTATGGCCATACCACCAATCGTGACCGCCGTACGAGTCTTTTTTCCTTTCATGTTGCGGATAGCAATCTCTATGAGATTAATCTTGTCGATACTCTCCCCACTCGCCGTATGAAAGAACCGAAAAAGTCGACTCGAAAAACGAGAAAAGAGTATTTCCGAGGGTGTCCCCATCGCATCCGCATCCTGATTCGAGCTATGCTTTTCACGCCACAGGACTCGGAAGTACCAGATATGAAAGGCAATCTTGGCAAAAATATAAACCAGAATGAGGAGGATAAACATGAAAATCCGCATGAAACTGTGGCGGAAGAAGTCTCCAGCATGCCTCAGCCAGCCCATGACGCCCCAGTGTCGTGGTACAGACGGAACCTCGTTAGCGAGAGGTGCCGGCGTGTTCGTCTCTTTTTTGTTGAAGGGCCAAAATTTCATAGGTTATTTCTTGTTGAGTACGCTCAAGTCAGCTTTCTTGTACGTCAGTTTTGATTCGAGGATGTCTTTGTCGCCATCACGGTAAATACCTTCGATCCGGCCATCTTTCATATTGAGGGCGGTTTTGGAATAGCGGATATACTCGAGGTCGTGAGTCACCATGATGATGGTCTTGCCCATATTGTTCAGGTCATTTAGGAGGTACATGAGGTTCTGACCTGCTTCATAGTCGAGGTTACCAGTCGGCTCATCCGCGACGAGGACCTCCGGATCAGTGATGATAGCCCGCGCTACCGACACACGTTGCTGCTGTCCTCCGGAGAGTTCCATCGGGTGATAGTGGGCCCAGTTCTCCATCTTCATGAGCTTGAGGGTTTCGTAAGCTTTTTCCAGACACTCAGTCTTTTCTTTGCCGAGGAGCATGAGGGGAAACGCGACATTCTCAAGAACCGAGAGCGATTTGACCCAGTTTGACTGCTGATAGACCATCCCGATGTGGTGCTTGCGGAACTGAGCTCGTTCGTCCTCAGTCCGACCCGCGTACATATCTTCTCCAAGGAATGTGATGGTGCCCTTGGTCGGTGGCTCAAGACCGAGAAGAATATGGAGGAGCGTCGACTTGCCGCAACCAGAGGATCCAAAGAGGACCGCGAAATCCCCTCGCGTTACCGAAAACGTCACTCCCTTCAAAACAAGCACCATTTGGGTCCCGATATCAAAAGCCTTAATCACTCCCTCGGCGTGGATAATCTCTTCACCGAGACCGATGGGCGCCTTGGTTGAGATAAGTGGCGTCTTCGCTATCGGAGCCGGCATCGGTGCTGCATCCGAAACCACCGGCGCCGGATCAGGGAGCGGCGGGGTGAGCGTCGGCGCGGGTGTTGTTTGCTTACGCAAAACAGGAGAGGCCATGGTGTTTGTGTTTATTGTCCGAGGATAGAGCGGAGGCTGGTGATGACGAGATCGAGGGCATTGGCGGTGGCTTTGGGTGTAATCGCGACTGTATCGATAGAGTTGCCTACATTGCCTGCTTTATCACGCGAAACAATGCGGAGGTGATACACCTTGGAAGGAGTGAGTCCGGAGATGATAACAGTGTGGTTAGTGACGAGTCCCGTGTCTTCTTGAGATTTCTGAGCATACGTCGAACCAGTCCCCTCTCCATATTCTACCTGAGAAGTCGATTGTTCGTCAGTAGTCCACGAGATGACCAGTTGTGCTTCGGCTTCAGCTTCGGTATTGTCTCCGCCACGGGTCGAGACTGTTCCTTCGACATTGACCTCGGACACCTGGGGCGCTCGAGTATCTGTCGCCGTCGTGAAACGCTGAGAATCACTCGCCGCTTCATTACCCGCTCGATCTCGTCCTTTCACCACGAGCACGTATGGAGTCTGGGGGAGAAGATTACGCACCAGGACCCGGTGCTCCCCTTTCTGAAGTTTCACATTGACCTCATCAAGGAGTTCCTCTGGCTTGCCCTCGGGATAGTAACTCACAATGGACGAAGTGTCCGTATTGGTCGACCAGGTGACAAGCACAATAGTCTGAGCTGATCCCCGTACCTGCTGAATCCGGACGTTGGAGATCTTTGGTCGAGGCAAGGTCTCAAACGAGAGGGTGCTCCCATCATACTCTTCTTCTTCAGTATCAAGGGTATTAATCTTGTAGTAATATTTGGTCCCATCAAGGAGGTTGTCGAGGGTGACATTGTAGGTGGTCTTGGTGGTCGAGGTGGCGATTTCTTTGATACTACCAAAAGCGGCCGTCGTGCCGTAGTAGATTTTGACCGAACTCGCGTCTTGCACCGTAAACTCAAGTACCGCGTCCTCAAGTCCGGCGGTCTTCAAGGTCGGGTCCGTGACAGTTGGGGCCGGAGCGGTCTCAAAACTATCTTCCGATGATACCCCGGTGTTACCGTCTTCGTCGGTCCACTTGGCTTTGAAATAGTACTTGGTTCCTGGTGACAAGTTGGTCAGATGGATCTCGTGATCAGTGAGTTGGTCCGAATTGCTCGGTTCTTCACTCAGGTATGAGCGGGCACTCTTGCCATATTGAATCTTACTATCTGAAGTACGATCCGTGCTCCAGGTGATGGTCGCGGCCCGGGTGGTGATGGCAGTTACTTTTGGCTCAGAGGAGAGCTCTGGAGCCGTGGTAAAACGACCACTCGGCAGAAGCTCAACCGCGGTACTAAACGAACCACAGTTGTGAACGTTGTCGCAGGCCCGGACCTTGTAGTAGTAGGTGGTCTGATCCAGTCCGGTGTCTACAAAAGCGATACCGGTGGTCGCAGCCGAATAGGTATAGGTCGTGCCATCAGTTGAGCGGTAGATCTCATAATCCTCAACCGTCCCAGACGAGGGTGGCTCCCACGAGAGGGCAATCTTCCAGGAGCTGGTACTCTTCACCGACACATCAGCTATTTCCACGTTAAGGGGAATACCCGGGGCACTGGTGTTGGCCGTAAAGGTCACGCTGTCATAGGCTCCATAGTTGATGGCTCCACCGACGCTATCATCATTTTTAGCTACCACATAGAACGTGTTGGCACCTACCTGGGTGGCAAAAGCCGAAGCAGAGAGCGATGTCGCTCCCGCTGAAGTAAAACTACAGGTAATCTCTGATGGAAGGGTATTGATGGTGTAACAATAGGTCAAATCAGCGGCATCACCCGAATAACTCGATGGGGCATCCCAGGAAAAGGCAAAGGAGTTCGCGGTATTCGTTTCCGGTGTGACATCGACATTTTGTGGAGCGGTCGGGCCACTCCCCGCATAGTAAAAGGCAACCTGGACATTGACACTTGCCACGTTCCCGGCGTTATCAAGGGTCCGGAGGTAAAAGAAGTTTTCGCCAGTCTGGTACGCCGCCCCTGGCAGATTGACGCTCGTACTCGACGTCGTTGATGACCAGCTCCCCGGATTAACCGACGCTCCCACCTGATACTGGTAGCCAGCGACACCAGAGGCGGCATCGCTCGCAGTCGCAGTCCAGAAGAAAGTAAAATCATTGGTCGGTGAATATCCCGTCGGCGCCACCGTCACACCAGTCGGATTCTGTGGTCCGGTACTGTCGAGTTTGTAGATAAAAGCAGCGTAGACTGAGCTCGTATTCTGAGCATTGTCCCGTGCTCGAATCCGGAGATAGTAGGTCTGACCACTGGTCATACTTGAGGGTTCGTAGGTACTTGCCACCTGAAAGGTCCCAGCGGTCGATGGCTCAGCAGTATTGTCTGTCCCAAAATAGACATAGTACCCACCGACTCCTGATCCACCGGTATCCGTCGCTCCGCTCCAGCTAAAGTACGGTGCCGTATACGTGTACCAGGTATTGGTCGTGAGTGAAGTCAATCCCCCGTTCTGATTGAGCGCCGTGAGCGTATCTGGCGCCGTCGGAGCCACAATATCAGAGGTTGACTCCATTACCACTTCATTTAAAGTCACCAACTGATTGCCATTGCCGAGGAGGACGGCCTGCCACATAAATCCATCATCAGTTACCGGAAAAGTACCGATATTGGTGTTGACCGTGCTCGCACTATTCGCATCGGTCAGTCCTGATGATGTGGCCCACGCCGATCCATTCCAATACTTCCAGGTCGTACCACCATCATCCGAAAGTCGATAGGTAATCGTGCCCCCATTCGCTGTCTCTGTGGTAGTAAATGTGTCCCATGATTTGATTCCAGAGAGGCGCACAGCCGAGGACGGTCTCACTGCTACTCGACTACTCGTATATGGCGTCGTCGTAAATGACGAGCGGGCAATATTGCTAATGCGCACCTCATCAAGCATTCCAGTGAAGCTAGAGGGAGCACGACCCGCTACGGTCGACCCCGCTTGGGTCCCAAGGAGGAGTGGATGGACCGTATCAGACATCGTAGCCGTGGTCGCCACACTCGTATCTTCAATGCCATCGATAAAGAGCGTCAGTTCACTCCCCTCATACGTCACGGCAATATGGTGCCAGCTGGTATCTTGACTCGTTGTGGTCGACTCAAGAACAATATTTCCGCCATACGCCCAAATCGTTGCATCGCTATTGGCGGTCAGCCCTGTCCCAGCATAGAGTTTGCCTTTATACACTGCCAGAGCACTGATGCGCTCGACGATATTGGTCCAACCGGAATTGGCACCATCACCACCGATACGTGACCAAGTGCTCGTATTGTACCGCCATACTTCACCTTCTCCGGTACCATCACCCAAGCTCACTATAAGGTCTCCATTATACGTGGTAAGCGACTTCACTCGCTCGTAGAGAGTATCGGTCCAACTCCCATTCAGTCCGTCACCAGCGACGGCAGCACTCCCCCAGTTGGTCCCATTATACTTCCAGAGTTCGGCATCACCCGTACTCGCTCCGAGACCAGCATAGAGCTCGCCCCGGTACCATGTGAGCGCCGTCACTTCCTCGTACGTACTATTGGCCCAACTTGAATTGACGGTATCGCCACCGAGCTTGGTCCAGCCAGCCGTCTGAGTGCAGGATGCGCCCGTATCACAGGTCCAAACTTCGGCGTCCCCCGCACTTGAGCCGAGTCCGATATACAGACTCGTACCTCGGACCGCCATGCTCCATACGGCCTCAAACGTCGTGTTGTTCCAACTCTGCCCACCAGCACCCGTCGCATCACCGCCCCGGAGCGTCCAACCAGCGGTCGTCGTACACGAGACCGCGAGATCGCAGGTCCACATCTCGCCATCACCGGCCGCCGTCCCTTGGAGTCCCGCGTAGAGAGTCGAGCCGACGACTGTCATCGCTGGGACTGAACGTTTGGTTCCAGTAGCCCAGGATTGACCGCCCGTCCCGGTCCCGTCGCCACCAATCTTGGTCCAGGCGCTCCCATTCCAGCTCCAGACCTCGGCATCACCAGCGGTACCACCACCGAGCCCCACGATGAGTGTCCCATTGTATCCTGTCATCGATGTCACCGAGCGGATTGTCTGTGCGGTTGATGTGGGGTGGCCATACGCCCACGAACTATTTTTTCCTTGACCACCAATCATGGTCCAGCTCGTACCGTCATATTCCCATACCGTCGCGTTGCCATTGGATGTTGCAGCCGCCTGATCATCTCCAGTTCCGGCATACAGTTTACCACCCGTTGTGGTCATAGATATGACACCATTCAATCCATATACTCCCCAACTAGCATTGAGGTAGTCGCCAGCTATTCTTGTCCAGCCAGCTGAGTTACTACAGGTCCCGCTCGTATCACAACGCCACATCTCAGCGCCACTGGTCCCGGCTCCGGAGCTCGCTCCCACAAAGATATTATTGCCGATCATCGACAAGCTCGCTGCGTACAAAAATGACGCACCGGTCGTATTTCCCCAAGACTGACCACTGATACCGGTACCGTCACCACCGAGTTTCGTCCATACAGGACTACCACCATCACAGCTTGTACACTGCCAAACTTCAGCATCACCGGCCGTATCACCTAGACCCGCATAGACAGTCGTGCCACTGGCAAGCAGAGACCAGACCCGCTCATATGTTGAGGCTGCCCAGCTCGAGTTCAGTGCATCGCCACCGACTTGAGTCCACCCCGAAGTCGTCGTGCAGGTACCACCGAGGTCACAGCGCCATACATCGGCCTCGCCAGCTGTCACACCCGTACCCACATAGATGACGGTGCCACTTGATGCGAGACTGCGAATTTCATCTGTCACGTTTGACCAGGACTGGCCACCGGAGCCAGTCGCGTCCCCACCACGCTTGGTCCAACCAGAAGTCACCGCGCACGACGATGTCGCACAGGTCCAAACTTCGGCGTCCCCAGCTGATGTCCCGAGGCCAACGGCAAGTGTCGTGCTATTCACGATGGTGAGAGCCGACACTTCTTCATATCCCGTAGCCCAGGATTGCCCACCAGATCCTGTCCCATCACCACCAATCTTCGACCAGCTCGGGCTACTATCACAATTTGTACAGCGCCAGACTTCAGCGTCGCTTGCTGTCGTTCCTAAGCCAGCATAAATGGTGGTCCCATCCGCGACCATACTCGTCACGCGCTCATAAGGACCAGGAGCCACGATGAGCCAGCTCGAGTTGACGGTATCACCTCCTACTTTGGTCCACGATGATCCATCGTACCGCCACACTTCTGCTTCACCCGAACTGTTACCGATACCGGTATAGATATTGGTCCCGTCCGAGACAATCGACGATGCATCTTCGTATGTCCCATCGGCCCAACTACTGTTCAGTCCGTCCCCACCAATCTTGGACCATGCCGGACTGGTATCACAGCTGGTACACTTCCAGACTTCAGCGTCACCGGTCACCGTCGTCCCCGTGGTCGCACTACCGAGCGCGACGTAGATATCACTCCCTACCACCACCTGCTTCCACACGAAGTTCTTACTGTTCGCATCCCAACTTTGGTTGGTTTCGGTGTTGATCGATACACCGTTGTTGTTGAGCATATCCGGCCCCGCCACCTGAGCCCAGCCGTTCGCTGACGATGGTGCCATCTCAAACACAACTTTCCCCGACTCGTTATCGTAGTACATCTGATATGGTCCCTTGTCGAGGATGCCCTGTCGGTTCCGATTGGATGTCGTACTGAATGATGAAGAAAACTTGGTCCAGGCCTCAACAGTAAAGTCACCAGTGAGTGAAAGTGAGCTCGAGTCCGCAGCCGTAAGCGATGCCGTGGAGCCGTTGAATGTCAGTCCATTGTTGAGACTGCCGGTGGTATAGGTGCCATTGGCCACTGTCCCCGTATTACTATTGCCAGAGCTATCCGTCGCGTTGCCACTTGATTCATCGAGGTGCCAGAGGGCCGCGGTATTCGCGTCTGTCGCATAGTTCTGGACCTTGAGTCGCGCAGTCGATGATGTCACCTCAAGGAGTGACGAGTCAGATGGGGTATAGTCCCCACTGACAGAGAAGTCCCAGGTATCCGTCGTATCGGCAGCGAGGATATGTGGGATAACCCCCGAGAGGGTCAGATAGAATCCCGCGAGCGCACCGACACCCAAGAACACGAGACTGAGGAGATTGAACTGCCAACGCAAAACGAGCACTTTCTTGGTAAAAAAGCGCCGAAAAATTGATTGTGTTTTCTCCTTTTGTTTTGACTGCACGAGTTGTGTCATGTTCCCTTCATTAAACGCTCGGCATGGACAAAAAATCCGCCTTGCAGACGGATGTATTATACCACAAAGTCTGGGGATTTCCTACTAGATTTTGAACACGATGACGTCCCCATCCTGGACGACATATTCCCGCCCCTCAAGACGCAGTGTCCCCAGGTCTCTGGCAGCACTCCAAGACCCCGCTTCGATCAGTTTGGTAAAGTGGATAATCTCCGCCCGGATGAACTTTTCTTCGAAATCTCCATGGATAGCCGCCCCTGCCTGTGGCGCCGTCGAGCCCTGCTTGACCGTCCAGGCCCGGGTCTCCATCTCGCCAGTCGTGAAATAGGTCATGAGCCCGAGGAGCGCATAGGCCCCTCGCGCCAGGTCACCGAGGTGTGAGACCAGCCCCATCTCGGCAATTTCCTCCTCCGTCATCTCGATGAGCTCCTCCTCGATCTTGATATCAAGCTTCACATGAGGACGCATCTCAAGTTCCGGCGCGAGCGTCACCTCGACATCCGACACATTGTACACATAGAGAAAGGGCTTGGTGGTGAGGAGCTGGAGCTCTCGCACGATTTTCTGCTCTTCGTCGGAGAGTGATTCGATCATGGCATGCGGGAGTCGCGCGGCCTGAAACTCTGTCTCAAGCTTTTCAAGGACCGTCATCTCCGCGAGCGCCGCCTTGTGCCCGGCTCGGGCTTCTTTCACGGTCTTCAATTTCCGTTTGGTCACGGTCTCCAGGTCAGCGAGGATGAGTTCGGTATTGATGATTTCGATATCCTCTTTGGGTTCCACCCGGTTGTGGACGTGGATGATGTCTGGATTCTGAAACACGCGTACTACCTCGACGATGGCATCCACTTCTCGGATATTCTGGAGAAACTTGTTGCCGAGACCCTCCCCTTCGCTCGCACCCTTTACAAGACCGGCAATATCGACAAACTCGATCACGGCTGGAATGATTTTCTTACTCCCGGAGAGAGTAGAGAGCTTGGCTAGACGCTCGTCTGGCACCTCGACGATGCCGATATTGGGCTCGATGGTACAAAAAGGATAGTTGTTGATATCCACCTGCTTCCGCGTGAGCGCCTTAAACAGCGTCGATTTCCCGACGTTTGGCAGTCCTACGATTCCGACTTTCAGTTTTGTACTCGACATAGTTTAGTGTCGTTAAAGGAATAGCTCCGGATACTTCTACCTGCAATTGGGTACCAATGACTTTTTCTACAATGTCTCTTACTATCCCTCTTTTTCCGTTAAAATTCAAGTCCCTGAGATTTTTTGTCGCTCTTTCTGCCAAGGCCTCTATCTCCTCCCTTGTTGGCTCACGACCAACCTTCGACTGACCCTCTTGCTGTTCCGCCATTCTTATCTGTGACTCAAGCGCTGCAATATCACTCCTTATGGATGCAGTGTACCCCTTCAACTGCTCTAACGTCAGGACTTCGGCTCCGTATGCTCTATTATATCGGTCCTGTTGCGTTTTCAGTTTTGCTATTTCCTTCTTTATTACCTCAATATCCCCAAAGACGGACTGAGATTCATGTTTTTGATTCTTCTTCCACTGATCTATCTGTGCCAGTAACAAATCCGGAGAAGTCAGCAGTCTGTCGATTCCTTCCCATACCAACCGATCAGTAATTCTCGCATTAATCCCACCTTCATGGCATGTGCGAGGCAACGGAAAACTATACACCCGATTGCTACAGCGGTAATACAGGTGCTTGCCATGTTGGGGACCCTCACCATTCCGTTTTGTACCACAAGAGCAGAATATTTTGCTTCCAAGCAAATACTCGTTCTTCGCATTACGCTGACACAGAGCAAAATTCGCCTCTAATTGGGCGCGCACTTTCGCAAAAAGTGGCTTATCGATAATTGCCGGTACAGGGATTTTCGATGCTATCCACTCCTCCTCTGGTCTATTCTTTCGGCTACTCTTTTTTACTTTGCGAAACTTTTCTTTGCTTTGGGGATTTTTGGGCACTACTGCATAAGTACTCCCGTAGTGAGCCTCTCCGATATAGGTCTTATTGCGAAGCGATGTAGACAATGTGCTCGTATTCCACACTCCTCGCTTGCTCCTCTTCGGTTTGATACCGAGCTCCTGCAACTTCCGAACTACTTGCCGAATAGTGAAGCCATGTTCACCAATCCAAGTGAACATCATCCTCACCACTCTTGCTTCTTCTTCAACGATCTCATAATATCCATGCTGCTTTTTATCCTTGTCATTTCGGATGTAGCGATAACCATAAGGAGCTTCCGTGGTAAGAACATGTCCCTCTTCTACTTTCCGCTTCTTTCCGAGCCGAAAACGCTCCGCTATTTTCATTCTTTCATATTCAGCGAACACACCTCTCATTTTATACATGATGACATCCTCGTCGGTTTTTGGTTTTGGAATAGTGACAAAAAGAACATCGATCTCTAGTTCTTTTAACTCCTCCATCACTACTTCTTGCCACGCTCCCCGCCGAGCCAATCTATCTGGGTCATAAATCAATACGGCTTCCCAATTCTTCTTCTTTGCATCGATGCGAAGTTGATCGAGGCCTGGTCTTGCGAGATTATCTCCGCTCCAACCCTCATCAAGATATTCTTGCACAATAGTGTAATTTTCTTTTTCGGCAAGTTCGTGGACAGCCAAAAGCTGCGTCTCAATGGTCTTCTCATTCTCCTGATTTGAAGTTGAGACTCTACCGTAGACGGCAACCAATTTACCTTCTTTTTGGACCCTTTCTTTCATAGGTCTCTTCCATTATTTTTCTCCAGAAACCTTTGTACCTCTGCTTCATCAATTCGCCACGGAGCGGTTTTACCATCACCGAGCTTATAGCCCTTCAGTTTCCCACTTCGGAGCCATCGCTCAACAGTTCGAGGATCAACTCGCAACAGCGCTGCGACTTCTTGTCTCGTAAGGAGTTTCATATTATCTATCATATACCTATTTGTACTTAATTGTCTATAACATAAATTGGCTATTCTCAGCCCTTAATTCTCTTAGGGCATCGTCAAACAGGGCGCCATAGACTCGGCTAAGGGCATCACCGGCCTTATCGTCGCCGACATACCGATAACCAAAACTGATGCCGTCAATAAGAACAAACGAGCAAGATGTCGATTCAAATGTCTCAGAAACAAGAATCCCGTCAGACACGGCTAGCAGAATAATGCTCCCCACCATTGGCTTCATAGGCGATGACATACTCGTAACCGTTACTTAGGGTCGACACCGGAGCGATCTTGCTCTGGCGTCACTTCCTCCCACCATCCATATACAACATTGCGCTCGTGGCATTTGAAAAGATAATCTTCTATTTTTCTCATTTGATCCTCAATTGATTGCTTTGCAAGACAATTCAGTGACTCAACCAAAGCCGTTCTTACGAAAAGTGCTTTCCTATAAGCAGAGACATTGCGTTTATCACGGCTAATGCGTTGCGTATCAGTAACAATCAGAATAAATTGCTTTTTATGAAACCGCTCAATATACTCGAGTATTTTGACGAGTACAGGACGCTTCTGGTATCGCTCTGTTCCAGAAGCTATCTCCCGAAATATCGCATCTTCTTTCACAATGTACCCTTCTGCCTGAGCGAACTTCACGCACCGCTGCTCTTGCTGCCTCATTTTTTGCTCACTCCCCCGTCTCGAACTTGTCCGACAAAAGATGATCGCGTACACCGGTTTTCCTTGAACGACTTTCTTCGAAACTTTCTTTGTTGCCTTCATAGGGTTGAATTAGTAATTGATAATAATAAGCGTCCCTTCACCTGCACGCTTTTCTCTCTGAGCTCTACATTTACCCCACTTCCTTCTTTTTAATGCTTCTAGACTGTCAGGTACGAGCCAAAACAGGCATCACAGCGTCCAGTAACCATGCTTCTTTCTGCAATCTTTGCAGACTGATCGCACTTCTTCGTTTTCCGACATTCCGGCATTAACCTGCAAGGAGTACAGGTGGTCGAAGCAATATTTCTTTTTGCACTCCCAACATTTCCCCATTGGATTCAGATAACTCTTCCTGCTTTGGCATTCCGAGCAAACCACTCTGCGTAACAGTCTTAGCTCGTCTTTGGTCGATTGGTCCATATAGGGTTCATTTATGATTTTCTATAAAAGCCTGCCATTCTTCCGTCAACCTTCGATGTTCTTCTTCGTCCTTCTTGATTAACTCCCATGTCACCTTCTTGGAGCTATCCCAATCACCTACCGTATGGGTAGCAGTCTCCTGCATGACATGATGCTCGATATCAGCCAGTCTGGAAGTGCAGAAATGGTAGACCTTACCAACTTTCGGACGGTAAGGGTCCTCTCTCGCGTTGTAGTAACGCCAGATTAGCTCTGCCACTTGATCAACACTCTTTCTCTGGAGCAAGGCCGCTACAGCTTCTCGAGTAGTACTGTTGAGTAAAGCCGACCGAGACCCGACAAAGTCACCCGGGAGAATTGGTTCGAAGAGTCTGATTACTTCACTCAACTTTGCACTAGTAGGTGATTCAACTTCGCCGCATAAAAAAATATCTACCCTCTTCTTCTCCAATGGCAAAGAATCTTTTAAGGCTCGACCAGAAAAACTACCATTCTGCAAAACCCCGTTTTGCAAAAGATGTGTTTCCTTGAGTTCATGTGTTTCCTTACCATGTGCTTCCTTAGTGTCGCCCGAATGGACTTGGCTAGGTACACCTGATGGACTTGGCAGCGTATCTGACATGGACTCGGTTATCGCCTCATTTTTACTACTCTCCATGTCTACCTTGTGGACTTGGTAATCCCATTCAGCTTTATCTAATAAGATATAGGTGTTGTTCAGCCATTTGCCGCCTTTCGACCTTGCTTTGTTCACATAGATCACACATCTCTCTTCTAGTGCCCTGATACCCTTCAGCACAGTGGTCCGACTCACACGATGCTGTGCAGCCATCAACCCTATCGAGGGAAAGCACTCTTGATCCTTGTTGGCGTGCCGACAGAGACTCGCGTACACAATCGTCCCCTGCCATCCGCAAAGCCTAGCCATCTTCTCCAAAAAGGCATCATCCACCATGAATTTTGCTTTCTCCCGTTTGTCTATGACTCTTCGTTTTTTCATATGTTACTGATAAAAAATAAAACCCTTTTTCTGGACACCACCCCAGCTTTCGCTGAGACGGCTTCCACAAAAAGGGTATGCGCCGTATTTGTGGTGTCCATTAGGCGATACTCACCTAACATTTTCAGATTATCTCAGTACTAATGATTTATGATGGCTTATCTGAGCCATAAAACTGGTTATTTTTGAACCACTTTTTCCATCAACTTTCAAAAAAATAGCTTTAAAGCGGCTCTAATAAGCCACGATTTTTGAATTGGCAAATAAAAAGATGTGTCCACAACCCCTTGTCAAGCATTGGTCGATAGAATCAGAGCAATACGGAATTTTTTAAAAACCTGCACGAAGAATTAGGAAACTGATCCAGTAAACAGAGCTCTCTTAATTAGCAAGCAGCTGATCTTGAGACTGAACTGTGCTAAAAAATACTTCAAAAGACTGACTTGTATCCAAAGAGTCAGAATAATGCCGATAAGACTAAAGCGGTATCTAAGAAATCCCCCGTGTCAGTACCCTTACTCAAAGGGACCCGCTCATACCAAAGAGTACCCAAATACGCCCCTATACACCCTCAAGACTACTCACCTCCACTCTTTTTCGTTCGCTTACCACTTGATCATGTAGAGGTTATTAATTCTCGCAACATTCACCCTCTGCGTGCCTCGTCGAACATGCGTTGCCATCACATGCGTCTATGAAATATGTGTAGCCAAAAATTCATCGGCATCTGGACCCAAGGCATGATGGATCAGCCATCAAAGATTCGAGAACAAGTAGAAGTCGCCTTCCATGCATTAGCGAAGGCGCAAGACGACTGGTTCTATTCAGTCGAAATCAACGGCAAAAAGTACTTTGTCGCTGATAACGGCGAGTTTGGCTACACGGCTATGCTCCCCGAAGAATACTAATTCTTTTATTCAAAATTATGACGACAGCGTTGACCATATCGGACAGTGTCGACCAGTTCAAAGCTGGTGTCGATACTCTGCTCCAGAAACGGGATTACTTCATTCAGAAGATTCTCCCGAAACTAGAGGAAAACAGAGACTACTACATCATCAAAAACCGGAAGAGCCTCGGGAAGTCCGGTGCCGAAAAACTAGCAGCAATCTATTCACTCGTTGCTACCTTCGAAAAAGATACCGAAACCATGGATTCATTTCGAAGCATAGATGGGTTGATTGCCTATACCTGCACACTCACACGCTTCGGTGAGATAGTTGGGCAGGGTCGAGGTGCCGCCACGCTCATGGACAATGGAAATGACCCCAATAAGACGATCAAGATGTCGGAGAAATCTGCCTATATCTCCGGCGTCATCCGATCCACAGGGCTCTCCGATATATTCACCAGTGATCTGGAGGATATGCCTATTGAGAAGATTCAGGAGGCTCCGGCTGAGGCTACCAATGGCATTCCCCCGAAAGGTCCGTACCAACCCGGGGACGAGCCAATCACGGAAAAGCAGAAAACTCTACTCTATTCCCTTATAGCTGAGAAGATCTATAACCCACGAGAGAGGGAGAAGTGGCTTCAAGAGGCTGAGTCATGTTCGAAGTACGATGCTTCGGAACTGATTTCATCCTTCCTCATGCCAGCGCATCGATAATGGCAACGGACACTCAAGACGGCGATTCCTAAGTGAGGTTTCGCCGTTTTTTGTTAGGAATATCTATCCTAGGTTTTCCGCTAGATACTTGTCTGTTAGCTCTTGAGTCTGACAGGCGTCACGAGCAACAATTTGCGATCTGATGATACACTTCTCGAGCTCATCCTGTAGATGTTCTGGTACATCATCTCTAGTTTTCATACTCCCCATCCCATGCGGCCACTTTTTCCGTTCGACAGCATATATCTTGTCATATCGATTGCTCCTCTCAACACTTTCACCAGAACTCCTATTTAGACTATCAACAGATGCCTGAACGAAACTATCGAAGTCTTTTTCGTTTTCAGGCGAAAGCTTCACTCGAGAAAGTAAGTTCTTGATGTAATCAGGATCTTGCTCTTCCTGTTCTTTCATAGGTATGCAATCTTAACTACTTTTGTCCTTTATGATACGAATATCTCACTTTTACCCCCTAAAAGCAATGTTTGGTCTATTATGACTGGCGGCTCGGGCACGACAAAGGGAAGCTGATACAAAGGTCTGTGATGCTATCAAGAATTCTACGATCTTTTCCCACATAAGGTTTTAGTAGATTGTCAGCTCGCTTCTCTCTAACGGGATAACTCACTAATATGACTTGAAAATTGCAAAAAGGCATAATACCAAACAAATACCAGAGCAATTGCAATGCCAGCATACTCTAAAATCAACGCTCGTTCCGTAATATATACATGAAACTTCTTCCTAAAAAGGTAGTCATATTTTAGTTTGAACCACCAAAAGTGAGCTATGAATCTTGCAAAAGTTTTAAACATGCCGTAAAAGGGAGTGAGAATCACAATAAAAAAACTGTCTTTCCTCCCTGTCTTTAACCAGCAACAAGTCTCTAGAAATAAATATAGGCAGTATAAAATAACAAGATTTATCGGATAGAAAAGGATGCTGAAAAAGAATAGCATCCTTATAGGGTCTGTAAGTAAAATGAAAATCAGGTACGCCCTCTCAAGCTTAAGCATGTAATGCAATTTTGGTGACAGAATTATTTTCCAGCAAAGAAAAAAAGTTTCATGAGTAGAGCAATTCCAACTCCTATATCTTTGCCTGAATACCTTATAAAAGGTACTCGGTGGTTCGGTGAGTACAGTCGAATCGGTATAAGCAATCCCTTTACCAGTACTCTCCAAATGCACCATCAT
This sequence comes from uncultured Bdellovibrionales bacterium, assembly GCA_964500505.1. Taxonomy (GTDB): domain Bacteria; phylum Patescibacteriota; class Minisyncoccia; order Moranbacterales; family UBA1568; genus UBA1568. Next base: position 35,303 of record CAZCNN010000002.1, on the reverse strand, counting down.
GGTCCTCTGCTGGTCTTCTCCGCCAAATTGTCCCGAATGTTTCCGTATTTGGGCAACAAGATCTCGGGTCTTAAAAAGTCCTATAGCCCCCGATACATTGCCTATCGCACCTACCGCTGCTCTCAGTTCTTTCCCTAAAACCATGCTTTTTCTATACTCAAATTGTTGTAACCTATTAATAAGTGAGGGATGCGGTTCCGGCATGACATTAAAAGCAACGGCTGCATAACCGTCATCTATAAGACTAGTGGGGATGAAAGTACTTTCGATATGAGTGTCATCATCCAAAATAAGCACGTAAGGGGTTTTAACTTGTTCAATAGCATGGCTAATACTCAGTGCCTTATTTTTATTCACTTCATTTTCGATGAGATTCACACCCCACTGCTTAACCACCACTCCGGTTTGGTCTGTTGAAGCATCAGAAACAACAAAGACTTGTTCTTTTGGAACTTTTGTTAATACTTGCCTGATGGTTTCTCCAATTATTTGCTCGCCATTATAGCAAGCAATAAGAATACTCAGCTTAGAAGGGTCGAAGCTGAGGTTACTCGATTTTTTTGACTTTCTAAATATGTTCAGCAAAAGGAAAAAACCGTCAGTGGAAGCAGATAAGAAGACGACACCGATGAGAAAAGAATCGAAGATATTCTCTTGAGCAATAATCTGCGTATAAAAATACCCAGTCGTAGCGACTACAAATAACGCAGCAAAGAAAGAGCCGAAATACCCTTTCGACTTACTAGCAAATATAGAAACTTTGGCAAAGCTCATAAGCGTATCAAAACAAAAGAGGAGTCAAAAATGTTTTTGTTTTAACACGCTTATTTCAAAGTTACTTACCAATCCAACCCCAGGAAAGAATCAGCATTGTTGAAAGCGAAACCTCCGAAGTTTGGGAATATTTCGTACCTTGTGCTAATTTTTTTTACCTCGTCAACCATATTATTAAATGGCATGGTAAAGAATGTGATCCTCTCCGGTTCTACATCTGAAGTTTCTTGACCAATAACAATCCTCACCCTCGGGGTATTCTGTTGCGCAAACTTTACCTCCTCCAAACTATGCTCAATAGATCCTCCTGATCCTTCAGCAAAATTTCTGTAGGCCATTATTACAAGGTAGCCATCTTGAATCCTATTAATCCTATTCAAAATGTGATAGAAAAGGTATTTCTCCTCCCCATTCCAAATAATCTTTTTTGAGTACTCTGTCTCACCATCGAACCAGTACGGTATAACAAAACCTAGTTTCATCCCTTTAAACTCCGAATCTTGTCCTTGATACTTGTCGAATATTGAAACAATACCAGAAACAGTATCGAGGTAGTCTAGGAAAATAGCTTCTCTATTTTTCGTAGCAAAACCCTCCTGGCTATATGGTTCAATATCAAACTGTACTCCTTGAAACTTTATTTCAGGATTATTTTTGTTAAAACTCCTAGTATATTCAATAACAACTTCGTTCAGGTAACGATGAGAGGAGTTCCCCCAGTCTACGTTACCCGCTAGGGCGTGCACGGAAATCCCATACTCTTGAGCAGTATTTATATATTCCTCTACCTTTGTATTAAATTCTTCAGTTTTTTCCCCCTTTTTCGTATCATCTTTTATTTCATGAATATCCACATAATCCCCTATGTTCATGTAGACAGAATTGACTCCTCTTGCCTGAAGATCAGAGAAAAAAGTATCCGTGTCTTCTCTTTTTAGAGGCTGCCAATCCCATACAGCATTTCCGTATTCCTTGGCTAAGGTCTTTCTTTCAACAACTTTATTTTCTTCCACTATATTTTCGTTTGGAACAACATTAATAAAGTACCTAGATACTACAAAGACTAAAGAAATTATCAGAAATAAAGAGAAGAGAAAAATGTTCTTCATGATAATTTACATATTATTTCTAAGCTTCCCCCGCAATCGAATCATCCCAATATTACTCGTACTGAATGCCATTCTTATATAAGTCAAAACTCCTAACGGAATGAGAATCAGAATTTGAAGTAACGCATAGAAAGGGAAGAGAAAATAAAACCATTTTTTTGTTTTCCAGTGAAAAGCAAAGATAAGAAACCAATAGAGAACAATCACAATAGGTAAGGCTTCGGGATGCTTCACTACTTCGTACCACCGGAGAGGAGTCAAAAGATAGACCAGAATTGTTGTATAGAAATAGAAAAGAGGGTGTCTCCATGCATATCTATGCAAGTTCACAACAGCATGTCTAAATCCCCCCCCAAACCAGGCCATTCTTTGTTTAAACCAAGATTTAAATGTAGATGGCACATCTGTATAAAATTCAAACCTTACGTGCCCTACTTTGTATTTTAATATACCAGCAAGCTTCCCTATTTCAATATCTCCACCCGAAAAGAACAAGGAATGGTGCTGCATAATGTCTTTAATTACTTCTGTCTTGGCAACCATGCAAGCACCCGATGTCAGCCAAGGATAGATCTTCCGTGCATCCATAGCTAGATCGTATTCGACAGCCTGGAGTTTTTCCATTATAGTTTCTTGCTTGGATGCAAGCACCCGAACAGAGGCTAAATCAAAGTCAAGTTCCCTAACAAGATGCACTAATTTGAAAAGCTTCTCTTTAGCAGTAGTATCTCCATCCAAAAAGATACAGTAGTCTGTCTCAATGGCAGAAAAACTATCTTTGATGATTTCATCTCGTGCAATTTCTCTGTTAAACCTATCGCCAACCGAAGAAACATCTTCTGTTACGTGTAAATTTCCTTTGCCATGCAACGTATGAGTAAAAAGACGCCAGGGATTTGGTCTATGTGAAGCAGAAGCAATCGGAACCTCTGAGCGAAAGACTCGGAATCCATGTTCAGAAGCAATGTTGTTAATCGCTTCATCAAATTCCGCATTTTCTTTAGTGGTCGTACAAAGAACAACGTGTTTAGCGTATTGCTTAAGAAAATCTATATTTCTGAGGTAAGAAATATTACCAAATATAGGAACGAGAATAGTATAATTCAGGTCTGATTTGGTGTATTCCTCAACAGTATGATGATCTTTTAAACGTGCTCGTACTAAGACAACAAAATCAATGAGTGAAATAAGTAGAATCGTGAGAATCAAGAAAAAAAACTGGCTCAAATCTATACTCATAAAAACCTATATTAGACAATAAAAAGCCTTGAAAGGCTTTTTCTGCCGCTAGTAATGAATAATATTCTCATGAATTCTAGCAAATGTGAGTGTCTCATCCGAATTCTTTAGAGTAGAAAAGGCGAGATTTCTCTCGCCATACAACCAAACGCTCTTGGCTACAGTACATCTGATTTTGAATCCCACTTGTGAGGATACCTAGCCAAGGAGTCGAACAGGCGTCCTTCCTCAACTGATCTTCCTGGAGGAATCCTCTCAAGCGATCTGTCCACAAGAACACTGTCCTCTACACGATCCTCCCCTTTCTGCTCGTTATCCGAATGAACTACATCTTTCTTAATCATAAACCTCCAAGAATACATCAAAAAGGCCTAATTATAATACAGAATTGGCTGCTTCCTGTCAACTCTACTTTTAGTCTGGTATACAGTTTGATAGAGTAAAACACCGGATTTGATCGTTGGCTGTTTCACGGCTATGGGCAAGATCCGTTCGGCTCCCACTAAACCACGTCACATAGTCACGCTTTCCACCCCCAGACCATGGAAGCCATAGGATGGTTGTAGCCTTGAGGAAACAGGATGTTCTCACTAAAAGTTCCTGCCCACATAAGACCTTAGACATTTTTCTCAGCTCGCTTTTCTCTGGAATACACAAGACCCCCAGCCAACAGCATAACGAGTCCACTCACGCTCAGACCGCTCGCTAAAACATCGTAACCGTACTCTCTCAGGGCTGTCGCTACAAAATAGACAAGGGCTGATGCGAAAAACATTCCTCTCGATGTCATAGTGTTACTTTAGAGTAATTACTTATAGACTGTGCTCTTTATCAAAAACGAATTTTCCAAGAGTCTTGAGGGTTTCGTCGATATTCTGAGTAGCTTTTCCGTCTTCCCAGAATCCTCGGAGGTCATATTGATCCTCACCTAGCTTGTATACCCAGGCGGTAAAGACTCGGTCCGGCCTATCCTGAAAGATGATGGTTGCCGTCTTCCCTCCCATCAGGGCATCTTCTAGGGCTACCACGACGAACTTGCTCTGATAGTAGTCTTTCTCAAACGCTGCCAGTCCCCCAAGAGAGCCACTGGTCATATCATGTTTTTCTATGACGGCAGCCGGTATCTCCATCCCCTCATTCGTTCCTGAGAGATACCCATTCAAGGCTTTCCTAATATGGATAACAAATGAATCATCGTAGACGGCATAGTAGGATTTCAGTTGATCTGCAGTAAAAGTGATTTCTTCGGCTACAGGGTAATTCTCTTCTGCTACTGCCTCGACTACTTGATCTTGGACAGTAGGTGCGACAGCTTCTGTTGTGGGTGCTCGTTCGGAGTGAAGCCTTTGCCAGACAAGATAAAAGACTCCGATGAAGAGAAAGACTGATACCGCGATATAGAGAAGTTTGTTTTTCATATGCTTATATCTACACTACTTAGTTGTCTCTGATTTTCTCGGCGCACACAGTCACAGTGACCAAGATCACAGATAATCCATCCACAGATATTGCACTCGATATCGCTTGAGTTATCTAAAGATTCCTTGCATTCGTAACAATGAGTAATACGATGTTTCTTCATCGCTGAAATAGCTGATACCCCTTTGTAGGCTATACCTGAAGAAGTTAGTAGTTCTCGATGGCGTTGTTTAGTTTTTGTTCTCTTTACCTCATTTAGTATCAGTCGACCTAAACTGCCTCCCTTACTGTGTAAAAAGTGCTCCTTCCACACGTCATCGAACGATACTGAAAGGTAGAGGGCCTGCGCTTTTTCAAAGTCCTGCAACGACAGGAGTTTATTCATTTCATCAACAAATACTCTGCGACAGTGTAGGTCATCACTATCACTTGTTTCGACTCCGCATTTTGAGCAAAATTCACTCATGTTCTCTACCGAATTACTTGACCCACCACCACCAAAAATATGCTCCGCCAAAAATCAGAATATAGGAGAACCATTGTTCGCCGTTTGTCATTAGACCGTATATACCGAGTGAAATCGGTATCCCTCCAAATATCATGGCGAATGGATTAAAAAAATCTTCTTTCATAGTTTTGTAAAAATAAATGCAAAAAACCCACCGCATAGGTAGAAGCCGAAGCTCCTCGTACCAGTTTCCCGATACGGCCAGTTAGACACCCCATACGATGGGATCTTTATGTCTAACTGGACTTTTTCACCATGCCAGTATCGCTACTGGTTTAGGCTACTTTTTCAAATTGTTCTCACCTCTACATATTATCAAATTTTCACTGAAAAATCCAGTCTTGTGGCTTAGATAAAGCATTCTATCTACTATGCATGACTTTCAGCTTCTGTGCCCTCTTCTCATGGTCCGGCATATGTACCATCATTAGACTCTTCCAAAGCTTTCCATGGTTCGGGACATGGTAATGAAGGAGCTCATGCATGATCACATACTCACCCAGCGAACGATCCATACCCAAGAGTTCGGTGTTGAAAGTAAAATAGCCATTAGTCGAACAGCTCGCCCACTTTCGAGTCATCAGCCGGAGTGTCACCTGCTTCAGTTTCACTTTGATTTTATTGGCGCACAGATATACCTCCTCCTTAAATTCCTTCTTCGACTCCCATGTTTTTACTGTTTTTCTTTTCATAGACTTGTTCGCACGAGAGTCTCGAGCAACTGATCAGTTATTCTTTTCTCCTCCGTGGGAGTAAGATCAAGTGCGCCAAGACCTCTATAGATATGATTTCGAAGATCACGAGTCAGCTTCTCGCTCTTGGCAAACTCTGGATACTGCCCGATTATCGTTTCAAGCTCTTTTACCACTTGCATATCGATAATCTTGCTCTCCGCCAGTAAATCCCGGATAAACCAAGCTACCGAAGAAATACCCTCTTTCTCCTGTTCCGCACTCCGCTCCGCCTCGCCTTCAGCCAAAGCAAGCAACTGTTTCAAGGCTTCCTGCGTGGTCATCTGTCGGCTTGAGTACGCATCCAAGATATCCTCAGCCCGCTCTTTGACCGAAATGAGCACTGGGTCATTGGACTTCTCCTCAGCCAATCGCTGAATACTCTTGATCAGGTTGATAATCTTCACCTCATCCGGCTGATTCTTTTCTTTGATCAGTGCGATCCCCTTCTCATCAAGTCGGACTATCTCCGTACCCAATTTGATCGGACTACTCTGAATATGTTCCTGCACCAGTGCCGCTGTCTTCTTTTGAAACTCTCGGTCGATAGAGACATGGTCGGCATAGGCATTTCGTACCACTTGATAGGCGCTTGAAAGAGTCATGTACTGATCCACATAGGGTCGTAAGAACGCATCCGGAGAAATGATCTCATAGAACATCTCAATCTCGTTGTAGAGTTTGAAGAATGCTTTCCTCACTTCTTCATCCCGGAAATGCTCAATCAAGACCCCTGCGAGCCGGTCATCAAACGGACCAACAAGGAGATCCGAATACGGCTTTGCCTCTTCAGTTAGTTTCTTCACAAACCGCTCTTTCAAAAGCGACAAGTCTTTGACGATGGCATTCACTTCATCACTATCAAACGACAGCGCTTTTTCGAGCTTGTCGAATATTCCCACAAAGTCGAGCACAAAACCGTGAGGCTTCATCATTTTCATCTCTTCATTCTCATACGGACGATTCACTCGAGCGATAGTCTGGAGCAATGCATGGTCACGCATCGGCTTATCCAGATACATGCAGTACAGGATCGGTGCATCATAACCCGTCAGGAGCTTTTCAGTCACGATAAGGATTTTTGGCGTGCCGCCAAATCGGGCGAAGTCTCGCCGGATCTTCTTCTCGATCTCCTCATCATGGTCAAACTCCTTCAAGAGTTCGGTATCGTTATTATTGCTCGTGTAGACCACCTCGCTCCATGCCTTCGGCAGATACTTGTCTAGTTCCTTTTTGTACAAGGCACACGCTTCACGATCGACAGCGACGACAAATGCCTTATAGTTCATCGGCTCGATATATTCCTTGAAGTGTTCAGCGATAAACTTACCTACCTTTTCGATGCGTCCGGCACCCTTGAGAAAGTTCCGGGTATTCACCGCTCGCTCGAGAATTGCATTCAACTCTTCGATATCCGTCACTCCATGCTCCTCGGCGAGGTTTAGAAACTCCCTTTCAAGCGTTTCTTTGGGTACAAGCATCTCATTGGGTGCCAAGCTATAGTAGAGCGGTAATGTTGTGCCGTCAGCGATACTCTCACTAATACTGTATTTATGCAGATACCCTTTGGCATCATCCACTCCAAAAGTCTTGAATGTCCCCTTGCCGTACTGCGCTTTATCAATCGGCGTTCCGGTATACCCAACAAAGGTCGCATTCGGCATAGCTGCCATTACAAATGTCCCAAGGTCGCTCCCAGTTGAACGATGCGCCTCATCAATCAAGACAAAGATATTCTTTCGGGTGTTCAAATCGGCCGGCAATCCACGGAATTTATGGATCATGGTAATGACGATACCCCGATAGTCTGAACGGAGTATTTCTACCAGGTCCGTAATACTCAGCGCCTTTCGGACATTCGAGAGTCCGGCAGCCATCAAATTCCCCTCCATCTGTCCCTCGAGCTCATTCCTATCGAGCATCATGATGACCGTCGGCTTGTCTGCCTCATCACTCTTGAACAAGAGCTCGGCTGTCTTGATCATGGTAAAAGTCTTCCCTGAGCCCTGTGTATGCCAGACCAATCCTCTCGTTGCATCTTCTTTCAATGCCCGGGTCAACACCGCCTCCACCGCATTCGCCTGATGCTCCCGTAGGACGAGCTTGGTCAATTCTTCATCCTTCTCGATGAACATGATATATTTCTCCACCAAATTGAGAATGTGCTTGATATCGAAAAAAGTCTTAATCTTGTTCTCGAGCTCCCCTACCTTATCGCCATTCCACTTGAAGATATTGCGCCTCACCGTATTCCAAGTCACGCCATACTCAAGCCGCATCCCCTCACTAGCAACATAGCCCTGCTCAAGGACCAAGAGCTCTGGCGTCTCACGATGATACCTTCGTATCTGATCCAGTGCCTTATCAATCCCTTCCGCTGTGGTCAGGTTCTTGCATTCCAGATCGATAATCGGCACTCCATTGATCATGAAAACGATATCCTGCCGATTACTGTATCGGCCATTCGAGAAAGCAAACTCGCTCGTTACTTCATAGACATTGCGCTCCAGGCGCTTAAAATCGATCACTTTCACATTGCGCTCTCGTTTTTCTGCCTCATCATAGGCTGTACTCTGTCCGCGGAGAGCGAGTAGTATCTGCCGATTTCCTTCTATCTTTGAGACCGGTGTCGGAACACTATAGTCTGCCGGGAGCCATGGGTTGAATTCTCGCAGTTTTGGCATCAGCACATCCGAATAGTAGGGCTGGCCATTGTATACCATTTCATCACCACGGCGGGCGTCGCTTTCGGCACGAGAAACCAGTGCCCACCCGGACTCGACCGCATACTTAATAATTCGCTCTTGTACTGATTTTGCTTCGGATGGTTTCATAGGATTACTTATTCTTGTGGAAAACTATACTTTTGCTCACGCTTTTGAAACGCTTCTTTACCACCCTCGAGTATCTCACAAACATGCTGGCGAATGCCTTTACGGTACAGGATTGCTGGCTCGACTGTCACATCAACCTCAAACGTATTCTCTAGAGCTCCGGTAACATATTCAAAACGAAACTTCTTATTCTCTCTGCCCACCTCTTGTCCTGATTGATTTGCAACGATAGTTTCTTCTGCGTCAGCGCCAACAACAAGGTTTGGATTATGGGTAACAATGATTATTTGCCTCTGTAACTTCTTCTTTTTTAGGAAGTCCACAAGGTCGTCGTATACCGAGCGGTTATCAAGATCATCCTCTGGTTGATCAAGTAGAATAGGCCACTCCTCATCGCTCAAGTTTATTAGCAACTGAAGTAGTACCAATCCTTTTTTGCCGGGCGACATCTTGTCTAGCGAGTCGTTTTTGTAGAAGATATGGAAATCGAGAAAGAAGTAATTCTCTAGTAATTTCGCCACCGCATCTTTGGGCTGACGATTCTTGACTGTGTTGATCGTGCCACCAATAAGACCTTCGAATACGGTCGTAATATTTGCCGAGTGTTTAACCGGATCGTATTGATACACAAACTCATCGCCCCACTCGGCCTCTACTATCACTCGTTTTAGGTCGTTTTTGTTGATATATTCCTTGACCACTTCTGCATTAAAAGCATCGTCATTAAAACTGACATGGACTCCAAGTGTTATGTCTCCAAACTTGCTTTCAAACTTCTTGAACTCATTCCTTAAGCCCTCGTACTTCGCAATGATTTGGCTATATGAATCCATGACTCCGTCCGCCTTCTTTTTGTAGGAGGCCTTCTTGGTCTTGAGATTGTTTGCTTTGAGTGCTATCTCGTTCAACTTCTGCTGTTCCTTTTTAATTGCATCTGTTTGTGCCTGTAACTCTGTCTGCATTTGCACTTTCGCCAGTAATGGTACAAGTCCTGCCTTGATTGTTACCAACTCCAAGTTGTGAACTTTAATTCTTGCATCTATAACCGTAATGAGATTTGTTGTACCAGTTTTAATATTTGGCACAAAAGAGTCAATGATTTTCAGCTCTGTTTTAAATTTCGTTTTGATGTCAGCGTCATTGAGGTATGCCTCATACTCTTCGGTCGTGGTACGAAGGCCTTCTACTTGAGAAGCTAGACTGACATTGAGGTTCTTTATGGTTTTCTTGTCTTCTTCAAGATTCGAGATCTGTGTACTTATCTCTTTTTCCTTTGTTACCAATTCCTCGAATTGATTAATCTGATCCTCGGTCAATCCAGACTTCGCCTTGATGTCGTCTGCCCGTTTTTGAAGAGTCTCTATGTAACTCTCAATACCTTTCTCATCACCAGCCTGCTTCAGCTCCTCCTCAGTTTTCTTGATATCCGCCAAGTCAGAAAAAAGCTCATTGATCTCATTCGGCACAGACTTAGTCTTGGTTTTTATTTCTTGAAGAGTTTCATCATATTTTTCCCTAATAGTTGCATCTTGTAGTATGACGCCCAAAACAAACTCGTTGAGAGCTTCACGGCTTGCTATGTTTGCTTCAGAGAGAGTATTGAGATACTTTTGCGGTATGTATAGTATTTTACGCTCTTTCGACCCCTCTTCGTTTGTTCCTTCTGGCACTTTCAATAGTGTCTTTTGACCATCTTTCCACAGTACCTCAAAGTTGAAGTCTGGTGATGTATCGAAGTCATACTTGATTGATACGCCTGCATCAGTTGTCCTATTTTTGACCTCCTGACCATCAATCGTTTTTGCCATGTAGTAGAGCAGAAGCGATTTACCAGTCGATTTGCCACCAATGATTGTGGTCAGATTCTGATTGACCTCTATTTGATCACTAGTGAATTTTGCATCACTAGAGTTATCAATGAAGCGAACCTTATCGATCACGAAGTATGACTTCTTTTCTTCCGGTTTCTGTGGGCCAACAAAGATGCGTTGCTCTGGCTCATAAATAATCTGTCGCAATCCCTCAAAAGTTGGATCCGCTTTAATCCATAAAAAGTTATTGTCTTGATCACTGCGTCCATAGTCCCGCAGAGATCGGGCGTCAGAGCTGATATGCGAACAGAACTTTGCAGTCAGTGATGCATTTGTTTTTATGTAATCACTCAATATCACAGACGACTGGTTGTGTTGTGATTGCAGGAGGTTCACCTTCTGATGGTTAAAAATGTCCGCAAGATATGTACGATCACTAGCTGTTCTTTCTTGAAAGAGTCCATTACTGCTATTGCAGTGAGGGTATATAACGATGCCACCATTCTTTTTCACCTCATCAAGAATCTCTTTGATGTCTCGTGATGTAGTAGTGAGAACTCCAGCATCAGTCGTTCGATTATCAATATTAAACTTCATTAAAAATGCATGGATGCCAGCTGAGAAGGTCGACTTTCCATATAACTTGTTTGGAAAGAACAGAAGCATGTGAATACCCTGACAGTTGATCTCTACCCCCGGTATGATTCTACACTTTGATTGTTGTGAATACTCAATGAAAGTATCCAGTAAGGTGTCGTCAAAATAATTGTGATCTGTGATTCCCACACACTCCAAATCAGGGTTGAACACTTCGAGAAAAGCGAAGTAATTCCTTACATAATTTACGCATCTATCACTCTTTGCGATCCTCGTGTCATTAAAATATGCTTTTGAGTCATAGAGCAGTGCGTTGGCTTCGCCTCCAACTTTGGCAACATACCGTTGCCACTCAGCAAGGTTCGTCTTCTTTATTTCAGCACTATATTCGGAAAGAGAGATATAGCTATCGTCCAAAATGGTCTGCGTTTGCAGGTCCCATTTTCGCCATATTGATCCTTTTAGGTATGGATTGATCATATATTTTTTATTCTCACTTCTCCACTCATCAACTCATGAAGTAGTGTTTTAAAAAGGCTTTGATACGACGCCAGCTTGACCCGTGTCGACACGATCTTCTTCTCTATTGCAATGAGACTGTTGGAGATTTTTTCCTGCTCCTCAATTTTTGGTAATGGTATGTAGAGATTTCTAATACTAGTCTGGCTCAAGTTCGGCTGAGCACCACCATGCCGCTGATCCAATAGAAACCCTCTTCTCAAAATCAAGGCGTAACGAATAAATTCAAGATCTACCCTACTGTTCTTAAAAATTCCACAAACAGCCTGATTCGTCGTTGCCTCCCGGCTAATAATTGCTGTTTTTCCAGCGGTTGCCCCATACATTGCTATCAATAAAGTACCCGACTCAAACAATTTCGCCGATGAATTTTCTACTGCCTCTCTAGTTATTTTCTCCTCCGAATCAGAAATATAGCCATCGTTCATTTCACCAGACTTTACCCATAGGATATGTCCTGAGTAGTATTCCTTTTTAGTCCTACTCGGAGTACCACCGCTACTTGTCTCGCAGATATCGCCCAACTTCTCGATTGCCCAACTCTCTGGAATCTCCCCTATCTCAGTCATTTTGGTCACTTCGCCTTGAGTGCCGTGAGTAAACAGATGCTGCATCATGCTCCGCTTCAACTCCTTGAGCTTTGCAATGAGATTTTCCTGCTCAGCAATCGCATCCTGCACAGTTGTCAGCACTCGTGCAATGGCCTTTTGTTCTGGTAATGACGGGAGATCAAACTCGAGATCCGCCAATTGTGATTTGTTGATTGCATGGAAAGTACTTCCGGAACCAAGAGAGGCAATGCTTTTTTCGTTCAACAAAAGTTCAAAATACAGAAAATCTTGATCCAGTACTTCATTCTTGGACCTTAACCCGGCAAGACCTCTGCCAATACAACTTTTTGCATCTGCAATGTTTACTGGCCCTACAGGTGCACGTACAGAAATTAAGATGTCGCCCACATCAACGACTTTTTTCGGGTCACTGCAATATATTCGAACACTCGGATGCCTTCGACCGAAGTCTGTTTTCCCTTGAAAAAATGGTAGTCCCTCGCCAGTGTTATTGTATGTTTTTGAATCTGGAGATTGGCCCATGTTCAAATCACAAGCATCTACCAATCTTGTTTTTCTCCATTCCTTTGTAGAGACTCGTGTTGCCATACTAGAATCCAAGCTCTTTTAGCACCTTTTGGAGATTCTTATCCACTTCTTTTGCCTTAGTCTCAACTTCGACTAGATCACTCAAGATATCTTCCACTGGCACATACTCCTCTACTCCGCCGAGATGGATATACCTCGACGGCGAAATGTTGTAGTCATTTTTCACTATGTCCGACTTCGAAACGAACACACTGAAATTCTCTACCACTTTTTTTGCATTGAAAGCATCAGCGATCTTCTGTGCCTGCTCCGAGCTAATGTAATTCTTTGGATTGCCCTTCTCGAATTCATGACTGGCATTAATGAGGAGTAACTTGTCTTTGAGCTTTTCGGGTTTCTGCTTGTTCAGAAAGAGAATGATCCCCGGCGCAGTTGTGTTGTAAAACAAGTTCTCTGGTAGATATAAAACACCCTCGATCAAGTCGTGCTCAATAAACCATTTCCGAACCTCTTTCTCTTTGTCAGTATTAGCACTTCCACTTCCCCGAGAAACAGCACCCGTATCGAGAACCACAGCCGCCCGACCATCGTCTTTTAGACTTGAGAAGATATGCTGCACCCAGCCCCAGTCCGCTTTACCGCCAGGATTCCCTGCCGGAAAACGATGGTAAGCATCATCGGTATAAACTTCCTCTCGAAAATCAGGTTGATTCCACATCGGATTAGCTACCGCCCGATCAAACTTCCGCACGCCGTGCCCTGTTGCATCCTTGAATTTCGGATTATTGAAGGTGTCACCTGTCTCTATATCACCCTCCATGTCATGGATTATCATGTTCATCTTGGCCATCGCCCAGTTGTCCGTCTCCTTTTCCTGACCATAGAGACTAAGTGGGGTAAACACCTTTTTCCCCTCACTCTGCATTCTGTCATTCAACACCGACTCGCACTTGATGAGGAGTCCTGCCGAGCCACAAGTCGGGTCATAGATATGCATCCCTGGCTCCGGGTTCATAATCCGAGCCATGATTTGTCCGACTTCTGGCGGAGTGAAGAACTCGCCCCCGGATTTACCGGAATTCTCCGCAAACTTTCGGATGAGGTATTCATACGCTCGCCCGATGATATCCGGATCGACATCATTCAAACCGAGCCGCTTCTGGCTCACTGCTTCGATCAAGTTGGAGAGCTGATGGTCGTCAATTTCTCGCTCTCCCCGGGTCGTCGCATTGTAGTCCACCCTCGTAATGACATCATCGAGCAAGGGGTTGCTCGCTGCCACTTCCCGGATGATCCGAGTGAGCTCCTGACCAATATTGCTTGAGAGCGACCTGATTGCACTCCAAGTATCGTCCTCTGGATTCTTCGGAGTGATAGGAATATAGAAACGCACCCGGCTGTTGTCGAGCTTGGCTTTTTTCCTCCCATCAGAGAGCGTTGCCGCCTTGATCTTGGTCCGAAGTTCATCATCAAAGACATCACAGAGCCGCTTCACGAAGATAAGCGGGAGGATATAGTCCTTAAATTTGCTGGCATCTTTTGAACCCCGGATGGCGCAGGCGGCATCCCAGATCCACTTCTCGAGCGATTTTTCACTTTGGACTTTCTTGGTGGCCATAATTATTTCTTTTTTGCTCAAGGAATTTCACTCGTGCTAGCTCTCCCAGCGTGTTCGAATATACTCATTGGCCTCTCTAATACTCATCGGCTGCGAGGAAGCGGACGCTCGGATATAAAACTCTTCCTTGTCATTATTTTTCAGATACACCGGCATTGCACTATTGGCCACATCGACAATGCATATATCTTTACCACCCACCTGATCAATTTTTATTCCAACATACTGATTAAACTCCCTGCCCAGATAATTATTGATCACCTGAGTCAGCTGGAGCAAGAAACTGTCTCGATTCTTGTTTTTCAATGTCTCGTAATCCTTTTCAATACCCAGAACCTTCCCGGCATCATTCACTCCGATAAAGAGCTTCCCGCCCTCGGAATTCATGAATGCCGCTATCGTCTTAGCAACAACATACTCCATCAGCTTGTTCGTTGTCCCCTGCTCATAATCCCAACGAAGCGAGGACTTGAATTCAAGGTAGTCGCTCTCTCCCGCCTTGATGTCCTCCTCGTAATTAACCACCTCTTCAGTCTCCACTCCTTTCAGGTGATCTAAAAAGGCATTAACCGAATCCGCAATCATTTTTCTTCGGGCAGTCAAAAATTCATTGTATTTTCCAACTTCCCACAAAGACTTTTCTGTCGGTATCAACTGTTGACCAAGCGCCTCAGGGTATTTCGCAGAAACTTCTTCCAGATAATCGACAGGCTGTTTGTCTGAGATATCAAAATTCGTATCTCGTGTAATGAATGCTCGATTGGCAATCTCATTCACCTTTTTCTTGTCTAAGTGATTTTCTGAGTCGTATCCGTTCTTGTACAAAAATGCTTGTGGAAAAACATGGTGACTCTGGATGCTATAGTAATCACCCATTGTATCTTGTAGCGAACCGCCATTCGCCCAATCTGTCGCTTTGTTGTATTTCGCCAGCACATAGAGCATACGGTGGAGCGGATGGCTTGAGCCACGGCCTTCGAGATCGGCTGGCTTAATTTCTATCCTTCCTCGCAAGTCCTCAATCTCATTGATGAGATCCGACACCGGCTGTGGACTACTGATTGCCAGATAAACATCCTTATCCAAACGCTGATCAGTCTGACCGCTGTACCGACCCCAGATAAGAGCGAGAAACATCCAGCGCAAAAATTGATTTTTGAGCTCAGGGCTAAAGATCCCGCCGTTCTTGGACAAATAAGCAATCAGCGGAACAAGAACATTATTCGTGTTCATATCACGACTCCCACTGATATAGGCAGACTGCTTGAGAATAGGAATGATATAGTCAAGTATCTTCACCAGTTTTTCCCATGTCTCCTTGTAAATTTCCTCCGTCGTATTCTTATAAATTTCATCTGTCATTTTTTCGTACAGAGCCGAGTTCGTGAGAAGCACAACAAAGCAACGGGTCAGGAATTCCAACTCAAAGGAGAACCCGGCTTTCTCATAGGCATCTATTTTCTCTTTCATGACCCGGCGAGCTTGTGGCCATCTCCCAGCAACATGTGTCAGGACCAGTTCCGCTTCCGTAAGCTTCGTCCCCATCGAGTTAACCCGGTCGAATATATCGATGGCCTTATCAATATCTAGCCCCTGCGGAACCGACTGTTCAAAATAGTCGATATCCGCTATTGCCCGCAATCGGACAAGATTCTTATTTACAATGCTTCCGATTTCCAGTTTTTCCCTAGCATCCTCTACATGCAGGCCTTCGACCAGAGTAAAGGCATCAAACTTATCATTAAAGCAGCTCACGACCGATTTCCAGAAAGGGCTCTCCTCCATTTTCTGCTTCTGGTAGTAATTAAACTCCGCTGTTCTCAGATTAAAAAACAGATGCCGTGGATCATGAGTGATCTCAGATTCTTTGTAGTACGGCGGTATATCCCCTTTTATGAGGAGATAGAGAGTCGTCAGACGCTGCTGTCCATCAAGAAGTACTTTGATCCAACCCATCTTATCTTTCTTGACTGCATCATTTTTGATTTCTGGAGGAGTCGTTGTTTCCCAGATCAAAATGCTTCCTGTGGGATATTCCTGAAACAAGGATGCCATGAGCTCTTTCGCCTGCTCCAAACTCCATACATACTCTCTCTGGAATTCAGGAACAACAATCTCCTTGTCTTTAATCGCATCCAACAGCTTAGATATCTTTGCCATAGGTTTTCTTACTTATTTCATCTTTTGATCAAGAAGCTTCAAAATATCACTTTTCCGATATCGCCTATCCCCTCTCCTACCAAACCGAATTGCCTTCAAGAATCCCGTGTTGTCCCATTTACGGAGTGTATTGGGATGGAAGCCTAGAATTTCAGAGGCTTCGGCCAAAGTGATGATTTCGTCCTTTTTCTGTTCAGTCATATGAAAGTTACCAACTTAACACAACTTTACACTATTTGGGACAAAAAATAAAGCCGCACCTTTGACGGTACGGTTATACTCCACCACTATATGAACCTAGATAAATCTTATGACAATTGCCAGTCCTTATAGATGTACTTCTCGAATGATCCCTTGAAATGTGGCTTCAGCCATTCAATAGCCTGCTTGTCCGCATCTTTTTCTCTGCTGCCATTAATAGTAGCCTCCGTGTCTTCGAAACTTTTAAACCCATGTCCTTTATACGCATGAGCGACCTCATGAGCCACTACAAACGCTATGGCTTCTTCATCCTTGGACCAGAGCTCGGCAGGGAAGAAAATGAAACCCGTCTTACTTTCAAGACGAAAATCATTGATTGTCATGTACATTCCTCTGGTTTCCTTATCTAGAGAAACAAAGACACAATTTTCAACCACAAAATCAATAATCTCTTCTGGTAGATAAGATAGAGCCTTTACTAAAGGAGTTCTTGCATGTTCGGGAACGATAAGGCAGGTATCGTCTAATTCATAGTCAATTTCTTCCGATGTGTACATAGAAAATCCCAATGAGATTATGGAGTCTTTTTTGATGGCTTGAAGCCATAGTCTACTCCCCTTTGTAGTGGAGGCGGTAGCTTTATCACGAAAGAAAACGGGATTGATTTCACCGAGCTATCACTCGAATCATGTCTGGTAGAGTCCATACTGTACCAACTTTGAGGCTCATAGAGTATTTCTTGAATGTTCTTCATTCTTTCAGAAAATAGCATTTTGGTCAAAGAAAAAGCCCCGCTCGTCGTGAAACGAGGGGGCTGTTGGCGCGTTGGCCGATGGTCAGTTGCAGCTGAGGACGATGGAGCGCTCGTCCTTGTTGATGAGCTTCTTGACCAAAAAGCTCAAGCCGGTGCCTTGTTCCCAAAGCGGGTTGACAGCGCCAGGATCGGGGATGCCAAGCCATGCGTACGGCTGATCTTCCCAAACCACCACGTCGCCCGTCTTCGACTTGAGCTTATAGAGCGAGACGTTGGCTTGTTCGCCGCACGGAATGCCTGAGAACACGACGACGTATTCCTTGGTCGTGTCGTCCCAAGTCAGGAATCCCTCCTGCTTGGTCTGGCCGTTCCACAGGAACCGCATGTCACCCGGCACGAGCGTCGCCAACTTCCAGACGCCAGGCGTCTGTTCGTAGACGAAGCCGCCGAGACAGTCGGAGCCGAAGCGCACCGTGAGCTTGCCACCTTCCTTCTGGTAGGACACCTGGGCTGCGCGGTAACCACCGTACTCGATGAACCCGCCGACCAGCTTGGGCGACAAGTCGCCCGCAAGCTTCCAACCCTTGGCCGACGCGAAGTCCACCCAGAGCTCGGCCTCTTCCGGCTTGGTCCGGTCATTGCGCCAGACCGTGACCAAGCCCTTGTCGCTCGAGCACATCCCGGCCATCCGGAGAGTGCCATCGACTGCCGGGACAGCACACGCCTGTGCGTCGATTCCCCAACCTTTGCGGTTGGACACCCAGCACACCTTGGCGGTCTGCCCCAGGGTGATGTCGTAGCTCTTCTTATCGGCAGCCCCCAGGTACGTGAGCTTGCCGTTGACGTAATTCGGCAAAAGCACCTTGCTCGTAGCCGATATGTCAAGCGTACCAGCGGCGCTATTGCCACCGCACTGCCCCGGATCGACGTCACACGTGTAGTCCGAGAGGGTCCCGAACTTGGTGAGGACGTTGTTCTGGTAGACATAGACCCCGCGATCATTCCCGGCATCGACGCCCAGGTAGGCATTCGACACTGAGTAGAAGCAGAAGTCGTAGGTGGTGCCTTCGAACTCAGCACGCTCGACCTTCGAGCACTTCGGGGTGAAGAGAGTGAGCGGTGGCTTCTGTGTTGCCGCCCAGTCCTGTGCCCAGAAGATGAGCTGCTGGGCTGTGATGGTCGGCGCCACCTTCACGGCGAGCGCCTGCTCGCGAGTGGTGGTCAGCGATCGACTACTCAATGTCGTCTTGCTCACCACCGCACGACTGACATCACCGAGCGAAGTAGCCTTCTCGACCACTTGCACAGGACCGCCTGCTCCCCCACCACCGCACGCGGCGAGGAAGATTCCCAGGAGCAAAGCCCCCAGGTACTGACGCCATTTTGTCATGGCTATCTCCTTGGGCAAAAGCCCGGTTGTGGCCGAAATGGCCGTTGCAGATAGGAAAGAACGCGATCAGCGCAGAGTGCACTGAACATACCATTATACTCCTTTTTCGGTATTTTGTCAATACCTCATCAGGATGCTATACTATGGGCAATAATCCCTATGAAGCCCTTATGAAACTAGGTATTTTCAAAGCCTACGATATTCGTGGTATTTACCCCTCCGAGCTCAATGAAGACGACGCCTACCACATCGGACGAGCGGTCGTCGAGCACCTCCGGCCCAAGGTCCTTGGTGTCGGACGTGATATCCGCGCCTCGAGCCCGAGCCTCTTTGAGAGCTTTGCTCGTGGCGTGATGGATGGTGGAGCCGATGTCATTGACCTCGGTGTGATCACCACACCTATGGTCTACTTTGCCGCTGGTCGTCTCGAGATTGACGCTGCGGTCTCTCTCACGGCTTCCCACAATCCCCCAGAATACAATGGCCTCAAGATCGCCCTCCGCGGGGCGGTCCCGGTCGGTGAAAGTACCGGTCTCCGAGAGATTCGCGACCTCGCCCTCCGCAAGGAATGGGCTCCCGTATCCGAGCGTGGCACGATGACGAGCGAGGACATCAAACACGCCTACTACGGCTACTTTGCCTCCTTTGCCGACTTCAAGGACAAGCACTTCACCATCGCCATCGACACCGCCAACTCCATGGGCGTGTTTGAACTCCCGATCTACGAGCAGTTCGCCGACAACCTCTCGGTGGTCAATCTCTACAACGATCTCACCCACCCCTTTGAGTGCCACGAAGCCAATCCCCTCAAAACCGAGACCCTCGACGAGCTCCGAGCCAAAGTGACCGAGGTCAACGCCGATCTCGGCATTGCCTATGACGGAGACGCTGACCGAGTCGGGTTTGTCGACGAAACTGGGACCGTGATTCCTATGGACCTCACTACTGGCCTCATCGCCAAGACTATCCTACGGCACTACCCTGGTCGCACCGTCCTCT
Organism: uncultured Bdellovibrionales bacterium; assembly: GCA_964500505.1. Classification (GTDB taxonomy): domain Bacteria; phylum Patescibacteriota; class Minisyncoccia; order Moranbacterales; family UBA1568; genus UBA1568. The sequence goes on along the minus strand of CAZCNN010000002.1, from coordinate 15,540 downwards.
ATGACCTCCGTTCCTCCAAGGCCGTCAAAGAAATCATCGAAGAAAATGGCGGGGTAGCCAAAGAATGTCGCGTCGGCCACGCCTATATCAAGCGCCAGATGACCGAGGAAGGGGCCGTCTTTGCCGGTGAACTCTCGGGTCACTACTACTTCCAAGAAAACTCGAACGCCGAAGCAAGTACCCTCGCCACCCTCATGCTCCTCAATCTCATGGCCGAAACCGGCCAGCCCATATCGGAGCTGGTCGCCGAACTACGTCGCTACTCTCACTCAGGCGAAATCAATAGCGAAGTGAAGGATAAAGACGTTGTCCTCGCCACGCTCAAGGCCAAGTATGCCGATGGCAAACAGCACGAACTTGATGGTCTCAAAGTCGAGTATCCCGACTGGTGGTTCAACGTCCGTCCATCCAATACCGAGCCACTCCTCCGCCTCAACCTCGAGGCCAATACCCCCGAACTCATGGCTGAAAAGCAAGCCGAACTCCTTGCGCTCATAAGAGGGTAGCTTCTTTCGACCTACACACATAAGGGTTCTCCACTCCCAAGCAACCCTCTCTGGCCACAAAAATCCCTGCCTACCGGCAGGCAGGCCAGCGAGATTTTTGTTGAAGTTTGATCCGAAACTTTTTGCTTTCACAAAAAGACCTGCTTTCGGCTCAAAATTCGCCCGAGAGGATTCTTGTGAGGGGGAATATGTTGAATAACGCAGTTTCTCGAAAATACCTTTCATTTTCTTTCTCCGGGTAGCGTCGGTAACATTTCTTGTGAGCGTGCCGGTAACAGTCGAGCGAGTAGGGACGGTCTCGACCCGAGAGCTCCCTGTTCGGCAATGCGAGCAAAGAAATGTTCGACAGTTACGAAAGGGTAAGAAAAGGGAAGGTATTTTTGAAGAAACACGTTTGTAGAGTGAGCGATTGGGAAGTTTCTCCCCTATATAATCATGGGGTTGCACGGTTTTGGAAAGAGGTGTACCATATCCACTAATGAACCACCCAACCCACAAAAAAACCGCCGTCCACAAAGCGTGAACAACCGCCATGGGGCGGTTTTTTTCTGGTTCAGAAACTCCACTTGTCTGTACCTTCTCAAGGAGATACACGATGGCCACCGAAAAATTTGAGCCAAGACTTGGGGCTGAAAGCCATCGAATGGAGCGCTTTCGTGCTCTCAACCCATCTGGCCGCCCGCCACTGCGTGCGTCCGGGACATGGGTCATTCAAAGTCCGACTACGAATGCTCCTCCCTCAGTCCCGGAACAACAGGAAAAGACGCCGGAAACATCCGTGCGCTAGGCCCCTCTCAGGTTGCAAAGCCAAAACCCGCCTCAGAACCTGGCAGCGGGCCCGCCTGCAACGTTTCGCGTATGCGATTCGGGCAGGCTTTTTCTTTTTTACTGACAATACTGCTTGTAGCCCTCAAGCCCCAAGATAGCGATGGCTAGGCGACTCCTTGTAACAGCTAGTGATTGACCCGGCCGATCATAACTCTCAAAATAGGCCCGGATTTGCTCGTTTCTGCGTGAAATTTTTTCCTGTTCAATTGTTTGAGCCGTTGATAGGTCCGACGTTACATCGAGAGCGTCTAGTATCCGTAGAGATCCTTTGCCATAGGTGCGTTCTATATCGCGTAAATGCATCATTTCTCCCGTAAACTGACCTCGCTTAATTTTATCCCAAGCCACTTTGGGACCTACACCTGTCGCCTCTCCCAGACCATGACAAAGTGATCGCGTGACGGCACGACCATCCGCATAGTAAAATTTGGCTTCTTCCATCTCTCGCTTTGAAAGGTTCAATCGCGCTGCAATTTCCTTTTCTCGTTTTTCAAAAATGTCTTGGGTCGTGAGCTCAACCACGCCCTCATTGAAGCCGACGAGATGAGCATGCGCGTTATCTGTATCAGAGGTATTTTTTATATCATATCCGAGACGATAGATCGTAGGGATAGCTTCTTCGCCGCTCAAACGGATTTTAAGCTTGGCTACAGAATGTATCGCTTCATGGAGTATCGTCGTGTATACCTGCACCGGGGACCCGGGACGTTCGCGAGAAATGAGAGTTTTGTCATAGAGGTGCACATAAGAACCCTGAGTACTCTTATTCCTGTGCTTACTAAACCACGCCTCAGACATGACATGGAATCGATCAGGACGTAATTCAGGCACTTCTGGAATATCCAATTCAAGAAATTCTTGCTTGAGGAATTTATCAAAGAGTTCGATAGCGGCTCGCTCACCAGGAGTCTTTTCGAGTTCCTCTTTGTGAAAAGTATTTTCTTGTCTCTGCGCCAACGCCAGAGCATGTGTCGCCCGTACTTCAGCCTTGGGAGTTATGTTTGGACCGACAAAGTCAAATTTTTGACGCATACCGGAACGTGTTAGGCAATCAGACCCATTTTGTCGTATACCTGGCGGAGTTTGTCCTCGGCCAGTGGACGCACTTTGTTGGCGCCAGCGCGGAGGATCGTGAGGACATCATCATCAGAGAGGGCCAAGAGGCGCTCCTGAAAGGGAGCGAGGAATCCCACGACGACTTCGGCCAGGTCGGTCTTGAAATCACCATACCCTCGGCCCACATACAGAGCTTCTATCTCCTGTGGGGTTTTCCCTGAGAGGAGCGTGTAGATGTTAATGAGGTTTTTGAGTGCGGGTTTCTCATCAGAATACACAATCTCACTTCCTGAATCCGTCACCGCCTTCTTGATCTTGCGTCTCACGGTATCAGCATCATCGGTGAGCGCGATATAGTTGTACTCGCTCGGAGCGGACTTGGACATTTTTTTGCTCGGGTCGTCGAGTCCCATGATACGCGCCCCTTCTTTGGTCACCCGGCCCTCTGGTACCACAAAGGTTTCACCAAATCGTTTATTGAAGCGCTCGGCTAAATCACGGGCTAATTCAATATGCTGCATCTGGTCATCCCCCACCGGTACCACATGGGTATCATAGAGGAGAATATCTGCGGCCATCAGGACTGGATAAGCAAAAAGTCCGACGCCTGACTCGCTCGCACCACCCTTTTGCGCCTTGTCCTTGAACTGGGTCATCCGCTCGAGCTCGGCCATTCGAGCGATGGTATTCAGTATCCACCCGAGCTCGGTGTGGGCTGGGATGTGGGACTGGATGAAAAGTGTGGATTTCTCAGGGTCGATACCAGAAGCGAGATAAATCTTGGCAATCTCCAGGGTCTTGGCACGCAGTGCCACGGGGTCCTGGGCTACAGTGATGGCGTGCAAATCCACGATACAAAATATCGCCTCGTGGTCGTTTTGCATGTCCACCCACTGCTTGATGGCGCCGAGATAGTTCCCGAGGTGGAGATTGCCCGATGGTTGGATGCCCGAAAAAAGCCGTTTCATAGATGTGTATTCGAACGGTTAACAGCTCTATTGTAGCATACTTGCCCTCCAACGAGAGAGAAACAAAAAACTCCCTGCTCGCAAGAATTTTTTGGCTACTGTTTCGTTGTCTGAAGAATGGCTCTGGATTCAGAAAAAGAGCTGTGGCCCGCCGTTCTATGGGGGCGACTTTTTCTGCTTATCCAGAGCCTTTCTGAGTCCGAAACAGAGACAAAAAGTTACTTGTGGAGTGGGGAGTTTTCGAAAAAAGCTCCCCGAAGGGAGCTTTTTCTCAAGATTCATGCTTCAGAATTCATAATTCATCGGCAATTACACTTCAATCACGACTGGCAAGATCATCGGACGGCGCTCCGTCTTGGTAAAGAGGAACTGGCCGAGGACTTCGCGGATTTGATTCCGGACCATATCCCAGTCAATCGAAGTTTCTTTGGAAGTCGTGTCTTTGACCACCTTTTCTACCTTGCGCTTGGCTTCATTCACCAGGTCAAAATTCTCTTTGACGTGGATAAAGCCCCGTGAGGTGACCTGGACGGTACCGATAATTTTCTTGGATTTGCTGTCGATGACGACAGTGACGACCACCATCCCATCCTGAGCGAGCATCTGACGATCACGGAGGACGACGTGGCCGATATCACCGACGCCGAGACCATCGATAAAGACATAGCTTGAGTCAGCCTTTTCAGCGATGAGATGCGGGAAGCCCTCGTCTTTCGCGGGCACTTCGAGGACGTGACCATTGTCCATCACAAAGACGTTCTTATCGGGATATCCCAGGCGATAGGCAATTTTGGCCGCTTCCTTGATAAAGTAGTGGTTGGCATAGACTGGGAGGATATACGTCGCTTTGACCTGACGGATGATTTCCTCGATTTCCCAGATGGTGCCGTGACCACCGACGTGGATCTCCATGATATCACTATGAATCACGTTGTCACACTTCCGATAGAGGTTGTCTTTGAGACGCTGAATACTGCGCTCGTTCCCGGGGATGACCGAACTCGAAAAGACGATGGTGTCGTTCTTCTGGAGTTTGATGAACCGGTGGTTGTCGGTCACGATGCGCGAGAGAGCGGCGTTTTGCTCGCCCTGAGCACCGGTACAGATGACCACGATTTGGTTGTCGGGATACTTGTGGATGTCGTTTACGGTGATAAGAGTCTCCTTCTTCACCTTGATGTAGCCGAGTTCTTTGGCTACTTCGATGTTCATCTTCATGCTGTAGCCCTCAAGAGCCACTCGCTTCCCCTGCTTCTCCGCGTACTCGATGAGGTATGCAATACGACGTACCTGCGAGGCAAAGGTCCCTATGATGATCCGCCCTGGTGCCGTCCGGATGAGGTTCTGGAGGTTGGTATGGACTTCGGTCTCTGATGGTGGCATCCCCTTCTTGGTCGCTCCGAGGCTCTCGAGCATGAGAAAGGTCGGCTGTGGGAGTGACTCGAGATGATTGTAGGAGACGTCGTTTGGTTCGACTGGCTCGTTACTAATCATCCAGTCACCAAGGTGGATAATAGAGCCGTTCGGCGTCACGAGCGCGATGCCCATGGCATCCATAATCGAGTGCTCCACTTCAAAGAAACGGACCTCGAATACGCCGAGCTTGATCCGATCTTCGAGGGACTTGACGCGCACCGTCTTGAGACGGCTGGCTGCACCCTTTTCCTGGTCTTCCACCTTGTGTTTGATGAGGGCGAGGGTAAAATCACGACCGATAATGGTCGGGTAATTCAGTTGCTTCAAGAGTATCGGAGCGGCCCCGATATGGTCGAGGTGACCATGAGTAAAGAGCACACCACGGATATTTTTTTCTTTGCCCTTGAGATAGCTCACGTTTGGCACGATATAGTCGATGCCGGGCATGTCCTCTTCGGGGAATTGGACGCCCATGTCGATGATGACGATGTCGTTGCCATACTCAAAGACAGTCATGTTGCGACCGACTTCTTCCTGGCCACCAAGTGGAATGATCCGAAGTGTCTTCTCGGGGATAGTCGGGATCGCTGGGCCTATCTTCTTCGGCTCGAGCCGGTTCGGCATGGTCTGCTGAAAACGACGGTTGCCACCACGGCCCCCGCGCGCTCCACCACGCTGTCCTCCTTTGGCGCCACCCTGGCGTGGAGCGTGGGTACGATTCTGTGATTCGGACTTGCTCCCAGCCACGACTGGTGCGCCCCCTACTTTTACCTCCGTCTTTTTGACAAACGGACGCGGAGCGGGTTTGCCACCGAGAGGACCCCGAGGAGTACCCTTGGGTGCCTGCTCACGAGCGACGATGCCCTCAAAGGCACCAATACCGCTTGTTTTGGGAACACCGAGCACAGGAGCTGGTTTTCTCGCGAGTTGACCACGTGAAGGCTGGCTTCCGTGGGGAGAGACATCCATCGGTCGTGTGGACCGATTGCCTCCTCCATTGTTGTTATACTGCTGCATACTGCGTTTTGGGGTTCGGAGGTGCGCGGAAGCGGAAACCGCCTCTGGCTCACCATGAACCCTACTAAGAATGATTTACACGAAATATATCCACATGACAGACACCTCACCAAAAAATGGTTTGTTGCTTGCCACGTGACGAATCTCTCAAGATTCGTTTTACGTGGTGCCGACGGAGAGACTTGAACTCTCACTCCCTTGCGAGAACTAGCACCTGAAGCTAGCGTGTATACCAATTTCACCACGTCGGCTATTATTTGCTTGCGTCTACCCCCCGCCTGCAACGCCTATGGCGTAGACATTGCGGGCAGGAATTCCTGTCACCAGGGCATGCCACAAAGATTGAGGACTGAAGACCGAAGATTTGCCCAATTGGGCAAACACTCCACTCTGCAATCATAAATCTCCACCCGTCTGTAATACAAAACTACGCGAGTAGTTTCTTCAGCTCCTCTACCATAGCCACCGGCGTCGGATCCTGCCCATACTTGAGGGCGAGATGATAAGAAGTGAAATCGCCCAAGGCGATACTTGTGAATACCTTACTATACACGCTTCCGCCTGCCATGTCAAGTATCTCGACTTCTACCCCTTGTTTGCGCAATAATTCGGCCGTTATCTCAAACCGCTTCAGGTTCTGGGGATGGGTCGCCAGATCACGCAGCATGAGGACAAAAAACTGACTCTGTGGGAGGGTCCAACCAACCATTTCGTTATGATTGAGCTCCGGGAAAAAGTTCCAAAAAGCTGGGGTTTTGGCGTTTTCGTTGAGCTTGATTTTCCAGACCATTGCGACTGATTTGTACTTGGCGGTAGCATAGATAACCGGGGTTTTGCCCGCCATTTTCTCAGCGAGCGCTTTCCCCTGCTCCTCGAGCGCCCCTATCTGGGTCTGGAGTGCCTCCGCCTCGGCGATGAGGGTCGAGGTCACATCCGGCACCAGTCCCTGATTGACGAGCACCTGGAACATCGCTCCAAAGAAATACCCGGTTCCAACTCGCGGTTGAAAATTCTCAAACGGAATCGGGAGCTTGATATGAGGGATGCCATGCTCTTTGGCCATGGCCTCTATCTTGCCCCCGGCTGAGACAGCAATACACGGGAGCTTGTGCTTGAGAGCTTCTTCAAACGAAGCGACGGTTTCTTCGGTATTACCTGAATACGAACAGATAAAATTGAGACACTGATCAAAACTCTCAGGCGGTAAGCTATACGAACGATTCTGATAAATGGCGAGTGGCTGAGGAGCTGACTCGGCGGTGCGGAACAATTCATGGAGGTAAATACGGAACAGATTGCCCGGAAGAGCAGATCCTCCCATCCCAGAAATCATAATCGAGCGAAAGGTGCCCGGCACGCTCACGCCTTTTCCAAGTGAAAGACCCACGGGGAGCTGGCTCGGGCTTTCCAGAATCATCTGACGGAGGTTGGAGGTATCGAGTGGATGAGTCATAGGATTTGGAGATGTATTATTTTTTTACGCGCTTCGTTTTAATATACCAGTCCTTGACGGTGCTAAACCGGTGAGCTGGAGCATTGATACTTTTCACTTCGATGCCCTTGAGCGAGCTATTCACCACATAGAGATAGGTCGGACTATAGAGGAATACTGCCGGGTGCTCTCGCGCCAAGATATCCTGAAAAGAACGGTAGTACTCTTTGCGTTTCTCGACATCCGTCGTCTCACGAAGCGACAAGAGGATATCATCGACGTCTTTGTTATCGAACACCGCCAGATTGAGACCTGGGTCATGCTTTTGACTGGAGTGCCAAAACGAATACGGGTCCGAATCAATCATCGCTGCCTCACCAAAGAGGAGTGCCCCATACTCGCGTGGTCGCACGCTATTCTGCTGGAGATCCCCCGCGCTCTCGGCGGTCACGGTCACCCGAGCTCCTACCTTTTCCCACTGGGCCCGAAGGAGTTCGGCCGTTTGGACGAGTTCCGGCCAGTCAGGCACTTTGAGCTCAAAAGCAAGCACCGTACCATCTTTGGCTCGGATACCATCTTCCCCACGCTTCCAGTTATTCTGATCGAGGATGGTATTGGCTTGGTTCTCATCATAACGTGGAAAGGTGATATCAGTAGCATAGCCATTCATAAACGGGAGGAGGGCTGTCTCAGCAGGCACTCCCTTGCCGAGGAGTACTTCACGGATGATAGCTTCACGATCAGTCGCATACGAGAGCGCTCCCCGGACCTCGTCGTGAGCCAGAACCGCACTCTTCGTGATGTTGAAAAATACCGCAAAGATACGTGGGATTGCCATCTCGTAGACACGAGCACTCTTGCGTTCTTCTACGAGTGCGATATTTTCTGGCGTGACAGAGTTAATCCCGAGGACTTCTTTCCGGTTGTAGGCATCGAGAAGTGAAGGTTCATCTGGGTAAAAATGAAAGGCCATTTTCTCGATATGTGGCATACCAGCATAGTACCCGTCAAAGGCACGGAGCTCATAGGTCAACATATTGCCGCTTGAATCCTTTTCGGAATCATAGAAACGGTAGGGACCAGCCCCTATCGGTGCCAAGTTATAGTCAGCGAGGAGAAAGTTTTCTGGAGCAATATTTTCCCAGATGTGCTTGGGGAGGATGCCGACGGTCAAATTCTCGAGAAAACCAAAATAGCTCTTTTTGAGGGTAAAAGTGAGAGTATAACGATCGACCGCTCCTGCCTCCACTGACAACCAATTGGCCCGGAGTGGGCTCTTGTAGGCCGGGTCCTGGATAGCCTGGACCGTATAGAGCACATCATCGGCGGTCAATTCTTCGCCATCATGCCACTTGATTCCCTGCCTCAAGGTCACAGTATAGATACGCCCGTCTTCTGAAAGCGTAGAATCCGTAGCCAATCGCTTCTCGAGTTTCCCCTCGCGGTCATAGCCATAGAGACCTTCATAAATGAGGCCGGAGATATCAGCATCAGCCTCGCTCGTCTGAGAAAGAATCGGGTTGATATAGCGTGGCTGTGAAACGATGCCCTCGGTATACTCCCCTCCAAAATCCGGGACGGCCTGGGTCGAGGCGATATAGAGCGCACCGAGCCAAAAGAGGAGAGCTCCTAAGCCGAGAGTCGCAAAAAAGAGGACGAGAATACGATCACGAATCTGGAGCGCCTGAAACAGAGCCAACCACTGGCGTCTCCGTAAGATATTCAAGATGCGGAAGATGCGACTAATAAAACTTGGTATTAATTCTTACACCCCTCGCTCATCAAATGACAGACAATCGGACGTTGATAATCCCGAGCGCGAGAAAGACGACGGCAAACACTACCGTCGCATAGATAAAAAACTTTTCCAGACCCCGCTTGGTGTAAAACCCACCAAAATCACCGCCAAAGGCCGCCCCCAGACCAGATCCCCGATTCTGTAGGAGAATCGAGACCGAAAGGAGCACAGCGACCACAGTTTGAGCGATGAGGAGCGAACGCATAGAGTACAAAATTTGTCCGAAAACTGACCAATTTTTGGTCAATAATCCCTTTTTTAAGCCCTTTTAGTCTAGCAAAAAAGGAGAAAAACGTCAACCGATAAAGCATATTTAGAGGAGACTCCGTTCGAGGGACATACGCATATCATCAACCCCTTTTTTGCGCTGGTAGACGGAGAGAAGGAGGCCGAGCGAGGCTGAGAGCGAGAGGAGTGAACTCCCCCCGTACGAGAGAAGCGGCGCGGGGAGACCGGTCACCGGGAGGAGACCTACATTCATCCCGAGGTTGATGAGAATCTGGACAAAAATCATGATCATCACACCAAGAGAGAGAAGATAGCCAAAGTTGTCACTCGCAAGCACCCCAATCCGCCTGATCCGGTAGAGGAGGACCGCATAGAGAGCGATCACAAACCACGCCCCTACCATCCCGAGCTCTTCCGCTATCACCGCGTAGATAAAGTCGGTGTGCTTCTCGGGGAGAAACGACAGCTGAGACTGTGAACCATACCCGAGGCCCTTGCCAGAAACGCCCCCAGAACCGACCGCCACCATGGCCTGGAGGACATTGTACCCCGATCCCTGTGGATCGTTCTCTGGATGAAGAAAAGTATCAATGCGAGCCTTCTGATAGTCCGCCAACAGGAACCAACTCCCTGAGACGAGGAGCGCCCCCAAGATACTGAGGACCACAAAGTGCTTGAGGTGGAGTCCCGAAGCGAGGATCATCCCACCCCAGATAGAGGCAAGGACCAAGGATGACCCGAGGTCAGGCTGACGTAAGACGAGGAAAATGAGCACTGCCGAGAGGATGAGCGAAGCAATCACGCGAGTCCACTCGCCGAGCTCGGACTTTTTCTTGGAAATAAAGCTCGCAAGGAAAATGATGAGGGTTACCTTGGCTACCTCGACCGGCTGGACCTGAAAGAAACCAAAGGAGAGCCAACCAGCGGTCCCATTGATGGTGGTCCCAAAGAGGAGCACCAAGAAAAGGACGATCACGGTGACAAAGTAAAGAAGCGTGCTATATCGCTGGATATGGCGGTAATCAAGCGACCCCATAAAAAACATGGCTCCGAAGCCGAGAATGCCGAAGAGGGCCTGCTTCAGGAAGTAGTTGGTTCCCCCTGCTGCTGAGAGACTGTAGAGCGCCAAGAGTCCCACCAGAAGAATCAGGGCTGAGACCGTCACAAGAATCCAGTCAAACTTGGAGAAGAGGCGAGTCATAGGGTAAGAAATCAATCACTCGCGGCCACTATCGTCCTACCTCGAAGTATTGGTTCACAAAGTTGTCGGAGTGATAGACATCAGCGTCCACCTCCATGTCGAGGCGGGCTACCTCCCCGACGAAAGGCGTTGGAAAGACGAGTGAGAAGTCCCGAGCATCACCGGCTCGGACCGTATTTTGTTCGGTTTTGTTCATGGCAAGCGGTCGACCAGCAACATCCCGGAGAATCACCGTCACTATGATAGAGCGGAAATCATAGGGACTTTCGTTTGAGACGAGACCATAGGCCTTGCCAAAGCCAAAGGTGAGGCCCGTTTGTTCAAAGCGCTTCTGATAAATATTGACGGTCGGCTTCTCCTGGTAACCCGAGAAGCGCTCCCAATTGACGTCAGTGATCGTGAGGAGAGCGAGAGCCGGCGTCACTCCCGATTCGAGGTTGAGCTCCATGAGCGTCTTGGTCTCCTGAGGCAAGATATAATTCTCGCCAGAGCGTGAGGCAATGACCTGGCCAGAAGCATCAAGGAGATTGAAAGTATAACGAAATGATGAGGCTCCGACGTCACTGTTGCCGTTCACAATCTTCGCAAAGACATCGTAGCGGCCCACCCCACCTGGCACAAAGGCCACTTCACGCTTCTCAAATTCCTTGCCAGTCACGGGTACATAGCAGGCGGATGCGCAGACCCCACCACAGTCCATTCCCTCTTCGTTCTGATTTTGTTTCATATCAAAGCAGGTCTCCGGCGCCTTGATGAAAGCATAGTACACTCCCGTCCAAAACAGAGCGTTTAAGACAAAGAATACCGTAGCAATAATAATCCGTCGCACCATCCGTGACATACGCGCGTCGTTACTTTCTGAATACTTGAATTATAGCACGAAAAAACCCCGCCACGGCGAGGTAAATCGTAAAGTATTTGAAGCGGAATGTTCCCGGCACTGACCTACTCTTGCCCGGAGGCTACCACCCACCAGAGGCGGGCAAGTCGGCTTTACATTTGAAAAAATAGTTCTCGGCACTGACCTACTCTTGCCTTGCGGCTACCATCGGCGCTGAAGTGCTTAACTTCTGTGTTCGGAATGGGAACAGGTGTACCCACTTCGCTAAAAGCACCGAGAACTATTTTTTCAAACTTCGTGTTCGGAATGCCTGCCCGCCTTGGGCGGGGGATCAGGTGTGACCCTATCGCTAGAAGCACCGGAAACACTCCGCTCCAAACGGATGTCTGTCTATGATTGTATGTACATACCCCTTGTGTCAAGCACTCTTCACTGTTAACCGGCGTCGCTCTCTTGGATTGCTCCAGAAGAACGATGGAAAAAAGAAAGTTGAATAAATTTATTAGTACTACTTGGCTTAATCCCTCTCGAGACTTCCACCTATAGCCTATCAACCTAGTCATCTTCTAGGAAATCTCGTACCAGTAAACTGGTACTGTGACCTTATCTTGAGCCTGGCTTCCCGCTTAGATGCTTTCAGCGGTTATCCTACCCGAACGTAGCTACTCTGCAGTGCTCCTGGCGGAACAGCAGATACACCAGAGGTTCGTTCTTTCCGGTCCTCTCGTACTAGGAAAGAGTTCTCTCAAGTCACACGCGCCTACAGCAGATAGGAAACCAACCTGTCTCACGACGGTTTGAACCCAGCTCGCGTACCGCTTTAATTGGCGAACAGCCAAACCCTTGGGACCTTCTCCAGCCCCAGGATGCGATGAGCCGACATCGAGGTGCCAAACCTTGCCGTCGATATGGACTCTTGGGCAAGATCAGCCTGTTATCCCCAGGGTAACTTTTATCTGATGATCTTCCACACTCCTACGAGTGATGGTCGGTTCACTAAATTCTACTTTCGTAACTGATCGACTGATCGGTCTTTCAGTAAAGCTGACTTGTGCTTTTGCGCTATCGGCCCGATTTCCATCCGGACCTAGTGAACCTTTGTAAACGCCTCCGTTGCTTTTTAGGAGGCGACCGCCCCAGTCAAACTACCCACCAGGCACTGTCCCCCGACCGGATTACGGCCGCGGGTTAGAATCTAAATTTTTGCAGGGTGGTATTCCAGTGATGACTCCACACCCTCCTGAAAGGATGCTTCATAGTCTCCCACCTATGCTCGGCAACAAAAACTTAGAGTCAATACCAAGCTATAGTAAAGCTCCATGGGGTCTTTTCGTCTTGCTGTAGGTCGACGGCATCTTTACCGTCATTGCAATTTCACCGGGATGTTCGTTGAGACAGTTTTCAAGTCATTACACCTTTCATGCGGGTCAGAACTTACCTGACAAGGAATTTCGCTACCTTAGGACGATTATAGTTATCGCCGACGTTCACTGGCGCTTCGGGGATTGGCGTGAACCGCTCCCGTTAACGTTCCAGCACTGGTCAGGTGTCACCCCCTATACTTCCCCTTGCGGGTTTGCAGAGAGCTGTGTTTTTGATAAACAGTTGCTTGAAAAACTTTCGCTGCGTCCGATCTTGCGATCGGAAAGACATATTGCGAACTTACGTCTAGCTTTTTTGCCTAGTTCCTTAACGAATACTCTCCCGTTCATCTTAGGCTACTCGCCCTGTCCACCTGTGTCGGTTTGCGGTACGGATACTTGTATACGAACCTTAGAAGATTTTCCTGGCACCCCGCTCCCTCTCCTTAGTCTGTCTTACGACAAACGTCGTCAAACTCCTTGGATTTAGTGTGGTACGGATTTGCCTATACCACATCCTCAGAGACCAAACCCCAATCCAATAAGGGGCGAGAAGTACAGAGATGCGTCTCTCCTTCGAATATACAAATAGTTCAGGAATATTAACCTGATGTCCATCGACTACGCTTTTCAGCCTGGCCTTAGGACCGACTAACCCTGGGATGATCACCATGGCCCAGGAAACCTCGGACTTTCGATGTGTGGGGCTCTCACCCACATTGCGGTTACTCATTCCAACATTCTCACTTCCGTACGCTCCACAGTCGGTCGCCCTTCTGCTTCAGCGCCTACGGAACGCTCTCTTACCACTTTGTCTTGCGACAAAATTCGTAGCTTCGGTACTGTATTTGAGCCCCGTTACATTGTCGGCGCGAAAACTCTAGATGAGTGAGCTATTACGCACTCTTTAAAGGATGGCTGCTTCTAAGCCAACCTCCTCAGTGTCTGAGAGTTTTCACTTCCTTTCCCACTTAATACAGATTTTGGGACCTTAGCTGACGATCTGGGCTTTTTCCCTTTTGTGCTCCGAGCTTAGCCCCGGAGTACTGACTGCCTTGGTACATACCACAAGTATTCGGAGTTTGGTTGAAAATCCTACCTTACGGCGAATTCTCATCCAGTAGCTCTACCCCTCGGGTACAATTTACAAGACGCTAGCCCTCAAGCTATTTCAGAGAGAACCAGCTATTGCCAAACTCGATTGGAATTTCTCCCCTACACACAAGTCATCCCCTAAAATTGCACAGTTAGTGGGTGCGGGCCTCCACGTCGTTTTACCGACGCTTCACCCTGCTCATATGTAGCTCGTCTGGCTTCGGGTCTAGTCCACGCAACTTATTCGCCCTATTCAGGCTCGCTTTCACTGGGTCTCCGGAATTCGTCATCCCTTAGACATGCTGCGTAGAACTAACTCGTTGGATCGTGCTGCAAAAAGCACGCGGTCACCCATCTTGCGACAGGCTCCCACTCTTCGTTAGCATGGAGTTTCAGTTCTATTTCACCTCCCTTATCGGGATGCTTTTCACCTTTCCCTCACGGTACTAGTTCACTATCGATCTAAAGTAATGTTTAGCCTTGGAAGTTAGTGCTCCCAGATTCAAACGGGGTTTCTCCGGCCCCGCCCTACTTAGGTACTTGTGCATCAGTGTACAGTCGTTTTCGCATACGGGACTATTACCCTCTCTGGTCGTTCTTTCCAGAACGCTCTGCTAACAATTGTACAGTGACCCCGATCAATCGAGTCCACAAGCCCTGCAACCCCACTCGAGTAAACTCGGTGGTTTAGGCTGTTCCGCGTTCGCTCGCCACTACTTACGGAATCTTTATTAATTTCTTTTCCTCCTGGTACTAAGATGTTTCAGTTCTCAGGGTTTGCTACGATACCCTATGAATTCAGATATCGTTTCCCGCCTTCAGGCGGGAGGGTTGCCCCATTCGGAAATCCTCGGATCAAAGCTTGGTAGACAGCTCCCCGGGGCTTATCGCAGCCTCCTACGTCCTTCATCGCTTACTTTAGTCAAGGCATCCACACCATGCGTTATGTAACCTTCTTTTTTCGTTTGTCCGCAAATGTTCCAATACCTGTCTTGCGACCAGCACTGAAAGCACTCACGGACAATCGGTTAACAGTGAAGAATGTTTGCGCATTCAACGCACTGTTTGTTCGGATTGCTTGCCCCGCAACCGCAAAGCGGTTTTGCGGGGCTTGACCCACGAAAAATTTCTTACGAAATTTCGTGGTAAACCTTACATACATTTCTAGACTATCTCGAAACAACGTCTTTGCTTTCCGCAAGCCAGGCAAAGGGTCATCACTTCGAAAAAGACATGTAATTGTTAAGGCGCTTTTGCGGAAAGATGCGTCACCCTCACTAGAGAGTAAAATCTCTTTCAGCAGAAACGACAACTGGAGAAAAACCGCGCGAGAGAAACAAAAAAAGCACTGATTGAGCACTTCTTTGTTCGTGATATCTATCTTACGCAATCCTATGAAACCTGTCAAGTGCTGACGTTTTTTAGTCACTTTTATCCAAAATTAGAGAAAAAAGAGCCCTACATCTTAGGGCTCTTTTTCTCATCTTTTTGGCTTATTTTAGCCTAAGGAGCGGGTTCCACGAGTGGCGAGACGTTGGGTCCGGCGGGCGCTGGTGGGACCACCGGCGTCTCTGGCGTTACCGCCTCTACCGTCTCGGTCACCCCGGTACCACGGAGGTTACCGACCCCACTTTCGACGTTTGAGATAAGTTTCTGTACCTGTTCGCGGGTCTGCTTAATGTTCCCCGTGGCATCCGCCGGCAAGAGATCGAGAATCTTCCGGTACTCATCAGTCGCAGCCTGGCGCTTCTTCTGCTTCTCATAGAGGAGACCGAGTGAGAGGCGGACATCGA
>CAZCNN010000001.1:323011-330622 GCA_964500505.1 uncultured Bdellovibrionales bacterium | reverse complement strand
ACAGCGGGGTAGAGCAGTCTGGCAGCTCGCTTGGCTCATAACCAAGAGGTCGGTGGTTCGAATCCACCCCCCGCAACCACGAAAAAGAAAATTGTTCCAATTTTCTCTCGTGGCCCGCAAGGGCTGGGAGGATTAAAAACTGAGAAGTTTTTAATTTTGAGTGAGCCACGAGATAAATTTTTCTAAATTTATTTTTCGTGGCTGTGACAAGTATGTACTACGTCTACGTTTTAGAGGATCAAAAGGACCAAAGTTTTTACATTGGTTTTACTGAAAATCTTAAACGAAGGATAGAAGAACATCTAGAGAAGAGGGGTGGTAGAACAACACGGTTGAAAGATAATTGGCAGTTGATATACTACGAGAGTTATTTGAGCAAAGAAGATGCCGTAGGAAGGGAGAAATTTCTCAAGGGCGGTTCGGGGAGAAAGTATCTTTACAGGCAACTGAAAAATTATCTCGGTAAAAAAATGGCAGGGTAGTTCAGCTGGCTAGAACGCAGCACTCATAACGCTGAGGTCGCGAGTTCGAGTCTCGCCCCTGCTACTAGAAGAAAATATGAGCGTAGAACATTGGGGAAAATCAAACGAGGTAAACAGAGAGAATCTCGGAGAGAGAGCGGAGACTGGATTTATTCTGGCCAATACTTTAGAGGATGCGAGTGGTCCGATGGCGAGTGAAAAAATCATTGGTTCAAGCGACCAGAATACACGAGAAGAACTTATCTCAGCACTCAGAATGATGGTGGCAAGAGTCGGTATCCCGGAAGGAGCGCTGGCAGAGCTCGAGGGCAATGAAGAGGCTATGAATAGAGTGAATGTTCTCGCGGGTAAGTACGTAGTAGCAGTGAAGGCGCTCGATCTGAAGGAACAAAATAGACTTGCCAAGGAATTACAGCGAATTCTTGGCTAAAGAGATTAGAGGTGACACACGGGGGCGTAGCTCAGCTGGTTAGAGCGACTGCCTGTCACGCAGTAGGTCGCCGGTTCGAGTCCGGTCGTCCCCGCTAAAGAAAACGCCCGCAAGGGTGTTTTTTGTTTTGTGCAAAAATGGTGAGAGTGGAGTAGAATAGAGATATGTATCCCTAGAATTTTTTAGCGCTTTTTTGTATGAGAGCCAAACGACTGTTTGTTATCATCGCGATCTTGCTGTTTGTACTCGGGCTCGCCATCGTGAGGCAGAGGCGGGAAGCGAGGATGGACACCCAGACGCCGGTTGCCACACCGACCCAGAGTGAGGTCCGAGGTCAAATCACGGCTACTCCAGTGCCAACCAACTTGGTGACGGGTCCGGGGGACTATGAATATACGGTTATGCTCGGTGATGTCGAGCGGCGCTATCTCATCCATGTGCCAGCCTCGTACGATAAGTCTCAGGCGACACCCCTTGTCCTCTTTTTTCATGGGGGTGGGGGCAATATGAATCACTCGGCCCGTGCCTATGGTCTGAAAGAAAAGTCAGACAAGGAGGGATTTATCATTGCCTTTACCAATGGTGATAGTCGCCTCCCCAAGGACAAGTTTGCTACCTGGAATGCTGGAAATTGCTGTGGGTATGCGCGTGATAGCAAGCTCGATGATGTCGGCTATACCAAGGCAGTCCTCAAAGATATCGAAAGTAAGTTTGCCATCGATACGACTCGGGTATTTGCCACGGGGATGTCGAATGGTGGTATGATGGCCTATCGGTTGGCCTGTGAGATGGCCGATACGTTCCGGGCGGTCGCCTCGGTCACTGGGACAGACGGGACACTCTCCTGCACGCCCACTCGCCCGATATCGGTCCTCCATATCCATGCCAAAAACGACGATCACGTGCTCTTTGATGGCGGAGCCGGTCAGGAAGCGTTCAAGGATCCCGAAAAGGTCGCGGACTTCGTGTCGGTGCCTGAGACCATCGCTCGTTGGGTCAAGCGTGACGGATTGAATGAAACTCCCAAGCGGGTGCTCGAAGTAGCAGGGGCATACTGTGACCTCTACACGGGAACCAGCAATACCTCGCAGGTCAAACTGTGCGTGACGGATACGGGCAGTCACTCTTGGCCAGGCACACGACAAGCGGCACTACGAGAGAAGGAAGCGCCGTCACGGGCCATCATCGCCAACGATGTTATTTGGGACTTTTTTAAAAACCAACCATAACCTATGAACGAACTTTTTCGAAAAATTGCACATCGAGCATCGCTCCTCGTGGGCTCGCCATGGGCCTTTGCCGGTGCGGTCGTCGTAGTAGTACTCTGGGCGCTGTCGGGCAAATACTTTGGGTATTCGGATACCTGGCAACTGGTCATCAATACCGGGACGACTATTCTCACCTTCCTCATGGTGTTTCTTGTCCAGAATACTCAGAATCGTGATGGCCGAGCGATGCAGCTCAAGCTCGACGAGCTCATCCGGGCCCACAAGACCTCTCGGAACCAGTTGATTGATCTCGAAAATCTCTCAGATGCTGAGATGGAAGTGCTCCATACACAATTCCAAAAGATTCGTGAGAAAGCGACTCATAAATCTCATGTCGCCTAAGGAAGCGACTGGGGTGATGGCGAGATTGGAGGAGTAGTCACGGGGCTACTCTTTTTTTGAGTGATGGCGAGGTAGATACGGAGTCCAGTCAGACCACAGACGAGGGTCGCTGAGAGTCCGTAGAGCCAGAGCATCCACCAAGAGCGAGAATCACTCCCAGCGAAATAGCCGTGTCCGAGGAAGAGGAGATAGGTGAGAAAGCTTGAGTAGTGGAGAGCCCGCCACTTCTTGAGAGAGATGCCACGTCCTTTGAGTTCGGAGGTGATGACGAGGGCGAGGATACCATAGAGGGCGACGACACCGATGCCTACCGCCCAGCGTAAATCATAGCCGAGGTGTGATGAAAATTCGCGGACCAGGAAAAATGGGATGAGCGCCTCGGCAATCGTCAGCCGGAAGTAGCTGTCAAAAAAGAAGCTCACGAAGTGTCCGACTACCGCAATCCAAGCCATATGAGAAAAGAAACGGTGCATGTCGTAGTTGAGGGCTGGCGGGAGGAGAGTAAAAACGAGGCGAGTAGTCATGAGGAGGCCGTTGACCACCACAATAGTAAGGAGGATAAAGGCGACGATACCACTCGCGCGGCCGATGTACCAGGCGAGCGAGGGTTCGGTCGCATCAAGGAGTCGTTCGCTCGTGTGCGTGGCGTATTCGGCGTAAAGGGGGTTGGTCCCACGGAGGATCTCGGTGCTGTCAGTAGTCCCATCACCATCTGTATCGGGATTGGCAGGATCGGTGAGGTAGACGGATTGTTCGGCTTGATCGGTGAGTCCGTCAGCATCGGTGTCTTTGACGCCTGCTTGGGCCGGTGTCGCGAGGACCGAGCCGAGGACTATGAAGGCGATGAGTAAATTTTTCAAATTATGGTTTCCAGACATAGGGTTCTGCGTGAGAATTTATAGTGACCGTGCCAGTTTGATGGATAAAGAGAGCTGGGAGTGCATGCTTCGCTGCGAGGGCCTGACCTTTTTCTAATCCAGCGATGTAGAGGGTTTTGGCCCAGACATCGGCGATGGTAGCGGTTGGGGCGACGACCGTCACCGTGAGGAGGTCAGAGTCGGCGCTCGTATCGGTCGCGGGATCAATCAGGTGGTGACGATGTACATCGTCTTTAATCCAGTGGCGACGGTTGCTCCCGGAGGTGGCGACGGCCATGTCACGGAGGGTGAGGAGTGGGGCCGTGTGCCCGGGGAGAGGATGCTCTACCTCGATGGCCCAGTAGGGGTAGTGCTCGATGATATTTTCGCCATGGACGACGATGTCACCACCAGCATCCACGAGGACGTGCGCGAATCGGGCATGGAGGAAACGGGCTACCTGGTCCACAATATAACCCTTGCCGATTCCTCCAAGGTCCAAGATGAGGTCGCGTGGTTTACGAGCGGTCAGTGTCTCTGGATCGAGGGTGAGAGCAGACAGAGTGGCAGTCCGAAGGATGTGCTCCTGATAGGGGATACTCGAGTAGCCAGCTTCTTCGAGGGCAGGGAGAATACTGGGATCAAAGATGCCTTCGGTTTCTTGATGGAGAGTGAGAATAGTTTGGAGAAGGTGAAAAAATTCCGGGGTGACCTGTATTTCTGTACTTTGGTTGAAGGCGAAGAGATCATTGTCGCGTCGGAAGCGACTATAACGAGCTTCGAAGTCGCGCATCATGGCGATGGCCGTATCGAGGCTGTCACTCGCGAGCTGGTCCGCTCCGGCTGGATAGATGACTTCACAGAGGATATCAGTTTTCATGATTTCCCCCGGTAACTCACGACGGAGACTCTGCCAGTTACTCTGCTTCATACGAATCGAGGATACCGTTGTTGTCGGCGTCTGTCTCCATCTCGTAGTAGGCGAAATCATCTTCATCGTGGTATCGGTCGATAGCATTCGGTACGCCATCGTCGTCAATGTCGGTGAAATACTCGCTCTGAGCGATGAGCGGATCAGGATCAAGCGCGTCCACGAGGAGGTCGCCATCACTATCTTTGGCATAGGCCTCTTCCGTGACGATGACCGTTTCAGTGACGGGCTTGTATTCGACGACCTGCTGGATAACCTTGATTTTTTTTGGCTTGGAGGTTGTTTCTTGATACTCTTCTTCATCTTCATCCTCATCGTCATCGTCATCGTCATCGTCTTCATCCTCATCTTCTTCTTCTTCATCTTCATCGGCGTTGGCTATGAGCCACGACAGCGAGAAAGGAGCTGTCCGTGTCGTGACGAAGGATGGAGAGAGTATCGCCACTGTACTGACTAAGAAGAGAGCCAGGACACTCGAAGAAAGGATACGAAACGTACTCATAGTATTAGGATGATTTGGTTTTGGTCGAAGACTTGGGCTTGCTTGAGCTTGAGGTGACGGTCTGCTCGACTACTTTCTGTGTCGTCACTGGTTTGATCACCGTCTGGGTAACGGTGGTTTGCTTGGCTTTGACCAATTCTGGCTGGGTTTTGAGGAGCTCCTCGTACTGGGCTTTGGCTTCAGCCATGGCCTCTTTGAGGTTGTTCTTGCGATCGGCGACCTCGAGGTAGTACTGATAACGGGCGACGGCCGCTTCGCGTTCGGCTTGGGCAGCAGTTCGTTCTTCGACGACAATTTTTTCAGCGCGTTTGGATTTTTCGATGGTCATGATGGCCACAAATGGACCAATAAAGGCTGTGAGCGCAAAAAGAAGGAGAAAGAAGCGGGTGATAAATTTTTTCATATGATACTATGAGATGGATAAGGAGTATGACTCTCTACACTGAGTAGAACGATACTCAGCTTCAATAGTTTTCACTTGTATGACTCATTTATCCCACGAAGTGACGCCTGAGGCTAGTACGGTGGACGATGCGACGCTCTTGGCGCAGGCCAAACGGGACCCCGAGGCTTTTGGCTTGCTTATGGAGCGTTATGAAGCACCGCTTCGGCGGTATCTCAGGCGATTGACTGGTTGGGGCGACGAAGAAGTGAGTGATATCTTACAAGAATCCTTTATCAAGATGTATCGCCATCTTCATGAATATGACGAAACTTTGAAATTTTCTACCTGGGCGTATCGTATTACCCATAACCAGGCGATTGATACCATCCGGAGCGTGGAGACACGCCCCTTTCTGACCCAAGTCGCCCTGGAAGATGTCGAACAGTTTGTCCCAGTATCGACTGATACAGAAGCGGATTTCTTGAGGAGGGATGATCTTCTCTCGGTCAGGCGGGCTATCCTTACTCTCCCGGTACTCTATCGCGATGTCCTTGTCCTCCGGTTTCTCGAAGAAAAGAGCTATGAGGAAATCGTCGACATTATCAAAAAGCCAAAAGGTACGGTAGCGACTCTCATCAGGCGAGGGCGAACACTCCTTCTTGAAGCGCTAGACCAACCTCGCTAATTTCACCCTATGTCAGAACTGACCCAAAAAACACTGCGTGCTATCACAGATCGGCGTATCGAGCCGGTACCACGGTGGCGGACCTGGCTTGAGCGGGCACTCACTTGGCTGGGCGTGGCCACCCTCGTCTTGCTGGCGGCACTTTCGACCGCACTCTCGCTTCACGCCATATTTGAGATTGACTGGGATGCCTACGCCAAGGCGGACTTTACGCTTTTTCAAATTATTCTTTCCGGCGTGCCGATTTTCTCGATTCTGTTCCTGGGTCTCTTTTTGTGGGGAGGCGCACTCCTGGTCCAGCAGATAGGGCGTGGTTATCGGTATCCGCTGTGGTCCCTCGTCCTCATTTTCTTCTCAGCCAATGTAGCTTTTGGATATTTCATAGAGGAGTCGCCACTCGATGAACCGACAGAACGTTTTTTTCTGGCCATGATCCCACACGGCGAGGCCCCACAGGCGAGTCTCATTCCTTCCGCGAGACGCCAGTGGTCACAGCCGGAGCGTGGACTCCTCTCTGGGTCGGTCCTGTCATCGAGCGCTACCTCTATCGAGCTCCGTGATAGCGAAGCCAAGCTCTGGACGGTGGAGTATGCCAAGGAGGAGCTTGGCTCCGATGTCCGTCTCGAAGTGGATGATGAGATCAAGATTATTGGCAAACAAGATGGTGAGGATACATTTCGAGCGAGCGAAGTCCGGACCTGGGAGTCGAGCAAGAAAACTAAAAAGTCTGAAGTCGTAAAACCGAAACAGGAAGAGAAAGAATCAGATGCTGATAATGAAGAAGAGGAGCATGAGGATGATGAAGATGATGAGGACGAAGAGGGAGACCAATCAGATGATGATAATGACGATGAACACGATCAGGAAGAAGATTAAATATCTCTTGGGCGTGCTGGTATTAGTCAGTCTCAGCTGGTTTCTGGTTGTTTCCAATGAAGAACGAGATGAAACTCCAGTCGCGGTCAAAGAAACGCCCTTGGTTGAGGAGCCAATAGTACCAGAGGTTACCCTAGAACCACTTCCGATTGTACAGGAGCTCCCTACTCGGCATCTTATATCCGATGTGCCGTTTACGGTCCAGGCGCCGTTTGCGGAGTGGTATGACCCGATATTTCAGGATGCCTGCGAAGAAGCGTCGATCGTGATGGCTGAGGTGTGGGTAGAGGGGACTGTCCTGACTCGAGCGATCGCCAAAGAGCGCATCACTAAGCTGGCCTCGCATCAGAAGAAACAGTATGGCCACTCGGTCGATACTGGGATTGATGATACAGCGAAACTCCTCAGGGAGGTGCTCGGTGTCGATACTTCGAGCGTTAAGCGCGGTATCGAGATAGGGGACATCCAAGAAGCGGTGAGCGAGGATCAGATCGTCATCGTCCCAACCGATGGTCGGAAACTAGGCAATCCCAACTTCAAAGCACCTGGACCACCACGCCACATGCTTGTCATCGTCGGCTACGACAGAGAGACGCATGAATTTATCGTGAACGACCCCGGGACACGGAGAGGGGAGGGCTATCGCTATCCTGAGACCGTGCTCTATGGTGCTATCCTCGACTACCCAACTGGGAAGCACGCTACCGCGACGAGTAAAGACAAAGTAATGCTCATGGTGTGGCGTCCGGATGGGGACGCTTTACAAAAATAGCAAAAAGGTGTATAATATACATCGTACCTTGAGTGTCAAAAACCAATGAACCAAGCCTTTCTCCCGGAAGACTTTTTGTTT
>CAZCNN010000001.1:2585-322911 GCA_964500505.1 uncultured Bdellovibrionales bacterium | reverse complement strand
CCTTGAGTGTCAAAAACCAATGAACCAAGCCTTTCTCCCGGAAGACTTTTTGTTTTCTATGAGGCAGGCTCGGTTCATCTGTCAGAGGGACGGAATGAATTGTAGGGCGCAACGGCAACCAGGAGATCTTATGCCGAAGAAGAAGTGGGCGGTCCCGCACTCGTACCTGATGAATCCGTCCACGAACGGATCTGGAGTGGTTTGTGAGCCGTCGAGCCTCTACGGTTCTGCTCGCGGGAGCAAATCAGTGAACGGAGGATCGCGTTTGTCGGTGGCGCCGGTCCATGATGGCCCGGTCGCCAAGACCAGCCAACGCAATCCCAAGCGCCGTCCGCGCTCGGTGTTGCGTGACATCTTGAACTCGGCGACGTAGTCGCCACAACCCATGGGGCATGACCTGAATTCGGTCGTGCCCCTGGCTTTTTTTTCCGTCAAAACAGAGTATACTAGAGGGGTAAAAGCTAACGTGATACTCTATGGGACTTTTTAGTATGTTTTCTGGAAAATCGTCAGGTTCATCATCAAGTATGTCGTCTCTCTCTTCGAGTTCATCAAGGCGACTTTCTCCGATGGAAGCAAAAAGAGAAGTACGCGCAGATTTGCATGACAAGTTAGGAAAAGTAAGAGGAGAAGAAGTCTACAATACGATGGCTGGCTATCTCGATAAAGATGGATTTGGGAGCAGTGGTATGAGCGGAAGCGAAGTCCGTGATTTGGTGCACAAACTTGAAAAAAATCATTTGGATAATCTGCATAGCGACGATATTCGACACGTCGAAGCAATCCTCGGCAAGCACTTCAATGATTGAGAGTCTAAAGGAAGAGTTCGATGTACGAGCTTTGGTTGTGATCAAGAGGCGTGCTGGCACAAAGGGCCTGCGTCTGTCCGTCGCGAGTGGGGGACGAGTGACGCTCACGATGCCGAGGCGGCTGTCGCTTCGGAGAGCTGAGGCGTTTCTGCGCAGTCAGAAGGACTGGATCCTCTCGGCCTATGCAAGGGTTCTGGCACATCCACCCCGTCTCCTCACTCAAGGGGACGAGGCAGAGTATTGCGCTCACAAAAAAGAGGCTCGGGAGCGTATCACTAAGCGGGCGACTCACTATGCCGCCATTTATCAGGTGACTCCTCGGCGCATCGCTATCCGCAATCAGCGGTCGCGCTTCGGGAGTTGTTCGGCACAGGGAAACCTCAATTTCAACTATCGGCTCATTTTTCTCCCGCCGGCCCTCTTTGACTACGTGATAGTCCACGAGCTCTGTCACCTGAGAGAGCTCAATCACTCGTCCCGTTTCTGGGCCTTGGTCGCTCGGACTATCCCTGATTATCAGGTGCGCAAACGTGAGCTCCAAGCCTTTTCCAGACCATCCAGTGATCGAGTATAAATGCTGTCCTTGACAGAGAGACTTTTTCCTGCTTTAATGAAGTTCTTACTCTAGAGTCCTCTTTGACTCTACATTCCTTTGGGAGTCTTATCTCTTCGAGGGGAAGAGCTAAGATTTAACCCATAACATTCAAGAGAATGTTCAGTCGAAACCCACGAGGAGGGCGCACCTCTTCCGGCCGTCCAGCGGTCAATCGTTTTGGTCGTCCGACCACCCGTAGTCGCAAACGTCGTCCAGCCGAGCGCGAGCTCGACTTCACCCAGTTTGTGAAGAAAGCCATCCAAGTCACCGAGACCGAGGTCTATAACCCGACGCACCGGTTTGCTGATTTTGAGATGCACTCGAAGCTCAAGGCGAACGTCGCCGAAAAGGGCTATGTCCATCCGACGCCGATCCAAGATGGGGCTATCCCTCATATCCTCGATGGCCGCGACGTCATCGGTATCGCCAACACCGGTACGGGCAAGACCGCTGCTTTTCTCTTGCCACTCATCCACAAGACGTTCAAGCACAAGACGGAAAAAGTGCTCATCATTGTCCCAACTCGCGAGCTCGCGCTCCAGATCGAGGATGAGCTCCGTGATTTCTCACGTGGTTCTGGACTCTGCTCGGCACTCTGTATTGGTGGGGCTCATATTGATTCTCAGCTCCGCAGTCTCGCTCGGAACCCGAGCTTTGTCATCGGTACGCCGGGACGTCTCAAGGATTTGATCGAACGGCGCAAGCTCGATCTCTCTGGTTTCGGCAACATTGTCCTCGACGAAGTGGACCGGATGCTCGATATGGGATTCATCAATGATATCAAGTACCTCGTCGCACTCATGAAGTCGCCTCGCCAGTCTCTCTTTTTCTCAGCGACGATGCCTCGAGAAATTGCCGAACTGGCCAAGAAGTTTCTGAACGACCCGGTAACCATCGCTATCAAGTCACGGGCCACGTCAGAAAACGTGGATCAGGACGTCATCCACGTCACCCCGAAAGAAGAGAAGATCGAAACCCTCCACAATTTACTCTTGAAGCCCGAGTTTCAGAAAGTGCTCATCTTTGGTCGGACCAAACATGGCGTTGATAAACTAGCTCATCGTCTGGTAGACCGTGGATTCAAGGCCGACTCTATCCACGGTGACAAGTCACAGTCTCAGCGTCAGCGCGCCCTCCGTCGCTTTAGCCAGGACGAAATCAATATCCTCGTCGCTACCGATGTGGCCGCTCGCGGACTCGATATCCCAGATGTGACTCATGTCATCAACTACGAACTTCCTGAGAACTACGAAGACTATATCCACCGCATCGGTCGTACCGGTCGTGGGGATAAGAAGGGGAATGCTCTCACTTTTATCGGGTAAGTTTTGGTGCAGGGTGGTATAATGGGGGGGGGCTGCTCATCTGTCCTCCTATGCATCACCTCCTCTCTACTATCGAAGCCACAGTACGCTACGCGGCGTTTCATATGCCGCTTGAGCTCTTTGTATTCTGTGGATCATTTCTCGAAGAAGTGGTGAGCCCCATCCCCTCGGCTCTCATCATGGGCGTCGCCGGATCGCTCGCCCTTGTCCAGGGTGACCCAATCTGGTACCTCCTCCTTCTCGCCGCTATCGGCAACCTCGGGAAAACCATCGGGGCCTCGCTCTACTACCTCCTCGGGGATAAACTGGAGGACGTGCTTATGCCTCGGGCTGAGAAGTGGTTTGGGATCACTCATCAGGATATCGAGCATATTGGCCAGCGTTTTGTCGGGCATCACTGGAAGGATGGTGGAGCACTCTTTGTCCTCCGGCTCCTGCCGCCATTTCCCACGACGCCAGTCTCTATCGTCGCCGGTATCATCAAGATGGACTTCCGGGTATTTTTTATTGCCACCTACGCAGGCAACTTCTTCAAGGACCTCCTCTACCTCTACATCGGCTACGCCGGTATCGCCAAGCTCCATACGCTCTGGCGACACATTGATGAGATGAAGATAGTGGTGGATATCATCGTGTTTGTTTTGGTAGCAGCTTTTCTCTTTGTTCTCTATACCGAGCGTGGTCGGGGCGAGAAGATGTATCATCATTTTTCAGCGAAACTTGTTCAGTGGTTCAAAAAAAAGTAAGTATGTCTCATTTCACCCTCAAATCTAACTGGCCCCCAGCCGGTGATCAGCCCAAGGCCATCGCTGAACTCACGGATGGTCTGAAGCAGGGGCGGCGATTTCAGACCCTTCTCGGGGTCACTGGTTCGGGGAAGACGTTTACCATGGCGAATGTTATCAAGGAGTCTGACCGGCCGACCTTGGTCATCGCCCACAACAAGACGCTCGCGGCTCAGCTGGCGCAGGAGTACCAGCAGTTTTTTCCGGATCATGCGGTGCACTATTTCGTCTCTTACTACGACTACTACCAGCCCGAGGCCTACATGCCTGCCTCTGACACCTATATCGAAAAGGATGCTCAGATCAATGCCGAGATTGATCGCCTCCGTCATGCTTCAACGCAGGCCCTCCTCACGCGCAAAGACGTCATCATCGTGGCGTCGGTCTCGTGTATCTATGGCTTGGGCAGTCCCGAGGAGTATGAACGAGAGCACTTGAGACTCGAAGTCGGCATGGCGATATCGCGGACTGAGCTCCTCCATCGGTTGGTGGCGGTTTTCTTTGAGCGCACCAATGCCGATATGGCCCCGGGACAGTTCCGGAGTATCGGCAATCGGATCGAGATTATGCCGGTCTCAGAAAAATTTATTTACTTAGTAGAAATCGTCGGTGGCGTCATCGGGAGTATTACCCAGATTGACCCGGTGTCACAGAAGATCGCGGGGACACTCGAAAGCGTCTTTCTCTTTCCGGCCAAACATTTTATCACCGACAAGGACCAAAAGGAGGAGGCTATCCGATCAATTCGGCAGGAGCTCGCCGCTCGACTCAAAGAACTTGAAGCCGATGGGAAGCTCCTCGAGGTGGAGCGTCTCAAGCGCCGGACCACCTATGATCTCGCCATGATGGAAGAGATTGGCTACTGTAACGGCATCGAGAACTATTCAC
The DNA here is from genome assembly GCA_964500505.1 of uncultured Bdellovibrionales bacterium. Lineage (GTDB taxonomy): Bacteria > Patescibacteriota > Minisyncoccia > Moranbacterales > UBA1568 > UBA1568. The sequence continues at coordinate 318,509 of CAZCNN010000001.1, read as the reverse complement.
GGCACCTCTCGGGCAAACTCCCCGGTGAGCCCCCAGAGACTCTCCTCTCCTACTTCCCACACTCAGCTGACGGCAAGCCAGAGTTTCTCACTATTATTGACGAGTCGCATGTGACACTCCCGCAGCTCCGGGGGATGTACGCTGGGGACCAGTCACGCAAAAAGACCCTGGTAGAATATGGTTTTCGCCTTCCTTCGGCTCTCGACAACCGGCCACTTCGCTATGAGGAATTTTTGGAGCGTATCGGATCAGTTATCTTTACTTCGGCTACTCCAGCCGACTACGAACGCGAGGTGAGTGAGCATATCGCCGAACAGGTTATCCGTCCGACCGGACTCCTTGATCCGGAAGTGACGATCATGCCGATTTATGAAAAGGGGGACTACAAGGGTCAAATCGCGCATTTTATCGGTGAGACCGAAAAGGAGATTGCTCGGGGTGGACGCGTGATTGCGACGACTCTCACCAAGAAGATGGCTGAGGACCTCTCGGTCTACCTCAAGGAAAAAAAGATTAAAGCCGAATACCTCCACAGTGACGTGAAGACCATCGACCGGATCAAGATATTGACCCAATTCCGTCGCGGTGATTTCGACTGTATCGTCGGGGTCAATCTCCTCCGGGAGGGTCTCGACCTCCCCGAGGTGTCGTTTATTGGTGTCCTCGATGCCGACAAAGAGGGATTTCTCCGGTCTGAGACCTCGCTCATTCAGATCATCGGTCGCGCCGCTCGTAACGTGGACGGTCGTGTCATCCTCTATGCCGAGCGCGTCACTGACTCGATGAAACATTCGATTGATGAGACCAATCGTCGTCGGGCGCTCCAAATTGCCTACAATACTGCTCACGGCATTACGCCTCAGACTATCAAAAAGAACATTCACGATATTACCGAGAATATGGAGAGCGAACACGACAAGGCCGTGCGGGCCAATGTCGTTTTGGATCAAGAAATTTTTGCGGAGAATCCCGAGAAACTGATCCGCCTCAAAGAAAAGGAGATGCAGGCCGCAGTCAAGGTGCTCGACTTTGAGACCGCTGCTATCCTCCGTGACGAGATCCAGGTCCTCGAAGAGAGTCTCGGTGGTAAGAAAAAGAAGAAACAAGTCCGTTCCCGGCTGTTTTAGACAAGAAAAAAACGGATGGGTTCATCCGCTACTTTGACGTTGTGTTTGGCAGGAAGACTCGTCTTCTGTTGCTCCAGAAAAACTTTGTCTCTGCCGAAGGGAGAAGTTCGACTTCGAGAGTGAGGACTTCTGGCACCCACGGAGGGCCGGAGCCACGAACGATTTCTACGGCGAAGTTTTCAACGGCAAGTCCGTTGTGAGGCAAACCTATGTCGCGGAAATACGCGATGAGTTGGTTTTGCCAGAAATGACTTGCACCGATGAAGCCAGCTTTGCGAAGAGCATGTGCTGACAAGGGTTTGTCGGTATCAAGCAGGATGATGTCACCAAAGATGAGTCCGTCATCCGTGCGTCCGTCAAAAGAGAAGGCGATTTCGCCAATGCTCAGACAGGCAGAGACGATGGCGATTTCCGGAGCATAGACCCGGACTGTGTACGCGCTTTCCATACGGGTCTCCTGGTTGGGGGAAGGAACTGAACACCGTACTGTACCCTATTGTTGACATTATGGCAAGAGTCGGTTGTTTGTCTCGATTTGATACGGTATACTAGGCGTACAGCCGGTGAGACAAGGTCGGTCTTACCGAGGGTAATAAATATAACAATTTTTTATGACACAAAAGCAGATATTTGGTGTGGTGGTCGGGGTCGCACTCGCCATAGTGGTGTGCGTGTTCGTCTATCGACAGTACACCGGTGACACAGCGATGAATACCGGGAGTACTCAAAAGAAAATGATGACCGAAAAGAAGGTCGCTCCAGTGCCTGATACTATCGATGGCGTGGTAGGAAGTATTGAGTCAGAGTCGACTATCGATACCGCCGCTCTCGATGAGGAAGAGGCCGGATCGCTCAGTGAAGTCGAGGCAGACAGTGAAAGCGTTAATAACTTAGGCACATCTTATGACGAAAACAGCTTATAAGAGCATTATGTCTCTTTTGGGTGTCGCCACCATGGTGATGCCAATGGTCGTTTCGGCCGCTACTCCAGCCGAAGAACGTCAGGCCGCTATGGAGGCGCGTCAGGCGGATCGCGCGGCTGCGATGGAGGAGAAAAAAGCAGAAATGCAGGACAAACGCCAAGAACTATTTTGCACCCGTTTTGCAGAGACCGCGGCCAAGATTGGCCAGAATGTCCTTGAGCGTCGAGCCAAGTTCCAAGAGCGCAAGGATACACGCGTCGGCAAGTTTGAGGACAGTCGCGACAGTCGTGACGCCAAACTCGGTGACAAGCGCTCCGACAGTGATCAGAAGCGCAGTGAAATGTACGCCAAGCTTGAGAGCAAGGCTGATACTGATGCGGAAAAGGAAGCAGTGAAGGATTTCAAAGCAACCGTAGAGAAGGCGGTTGATACCAGGCAGGCTGCTATCGATACGGCTATATCGACCTATCGGAGTGCCGTCGATGCCCGCCTCGCCAGTCGCCAGGATGACATGCAGAATGCCGTGGACAAGTTTGACTCCGCAGTGAAGTCGGCTGTGGCCAAGGCCAAGAGTGACTGTGAAGCAGGGACAGCCCCAGAAACGGTGCGAACCAATTTCCGTACCGCCATGGAGGCCGCTCGCGCCTCACTCAAAGCAGATTATACTGCCTCTGAGAAGGTGAAAGCTGATATCAAGGCCCTCGCGGAAACTCGTCGTGCTACGGTCAAGAAGGCCGTCGATGACTTCCAGGCTACGATGGATACTGCCAAGGCCGCCCTCAAAAAGGCTTTTGGCGAGAAATAGAGACCCACTCTGTTTTACCAGGCCCCTCCCGTCCGGAGGGGCTTTTGCTTTGGTGAGGGAGAACCAGGTATACTGGATGAGTGATATGAGACAATTACCTGTGGCGACATTTGGAGATCGGGTCTGGCAAGTCGTGTGTGCTATCCCACGTGGCGAAGTGTTGTCGTACCGAGAAGTAGCCAAGAGAGCAGGTTTCCCTGGGGCTGCCCGAGCCGTAGGGACACTCATGAAACAGAACTTTGATCCTGCTCGACCCTGTCATCGAGTCATTCGTTCTGATGGGACGTTCGGCGAGTACAATCGGGGTGCACAACGCAAAAAATCTCTCTTAAAAAGCGAAGGAGTAGTCTTCGACGGGAATCGGGTCCGCCTCTCTTCGAGGCTTGCCGAGACTGCTCTTTCGTGACATACTAGGTCGTATTCTCAAAAGAGACATCATGACTCAAGATATCCGCGAGCGCTTCATTATTACCGCTGATGACTATGGGATCCGACAGACCGCGGAGCCTATTTTGCGTCTGGTGCACGAGGGCAAGGTCGACCGCGTAGCGGTGCTCATCCACTATGTCTCGCATGACCAGGCCCAGGCGCTCCTTGCTTCTGGGGCGCAGATTGATCTCCACCTCGAGCTCATCGGGATACTGAAAACTGGTGACAAAGTACGGGAGAGCGCTCTGTCACGCGGGCTCAACTTTTTCTTGCGTTACGTGACCGGACTTCTCACTGCGAAACAAGTTGAGAGTGAGTGGTGTGATCAGATCAGGCGGTTTGAGGAACTCTTTGGCCGATTCCCGGATGGACTGAACTCGCACGAACATCTGCACTTTTTCCCAGAGTTCTCACGGGTATTCGTGAAGCTCGCGACGGAGTATCAGCTCTCGTATGTCCGCTTCAGTCGGCGCGGGATGCTCCTCTCCCAGGACTTTACGCTTATTGGCAAGATTCTGTCACTCCTCTGGAAGCGGACCGCCCATCTCTATCAGAATCAATCCTTTGCGACTTCTGACTATCTCGTCAGTCTCGACTGGCTCTCTGACTTCCGGACGTTTCAGAAAACACTGCCCGCTGGTACGGTGGAACTCGTGGTCCACCTTGAACGTGAAGAAGACTACCGTATTATGCTCGAACACTTTTAATAGCTATGACCAAGAAACATCCGGCACTTGATGCCACGAACGCCATCATTGTGAAGGGCGCTCGGACGCACAATTTGAAGAACATCACCGTCGCGATGCCCCGGGGAGCGATGATCGTGTTTACCGGACTCTCTGGCTCGGGCAAGTCTTCGCTCGCGTTTGATACTATCTTTGCTGAGGGTCAGCGACGCTATGTCGAGTCACTCTCGGCCTATGCGCGACAATTTTTGAATACCATGCAGAAACCGGACGTCGATGAAATCGTCGGACTCTCTCCCGCTATCTCCATCGACCAGAAGTCAGCCAGTCGCAATCCACGTTCGACGGTGGCTACCGTGACCGAGATCTATGACTATCTCCGGGTCCTCTATGCTCGGCTTGGTCGGCCTCACTGTCTCATCTGCGATCGGGAAATCGCCAAGCTCGCGCCCGAAGAGATGCTCCTCATTGTCTCAGAAAAAGTAAAAGAGGCACTCAAAAGCACCAAACGGAAAAAGGAAGAGCTTATCATCACTGCGCCGGTGGTGCGAGGACGCAAGGGCGAGTACTACCAGCTTCTCTACAATGCCTTGAACAAGGGCTTCTCGGAGATATTTCTCGATGGCGTGCGGAAGAGTCTCCGTGAGCAGGTGATTCTCTCCAAAAACAAGAAGCACGATATCGATCTCATCGTGGACGAACTGCCCCTCCTTGAGTTTGAGAAATTTCCTGAGACCTCGGCCGAGCGATTGTCTGAAGCTGTCCAGCGGGCGCTCGAGGAGAGCGATGGGCTCGTGCAGATTCATATGGGCAAGGAAAAGCTCGTCCTTTCGTCCAAGTTCTCGTGTCCCTACGATGGCTTTTCGTATCCCGAAGTAGAGCCTCGCCTCTTTTCGTTCAATTCTCCCTACGGTGCCTGCGAGGCCTGTAACGGTCTCGGGACCAAACACTTCTTTGGCGAAGAAGTCTGTGATACCTGTCATGGCACGCGTCTCCGCGAGGAAGCACTTCATATCTTGGTGGGTGGCAAGAACATTGTTCAGTTGACTACCATGATGACCGAAGAGGCCAAGCAGTTTTTTGATGACTTGAAACTTTCCGAACGAGAGCGCCAGATTGCTTCGGTGGTGCTCCGGGAAGTCGGGGGGCGACTTCAGTTCCTCCTCGATGTCGGCCTCAACTATCTCACGCTCGATCGCCGGGCCAATACCCTCTCGGGAGGGGAGGCCCAGCGTATCCGGCTCGCGAGCCAGCTCGGGAGCAAATTGGTCGGTGCCCTCTATGTCCTCGATGAACCGACGATTGGACTCCATCAGCGTGACAACGACCGCCTCATCCTCACTCTCCAGGCGCTCCGGGAACTCGGTAACACTATTATTGTGGTGGAGCATGATGAGGACACGATCTTTGCCTCCGACTACATTGTCGATATCGGACCCCGGGCTGGGGTGCACGGGGGCGAGGTGGTGGTCTCGGGCTATCTCGAGGATCTCCTCACGGCCAAGAAAAATACTTCCGGGTCGCTCACTCTCTCATACCTCCGGGGTGAAGAAGTCATTCCGATTCCCAAAACGAGACGGAGCAAAGAGAAGGGGATGATTAAGATTCGTGGTGGTCATCTCTACAATATCCAGAACATGAATGTTGATATCCCGCTTGGCCGGCTCAATGTGGTGACGGGCGTCTCGGGATCCGGCAAGTCAACTTTTCTCTACGAAATTCTCCACAAGAATCTCCAAGCTCGTTTTGATCGACGCTACAAATCCAACGAAGTATTCAACTGTACCTCTATCACCGGCACCGAGTACCTCTCTCGCGTCGTGATGATTGATCAGAGTCCGATTGGACGGACGCCACGGTCCAACCCGGCGACCTATACGGGTGCCTTTAACCACATCCGTGATCTCTTTGCCGCCAGTGAAGAAGCGCGGGTACGGGGTTGGAAAGCCGGACGCTTCTCATTTAACCGGCCTGGTGGACGCTGTGAGACCTGTGAGGGCAATGGCTTTATCGCGGTCGAGATGCACTTCCTCCCGACGGTGTACGTGCAGTGTGACGTCTGTGATGGCAAGCGTTTCACCAAGGAGACCCTCGAGGTCAAGTACAAACACAAGAGTATTCATCAGGTCCTTGAGATGACCATCGAAGAAGCCTTTTCCTTCTTTGCTGATATCCCGGCTATCGCTGATCGGCTCCGGACTCTGAATGAAGTAGGACTCGGCTATCTCCGGCTCGGGCAGTCGGCGACTACCCTCTCCGGTGGTGAGGCACAGCGAGTCAAGATTTCGTCCGAACTCTATCGCCAGCATGTCGAGCGCACTATTTATCTCCTCGATGAGCCGACCATCGGGCTTCACTACGAAGACGTCAAGAAACTGATTGAGATACTGGAGCGTCTGGTGGTCAAGGGGAACACAGTCATGGTTATCGAACACAACATGGATCTCATTAAGAGTGCCGATCATATTATCGACATCGGCCCTGAGGGTGGTGTCGGCGGTGGCAAGATCGTCGCCGAGGGGACACCCGAGGAAGTCGCCCACAATAGCGCGTCCTATACCGGCCATTATCTCAAACGCGTCTTGAAAAAGTAGCCGAGAGAGTATGGGTGGTGTAGACTGAAGGCGGTTCTTCAACCCAGACCCCTGAAAGGAGGTCACCATGCTTACTGCTGCCATCCCGCCCACCATCGTGGGTGTGCCCATCGTTTTCGATGTGGTACAACTGGAGAGTTTCTTCCGGGAAGAAAGGTCCCTACCTCGTGGTGCTGGTCGAAAACGGAAGTTCCGGTTTCTTCAGTACCGACTTGCCTTGGCGGAGCGGGTGGTACGAGTCGTACTCGACTATCACCATGATGCTCTGGCGCTGAAAGCTCGTGAAGCTGAAGCGCTCTATCGCCGAGTGGAAGTACGTCGCTTTGTGGTACGACGGGAGTACCACCGGTACGCTGGTCACTATTCCATCCGTCTCGAATATGCCATCGGTGGCCAAGAGGGATGGTGGAGTCAGAGCTTCCACTTTGTTCGTGACGACACGTCGGTCCTCGGCGGTCTCGCGGGCAAGCTCTACTCGAGTCGGAGGCGTTTCTATGCCGAGTGACAGGCGATTGGAAGTTGGACCGGGTTCGGGGCACATGTTGCTTCGGACCCGTTCTCAATTCTACTGTGATATACTAGCCATATGAAGAGGGAAATTATCGTCAATGACACAATGTCCCAGTACCAAAACGAGTTTGGTACGGGATAAACAACCAGGCATATGACAAGACGTATTGTGGTTCGCGATTCGATGCAACCTCATTATGAGTATGTGTGTACCGAGCCGGTGGGGAAACATTTTCATCCTGACTTCAAGCCAGACCTGACACCACGAGAGATGCTCACGCTCGGGGTCTTTGGTGGCAAGTACCTGACCGATTGCCGGGCCGAGTTCCCCAAGAGTTGGTACCTGGACGCCAAACTGTCACCCAAACACTACGACCAGGGTCTCAATTTTTTCGGAGTGAAGGCGTCGCAGTCACTCTCGGTGTGGCGCGAGAAGGGCTGGATATACCCTGATGACCCACGGGGGTGGTTCCAGTGGTACTGTCGCTACTATCTGGGTCGGCGTCTCCCGGAGGAGGATGAACGCCAGATTAAGAGATGGAAGGCGATCAGTCGTCACATCGCTCAGGTCGCCCACAACTGTCGCCGAGGTGACCTCGCCTGTCGGCCTCGTCAGCGTCAGGCGCTCCTCCACTGGGCCTACGACAGTCGGAAATTCTAGATAATGTATCTCTCTCAAATCGCATGTCTCAAGAAAATGTTCAGATTTCGTGATGAAAATCATGAAAAGTGAGTGAGGGCTATTGCAATTAACCCGACGAGCTTTGAGAGGTTTTCAGCCGAAATATGGACATTTTATGAGGCAAGCGTTCGTTTCTGTTATACTGTAAGCGTTGAGATTTGAGAGAGACGCTTATATGAAATACTTTAGTTACTCGCACTATTTCACGTGGCGCCATTGGGGCGTCCTCTATGGACTGGTCGCCCTCTTCTCGTTTGCTCCGCTTCTCTCGGTAATCCTGGCTTCCTTCCTCAGTCGGGTTCTCGGTTGTGGCGAGGTAGAGGGAGTATTTACCCCAGATTGTCCTGGTGGGGGAGTGATCGAAATTCTCTTTACCGTGGGCTGGCTTGGTCTCATCACGTTCCCATTTGGGATTTTCCTTGGCATCCTCTTTGTCATCGCCAACCTCCTCTGGTACTTCACCCGCCAAAGCGGTCAGGACCGGCTGTAGGCACTTCTCAAAAGACGGTTAATTTTATCGATTTTCATGCAAAATTAACCGTATATTGACAAAAGTCAGTTAATTTTGTATAATAGGTACATAAATTAACCGTATTTTATGGCCTTAAACGCTTTATATCGGAAGCGCATAGAACAACTAAAGAAACAGTTTGGCTCGCTCAAAAAAGGGAAAGAGTCTCTTTTGGATATGCTTGATGAAGTGGAGATTCCCGAAGGAGTCTATAATTCCAATGCCATTGAGAATTCCACATTGACCCTGAAAGAAACAGAAAAGATTCTCTTTGAAATGGAAGTGACTCGCACAGTCGAGTTGCGGGAAGTGTTTGAAGCCAAGAATCTGGCGCGGGTGCTTGAGTATATCAAGGCCAAAGCTCGTACCACTGATCTTTCTCTCGAATTTATCCTGCTCCTCCATAAGATGCTCATCGGAAATATTGACGATGGCATCGCTGGCCGATTTCGAAAAAAGGGAGAGTTTGTACGGGTAGGACGACATATCGCGCCAGCTCCGGAGCAGGTCGTTTCACTTATGACGCGCGCCATAGGTCGCGCTCTCGATGATCATGAAAGTTATGTGACCGATGTGATTGCTCGTTTCCATCTGGAGTTTGAGCGCGTTCATCCTTTCTGCGATGGCAATGGTCGCATCGGTCGAGTACTCATGAACTATCAGTTGTTTCGGTTAGGTTTCCCTGCTGTGATTATTCGCGATAAGGAGAAAGGAATTTATTATCAGTCCTTTCGTGAATACGATGCTACGAAACAGGTACAGCGCATGGAAAAGATTGTCGCCTTTGCACTGATGGAGTCCCTCCATAAACGCATAGCCTATCTCACAGGACAGGAAATTGTGACGCTCGCTGAATACGCCAAAAAACATAACCTGGTACTTAGTGGTCTTATTAATGCTGCTCGAAAGCAAACCATCCCAGCCTTTCGGGAGCGTGGCCGGTGGAAAATCGGGGCTGATTTTATCGCTACCGGAGCCAAGCAAAAGAAGTGAACTATTCGAGGGTGATGGAGAGAGTCGGGAGGCCGACTCTTTTTCTTTTGGTTTCACCCTTAAAGAGTTCGCGTTTACGTTCGGGCGTGCTGCCACGCTCGCCCTCATGCTGGGAAAATCGGTGAGCGAGGAATGATGAGCCGAAGTGGATGGTGTGTTTGCCGTACTTGGCGCGCACCTCGTCAATCTTTTCATACAAGCGACGGTAGCCCTCGACCTGGACGGAGGCGCCAAAGAGGTCAGGCTGATGGGTGAAGGGGACGAGTTCGATGAGGCTTATCATGGTCGCTCGATAGAACACCCCGGGACGGTAGAGGGTATCAAACACGGGTGAGAGGAGGTCGATTAGTTCGTGCGCGAAGTTGGTCGGTCGTGAGAGTTTGATTTCGCTATAATGATGTTCGAAGTTCTGAGTCCGGAGGAGGACAAATACTTTTTTGGCTTCCAGTTCATAGCCGCGGGCCTTCATGCAGGCGGCCTCGATATTTTTACACAACTGAGCAAACACGAAGCGCGGGTCGTTCGATGGAGGAGTAAAGGTCTTCATTTTTTGGATGGAAGCATGGTCGCGCCGTGGCTCGGTCAGAAGTGGTATGACGCTCTGTCCACGGAGCTCGGACCAGATTTCCTGGATGGGTTTGGGAAAATGTTTCTGTACCCAGGCCTCATCTCGGTGGACAAGGTCGAGACAGGTCCGGATGCCGTACTTCCTGAGGAGTGCGCTCGTCTGTGGTCCGATACCCCAGGGCTTGTCGATAGGAAGCTCTGCGAGGTAGAGGTGGATGCGCTTGTTCGGGATAGCGGTGAGACCATGTGGCTTCTTCCACTTGGAGCCGAGCTTGGCCAGGACCTTGGTCGAGGCGAGACCGATGGAAAAGGTAAAGCCCATTTCGCGGGCCAGGTCGCTCTGGATTTTCTCGGCGATTTTTTCGTAGCTCATGTGAAACGGACGCTGCCAACCGGTCAGGTCGGCGAAGCACTCATCGATGCCGTATTCCTCCACGTCGGGAGTGTAGCGGCGTACGATTTCAAAAAACCGTTTCGAGAGGAGTGAGTACGTCTCATAATCCGAGGGCATGATGATAACGTCGGGACAGAGCTTTTTGATTTCCGACAAGCGCATGGCTCGGGTGACGCCCCGGGCTTTGGCCTCGTAGCTCACGGAGGAGGCGATACCACGTTCGGCGCCGGTGATGACGGGCTTGCCCCGGAGTTCTGGGTTGCGAGCCTGTTCGCACGAGGCAAAAAAAGCATCACCATCGATGTGGAGGATAGCTCGAGGATATTTGCCGAGAGCGATGGGCGCGGACATACTAGTATTTGCGGATGATGGCGATGACGATGGCTTCGACGCGGAGTTCTTCCCTTGGGTAGATAGGCGAGAACTTTGGATTGGCTGGGACGAGGACGATTCTTTTGTCGGCGAGGATGTGATAGAACTTCATCGTCCATTTGCCGTCGACGCAGGCGATGACGATGTCACCGTGCTTGGGGTCGCGTCCACGTTCGACGAGCGCGGTATCGCCCGGGGGGATGCCAGCGTTCATCATCGAGAGTCCCTTGACCTCGAGCATGTAGGTCGCCTCTTGCCGTTTTATGAGCCACTCGTCGAGCGTCATGGTATCGAGGAGTTCCTCCTCGGCCGGGGAGGGGAAGCCCGCCTCGATCACTCCGAGTCTTCTGATGGCGTTGTTTTGGTCCATAATTGTTTCACTCTATTTCATATACTATTATACTATATGGGAAGAACGACCCCGGGTCAAGTGAAACAATAGGTATGGCGCTTTTTTCTTGGCTAAAAAGACATGGTTGGGACAGGCGCTAAGAAATGGTAGGATAGGGTATGACCCCAAAATTATGACCCAAGACCAAGCGCTTGCCATTTTGAAGACTGGGGCCCACGTGTTTTTGACGGGGGAGGCCGGCTCGGGCAAGACCCACACTATCAACCAGTACACCGACTATCTCCGTGAACACGAGATTGATTTTGCTGTGACCGCGTCGACGGGTATCGCGGCCACCCATATCCACGGCATGACCATCCATTCGTGGAGCGGTATCGGGATCCAGTCGGAGCTTGACGATGACGCCCTCAGGCACCTGGCTGAGAACCGCTATGTCTCGAAGCGAATCAAAAAAGCTCGGGTCCTCATCATCGACGAAGTCTCGATGCTTGATGGGCGAGTGCTCACTCTGGTGGAGCGGGTCTGTCGGCGCGTCCGCAAACAGCAGTTGCCGTTTGGCGGACTCCAGGTGGTACTCGTCGGTGATTTCTTTCAGCTTCCACCGGTCGCTGGCAAAGGCAAAGAGGGGAATCAAGTGGTGGAGTTTGCTTTTGATGCCGAGATATGGAACGTCCTCCGTCCGACCGTGTGCTACCTCACTGAACAGCATCGCCAGGAGGACAGCGCGTTTCTCCAGATCCTCTCCGCCATCCGACACAATGAATTTGACGAGACGCACTACGAGACCATCCGCGAGCGCATCATCGAGCGGAGTGAGGCGCCCGACGACATGACTCGTCTCTACTCGCACAACGCGAACGTCGACACACTCAACAACACGGAGCTCAAGAAACTTTCCGGGAAAACCCATGCCTACACGATGGCACTCCGTGGTCCCGAGGCCCTGACGAGCGCTCTCGTCCGGGGTTGTCTCTCGCCAGAACGACTTGAGCTCAAGGTCGGCGCGGCGGTTATGTTTACCAAAAACAACCAGAGTGCTGGCTATGTGAACGGCACGCTTGGCACCGTCATCGGCTTTACCGCAGACAAAAAATATCCGATTGTTCGGACGACCGATGGACTCAAGGTCGAGACTGAACCGATGGAGTGGACCATCGCCGAAGGGGACGAAGTGTTTGCCAAGATTACCCAGATTCCACTCCGCCTCGCCTGGGCCATGACCATCCACAAGAGTCAGGGCGTGTCGCTCGATGCCGCCGTCATGGACCTCTCGCAGACGTTTGAGTATGGTCAGGGTTATGTGGCGCTCTCGCGCGTCCGGACCCTCTCAGGTATTCATCTCCTCGGGGTGAACGCGCGCGCCTTTGAGGTGCACCCATTGGTCCTCGCCGAGGATGAGCGATTCCGCGCTGCCTCCGAGCGAGCGATCACTGAGTATGAGCGCCTCACGCCCGAGCGCATCGCCGAGATAGAGCACAATTTTATCATCATCTGTGGAGGCAAGACCAACCCCGCAAAAGGCAGGGCCTCGCGGGGCAAGAAAACAAAACCAGCAAAGGGTGCAGCCTCGCGGGGCAAGGAAAACAGTGACTCTCCTATCGAAATTATAAGAGAGAAACATCCGCAGGCCTATCGGTCTTGGACTACTGATGAAGAAGCCGAGCTCAAGAAGTTGTTTGAACGCGGCAAGCAAATGAAAGAAATCTCCGAGAAGCTCGGTCGCAAACCTGGTGGCATTCGCTCCCGCCTCAAAAAACTCGGATTGGTATCGGTGTGATATACTGAAGCAGTCACTTATTATCAAAAGCTATGATTCAAAAAGGAAACATCATCAAATATTTTGCCCATAACCTCGCGATTGTGATCGGGCTGGTTCTTGTCTGGCGCGGTATCTGGCATATTTTGGACGCCGTCGATTTCTTTGCGTTTGAAGGTAACCCACTCTATACCGCTATCGGTGGTATCGTCATCGGCCTCGCTATCCTCTACTTCCCCGACAAAGACCTCAAAGAGCTCGAGAAGCTCTAATCTCCCTTTCTATCAAGCTTCCCAGGACCCGCCGTCTGGCGGGTCTTTGCTTGGTTTTTGAAAAAAATGAGAAAGCAGTGTAGACTTTGTGTTAGTCGTTTCCCAAAGAGGAGTACTCCATGGATGAGTCAGATAGTGGCTACCACTTCGTTTGTTGCCTCAGTTGCCAAGGACACGGACATTTCTTGGTCCCGGGACACGGGGCACAGTTTGAGGTTTTTTCCAAGATGGACGCCTTTCAACAGTTGGTTGCGCTCACCAAGAAGTACCGGATTTCGCGGAATCAGCATGCTCGACTCGTCAGTCAGATTCAGGCTTCTGGCCTGTCACATACCTGTCGACCCGATGTGGTTGAATACATCCAATCACGTTGGAATATCGAGACGTGGGCCGCCTGCTACTCGTACGATGAAGAGAGCCGACCCAAGACTATGACGATAGAGAGTGACGACCTCGCAGCAGCAGTTCATGAGTACATACTCCAGTCGTCAGGGCGACCGCTCCAGTTGCATTGATTGCGTGGACGGTCTCGTGTAGAAAGCATCATGGTCAGCCGAGGAACACCCTCAGCTCGGCCATTTTTTATCCCATCGTCCGGACTTTTGGTTGAAAGATAGGCGGGGGTGTAAAATAGAGGGGATGGAATATTACATCAGTCTTTACGTACTATGGAAACCTACAAAACAGTGGGGGAATATATGAAGAGCTTGCCTCGTGGGGTGCAGAGTGAGGCCAGGCGTCTATGGTCTCTACTGCGAGAACTCGTGCCGGAGGGCGAGGAAGTGATTCGCTATGGGATGCCGACCATCCGGGTGCATGGCAAAAACCTGGTGCACTTTGCGGTTCAGAAACACCACTATGGTTTCTACCCAGCGCCATCTGGGGTGAAGCAGTTTGAACCAGAAATCGCCGAACGCTATCGCTACTCCAAAGGTGCCATCCAGTTTCCTATCGGTGAACCACTCCCCACCGCGCTCATCACCAAAATCATCCGCTTCCGCCTCAAAGAAGAACGCGCCCGAGTGAAGAAGTAATTGAAATCTATGGCGACCAAGGTGTCGACAATGGAATATATCGAAGACCAACTCTCGGAGGTGGCGGGGATTCATTCGCGCAAGATGTTTGGCGAGTACGCACTCTACTGTGGCGACAAGGTGGTGGCGCTTGTGTGTGATGGCAAGTTGTATGTGAAGATTACTGAGCCTGGTCGGGAGTATGCGGGGACGAAGTATAAGGAGGGCATCCCGTATCCCGGGGCGAAACCGTATATGTATATTGACGAGGACTTGATTGATGATCACGCGTGGCTCTCGCAGTTGATTCGTCTTACCGAAACAGCTCTCCCGGTACCTAAGCCCAAGAAGAAATAGAATTAAAACAATAGATATGAAAATCGAATACGAGGCGACGTTTCCGGATGTGGACAAGCGTGAGGTGAGGGAGAAGTTACTTGCCGTTGGGGCGACCCTGGTCAAGCCCGAGTTTCTCCAGAAGCGGGTAGTGTTCAATTTGCCGAAAGGGCACGAGATACCAGGTGGCTGGATGCGAGTCCGTGACGAAGGCGACCGAATCACCATGAGCCTCAAGGTAGTGGATGGAGAGCATATCGAGAATCAAAAGGAGACCTGTCTCACGGTGGATGACTTTGATGAGGCGGTGAATCTGCTCCTCTCGCTTGGCTGTGAGAAAAAATCATATCAAGAAACCAAGCGTGAACTCTGGACCCTCGATGGGACAGAGGTGACCATCGATGAGTGGCCGTTTCTTCGTCCGTTTGTCGAAGTAGAAGGAAAATCAGAAGAAGTCGTGCGGGCCGCATCAGAGAAACTCGGCTTTGATTATTCTCAAGCACTCTTTGGGGCCGTCGATGTCCTCTACATTCGTCAGTATCCCTATCTCACTTTTGACCGCATCAACCAGGCCCCACTCATCGTCTTTGATGGTGAGAATCCTTTCGCTGAAAATTGAATTACGTAATTCATTACGTAACAAACACATGAGGATATTTGTTACGGTAAAAACGCGGGCGCGGGAGGAGCGTGTGGAGTCCATCGATGCGTCACATCTCGTCGTGATGGTCAAAGCCCTGCCGATCGAGGGTCGGGCTAACGAGGCAGTAGGGCGAATACTCGCTCAGCACTCTGGTGTCACCAAGTCACAATTGCGACTCGTCTCCGGTGCTAGTGGCAGACACAAAGTTTTTGAAGTGGATTGATCAAGTCTGGTATACTGAAGAAGTAATTTTGATGGTATATACATGAAAGAGGACCAACTCATATTTCTTGATACAGAGACGACGGGGACGGGACCGACGGACCGGCTGTGCCAGGTGGCCTATGCCTATGCGGGCGCAGAGGTCGAGGGACTGTACCGACCACCGGTACCCATCACTATCGATGCCATGGCAGTGACCCATATCACCAACAAGATGGTAGCTGAGTGTGAAGTCTTTGCCGGCTCGCCGATGTTTCGCGACCTCGAGCAGATCCTCGGAAGTGGGGCTATCCTCGTCGCCCACAATGCCACGTTTGACGTCGATATGCTTCGTCGGGAGGGTCTCATGGTGCCACAGTCGATCGATACGTTCAAACTCTCGCACTTCCTCGATACCGATGGCGTCATCCCACGTCACAACCTCCAGTACCTCCGCTACTATCACGACCTCGAGGTAGGGGAGGTAGTCGCGCACGATGCGCTCGGTGATGTCCGGGTCCTCCGCGCGCTCTATGCCTATCAGTATGTCGAGATGCTCAAGCGCTACGGGAGCGATGAGGCGACTGTGTTTGCGGAGATGCTCGCCATCTCAGCTCGTCCGATTCTCATGAAGAAATTTAACTTTGGCAAATACACGGGGCAAACAGTCAAGGAGGTAGCTGACAAGGATGCTGACTATCTCGCCTGGCTCTTCAATCAGAAAGTGATGACCCGTGAGCAGGGTGGCGAGGACGATGAGAATTGGATCTATACCCTCGACTATTATCTCAATCCTGATAAACAAAATAAATCGTAGCGCTAATCATATGGCGAAGTATGTAGATGGGTTTGTACTGGTAGTAACAGAGAAGAATCTCGACGCGTACAAAAAGATGGCCAAGCAGGCAAGTAAGATTTGGAGGAAATGTGGCGCGCTCGATTACAAGGAATGCGTGAGTGATGAACTCCGACCCAAGGATATGGGTAATATGACGCCCTTATTTCCCAAGATGACTAATCTGAAGCGAGGGGAACGCGTCGTGTTTTCGTATATCGTGTATAAGTCGAAGAAGCACCGTGAACAGGTTTTGGCTAAAGTGCACAAGGATCCGTATATGTCGGAAGAAAATTGGAAAGATAAGGAGATGCCGTTTGATGTGAAGCGTACGGCCTATGGTCAATTCGAAGTGATCGCTGATTAGCCAAATCCTCAAGCATACATCTATGTGGCACTGTCAGTGTGGAAAAAATGAATCGGGGAGTTGTTGCCGGAATCCATGGCTCCGAGCCATCCAGATATTCCTCCTTATGCTCATTGCTCTGGGACTGGGGCTCCTTGTGACACAGAACCTCTGGGTTCCACGACTCGTCAATTTTATTTTGTCACAAGAATCTCTCTCGTATGAATAACTTTACCGAATACGCCATGCTCTTGAAGCCAACCTGGTCACCACCAGCCTGGCTCTTTGGCCCGGTGTGGACGGTCCTCTATATCGGCATCGCGCTTTCTTTTGGACGCGTTTTTTTCATGGCCTGGCAGGGCCAGGTGTCACTCTGGGTGGCGCTCCCGTTTGTGCTCAATCTCATCAGTAACTTTGCCTTTACCTGGATCCAGTTTGGACTCAAGAATAACTGGCTTGCTTCGCTCGATATCCTCCTTGTTCTTGGGACCCTCATTTGGGCGATGGTGGCGATTTTTCCTCATAGTCGGATCCTCGCCTATGCCCAAATTCCGTATCTCCTCTGGGTGTCGTTTGCGACCGTGCTCCAGCTCACCATCACCTATCTCAATCGGTAATAAAAAAGGCCCGGCATGAGTCGGGCTTGTCTGTGTCCGCGTTGCGGACTGGGGCGTTAGGCGCCGTTGAACCCAGCCTTCCATGCTTCGGGCAAGTCGTCGGGTGTCGCGTCCGGTGGCGCAGTCGTGTTGCTCGCCGTCAGATCGATCGCCGATGCCCCGCGACAGCTCGGGCACGGCCTGGTGCCAGCAGTGTAGTGAGGCGGACCGCCCCTCGTGAATGTCTCGTTTCTGGGTCGCTGCGCAACCCCGGTGTCGTTGCAGGTAGGGCAAGTGGCCATGATGGCTCCTTGGAGAATTTTGGTGCTTGGAATATAGCCATTTTTGAGTGTTTTGTCAATCGGTCTATGCCTAGCGGTATTCTCTGGCCAAAGGTGAGGGAGAGATGTGATATACTATAGCCATGAATACTGAAGAAGCTAAAACCTTGTCTGAGGGAGCTATTGTCCTCAAGGACGTCACCGGGAGTGATCTCGTGACACCGATGGTTCAGGCGGCTGCTACGAGCGGTACGTCCGATGTCCATATCGAGGCCATGCCGAACGAAGTGCTCATCCGTTTCCGTATCGATGGCGTGCTTCAGACCTACCAGCGCTTTTCCAAAGAAGATCACGAACATATCATCAACCGGCTCAAGGTACTCTCGAACATGGAGATAGGATGGGTGCGTCTGCCAGAAGACGGCCACTTTGCCGTGAAGCTTGCTGACGATGTCGGCAAGGAACGCATCATCGACGTCCGGGTCTCTATCTTTCCGACGGTGAACGGACCGACCGCCGTGCTTCGACTCCTCAATCGTTCTGACATGCTCATCTCGCTCGATGATGTCGGATTCGACGAGGATATCCGGTTCCGCGTACGCCAGTTGACGCTCGCGAGTTACGGCATGATCCTCACCACCGGACCGACTGGTTCCGGTAAGACGACGACGCTCTACTCGATGCTCATGGAGATCAACCGGAAGGAGCGCAACATCATGACCCTCGAGGATCCAGTCGAGGTGTTTATCGAAGACATGCGCCAGAGCCAGGTGGTGCCAGAAATTGGCTTTACCTTTGGGAAGGGGATGAAGAGTATCCTCCGTCAGGATCCGGATGTGATGATGATCGGAGAAATCCGTGATTCAGAGACCGCCCAGCACGCGGTCCAAGCATCACTCACGGGACGAATGGTCTACTCGACCCTTCACGCCAATACCACAATCGGTGCAGTGGCTCGGCTCATTGACTTGAATATCGAACGCGGGATGATCGCCTATGCAGTCCGAGGGATTATTGCCCAACGTCTGGTCCGTAAGATTTGTCCGTCGTGTAGTGCTCCTGACCCGGCTCCACGGGTCGAGTACATCAATTTCTTGGGACTCCAGGGGATGGATATCGCGTATCGGCGAGGAGCTGGTTGTGACGCCTGCAAGGGGACGGGCTACCATGGACGGACCGGCGTCTTTGAAGTGCTCATCTTTGATGATGAACTGCGAGCGATGATCGTCGACAAAGCGTCGATGAGTGAGCTCCAGGCCTATGCAGAAAAAATTGGCATGACCACCCTCCGTCAGAATGCCGTGAACCTCGTCATGAGTGGTGTGACTACCCTCGACGAAGCCATCCGCGTGGTCTAAACCTTGAATCATTTCTCCTTGCGCTCGCGATGCTCATTGGCTATGTCGGTCATCTCGTCTTAGACGAGCTCTATGCCGCGGTCAATTTTCACGGGACACCGTTTGTACCGAACAAAGCATTAGGGAGTGCACTTAAATTGACATCAGATGATAGACTCACGACATACGCGGTGTATGGAGCGATACTTTTTTGTATCGCTGGGAATACGGGGCGTTTTTTCAATTTGGCAGAAAAGCTCTGGCACATCGTGAGTTGAATCGAACTATGGTGTATACTGTAAATCGTTGGTAATTTTTTGGTAATACAAAGTATGCTTTCTTTGGAACTGGATCTCAATACTATTCAAACAAAAGAGGAGCTCATGGAATGGCTCGGTAAGAGTTTTGATTTCCCGAGTTACTTCGGTGGGAACTGGGACGCCGTGGAGGAGTGTCTCTATGATAGCTGTGCCGAGGATACGGAGATAGTGCTCATCCACGAAGACGAACTCTCAGACGAGCTTGAGACCGAGTTTCCTCGACTCGAGCGGATACTCAAGAATTTTAACAACGCGGGCGAACTCACTATCACAGTGGTTCACGAAGAAGACTAGCGGATAATACCCCAGTCATTGGTATCTGGGAGACGCTCTCGACGCGTCAGGGTGAATTGGTAGCACCCAAAGGTGACCGTGATGATAATAATAATGATCTTGACTATGACCCAGTGCTCGGGTGACTGTGTTTGACGTACCCACTCGTTCACCGCGGAAAAGCACAGAAAGAAGATGCCCCAGCGGAGGGTGAGCGTCCGCCAGCCGAGGTCGGTGAGACCAAAGACGTTGCCAAAGAGGTGTCGAAAGAGAGGTCGACCGATCCAGACCGAGCCGATAAGGACCAGGCCGAAGATAGCATCAAAGAGCGTGTCACGGAGAATAAAGAGTGAGGGGAGGCCAGTCGCGAGCATGAGGCCGCCGAAGAAGAGGACGGTCCCGGTGGAGAGGAGAGCAAAGACGGGGTAGTGACCGTAGTGCCGTTTCTCGACGATGAGGGCGAGCGCCACGAGAAACATCATGGTGATAACTCCAGAGCGAAAATCGTGGAGTTCAAAAGCGACGACGAACCCGAGAATAGGTCCGAACTCGCAGAGCATATTGATGACGAGGCGCTGATTCAACATAGTATCAGTATATCACGAGGCGGTGCTCGTTTGATAAACCTGCTATACTAGGAGTGTAATCCGTTCTATCAAACGAGAATGTTTCTCAAACTCTATCTCATCGCGCTCCCGGTCTTCTTTGCTATCGATATGCTTTGGCTCGGTGTCGTGGCGCGCAGTTTTTATCGGGGACAGCTGGGTGGGCTCATGAAGACCGAATTCAACTGGGTGGCTGGATTTAGTTTCTACTTTCTCTTTATCGCGGGACTGGTCTACTTTGTCATTCTGCCGGCGGTCAAATCGGGATCGTGGTCGAGTTCCCTCCTGGTCGGGGCGCTCTTCGGGCTCATGACCTACGCGACCTATGATCTCACTAACCTCGCCACCCTCAAGGACTGGCCGGTTCTCATCACGTTTGTGGATATGGCCTGGGGGATGGTACTGGCTGCGTCGGTCTCAACGGTCACCTATCTCATCGCGACTAAAGTCTTATGAGCTATTACATCACGCTCGCGCTCGTCCTTCTCGCGTACATGACCCTCTGGTTTGTGGTGTCGATAGTGAAAAAGCGCAACGACGTCGCAGATGTGGCCTGGGGCCTCGGGTTTGTCCTCCTTGCGTGGGTGAGCTACTTTCTTGGTGAAAGTGACAGCCTCCGTTCGCTCATCGTAGTAGCACTCGTCACCGTCTGGGGGGTGCGCCTCGCGTCGCATATCGCTCGTCGCCACCGAGGTCGGCCTGAGGATTTCCGTTATGCCAAGTGGCGGACCGAGTGGGGACGCTGGTTTCTCCTCCGGTCGTATGGGCAGGTCTATCTGCTCCAAGGAACACTCGTGTTTCTGGTGGTTTGCCCCGTGCTTATCATGAATAGTCAGTCGGGACAGGGGTGGGGATATCTCGATACCCTGGGACTCCTCATCTGGGGCATCGGATTTTTCTTTGAGTCCGTGGGTGATGTCCAATTGGCTCGTTTTATCCAAAATCCTGAGAATAAGGGTCGCCTCATGCAAAGCGGCCTCTGGCGCTACACTCGTCATCCCAACTATTTCGGCGAAGTGACCCAGTGGTGGGGGATCTGGCTCATGGCGCTCGCCGTACCGGGCGGACTCGTCGGTATCATCGGACCGCTCACGATCACCTTTCTCATCCTCAAGGTTTCGGGGGTACCACTCCTCGAACAGAAGATGGCAGAGCATCCCGACTTTGCCGAGTATCGTCGCCGGACGAGTATGTTCGTGCCTCTTCCACCTCGACCATAGTCACTCGGTTTGCTATGTATACCGTCTATATCCTCCGTTGTGCCGATGAAACTCTCTACACTGGCATCACCACGGACGTGACTCGCCGACTAGGAGAGCATAATACGTCCGCTCTCAGTGCCAAGTATACGCGGGGACGTCGACCGGTTACCCTCGCCTACGTCAAGCCGTACCGTACGCGGTCGACCGCTTCGCGCGAAGAAGCGCGTATCAAACGCCTCACACGTCCAGAAAAACTGGCTCTGATAAAAAATCAGTTATTAAGAATTACGTAACGAATTACGTAATTATTCTGCCTTGAGACAGGGAACGTTTTTGGTCGCCCTGATAGGGCAGATACGCTCGAGATACTGATCGCGACCGCTCGCTCCACGATAGTAGTGGTAACGAGCAGGATTTTTGGTGGAATAGTCTTGGTGATACTCTTCGGCTGGATAAAAAACGGTAAAGGGCCTGAGGGTTGTCACCAGGGGGCGATCGTAGGCGCCACTGTCCGTGAGTCGCTTGATTTCCGCCTCCCCAATCATTTTCTCTGTTTCGCTTTGATAAAAAACAGCCGAAAGGTAACTGTCACCCTGATCAACGAATTGGCCAGTGGGGTCGGTCGGATCGATATGGGAAAAGAAATACCGTATGAGGGTCTCGTAGGAGACGATGCTCGGGTCATAGCGCACCTCGACTGCTTCGAGGTGACCAGTCGTATGACTACTGACAGAAGTATAGGTCGGGTCGGTGGTTGTGCCACCAGCATAGCCAGAGATGACGGCACTGACACCAGTGAGCTTTTCGAAGTCTGACTCGGTACACCAAAAACAGCCTCCAGCAAAATAGGCCGTCGCTGTGCCGCTCTCCAGGGGTGCGAGGACCGCTCGTTCGTCATAGCGTTGGGCGCGCCAGTAGAAGACGCTCGAGGCGAGGAGAGCGATAGTGAGTATGGGAAGGAGTAATTTCATAGTGCCAGTATAGCCTGTCCTGTCGCTTCTTCACAACTTCGTTGTTTTGATATGAGGGGAGTATGCGGAAGTAAGCCATTCTTCGGAGGTGTGACCACCGAGGTGATATAAGTGGTATACTGGGAGTATAGACTAATGAATAAGCTCACACATATGAGTCCTCAAGCATTGGTGGAGTATGCACTGGGTCGGATCCGCGCTGGGATCGCCAAGGCAGAACTGAGAGAAGAACTCCTCTCCGTCGGTTGGACGGAAGAAGAGGTAGAGATGGCCTATCGGTCGGCCGTGGTCGCTCTCGGGGCGCCACTCCCGAGTGAGGGCAATCGGGCAACCCTCTCGCGCAAGGCGGGGACGGTGGATGTCGTCATCAACTTCTTCTCGTTTATTCTCCTTGGTATTGTGGCGACGGCGCTCGGGACGCTCTATTTCCAGATCATCAATGTCACGTTTCCAGATGCCTTAGATGGGATGAGTTGGTATGGGGTGAGTCAAGCGACGAGTACCATTCATTATGCCATCGCAGCCCTTCTCATCGGCTTTCCACTCTACTTTTTTGCCATGCGTCTATGGTTCCGTAAGTTTCGTGAAGATGAAGGCCGAGTGGAGTCCAAGCTCTCCAAATGGCTCACGTATCTCGTACTCCTCGTGACGGCCGTGACCATGGTAGGGGACCTCATCACCATCGTCTTTACCCTTCTGCAGGGTGAGATTACGGCCCGCTTCTTCTTGAAGGCGCTCACTATCCTCGTCATTGCTGGCGCTGTCTTCGGATTTTACTTTCTCGAACGCCGGAAGATCCAGTATCAGAGTGCGGTATCGAGGCAGGTCTTTCTCAACTTTGGCCGGGGCGTGGCTCTCATCGTGGCGCTTGGTATTGTGCTCGGGTTTGTAGTCGGTGGCTCTCCGGAGACCGCGCGCAACCGAACCTTTGATCAGACTCGAGCCAATAATTTGAGTACGCTCTCTGATTGTATCGAGCAGTATGCCCAGGGTCTCGGGGCGCTGCCGACGACCCTTGCCGACCTGCGGCAGTCGAGTCAGTACAGCTATTGCGCTGGGTACATGAAAGATCCTGAGACAGGAGCCGCCTATGAGTATCGTGTCGTGACACCATCGCGAGCCGAAGGAGCCACCCGGGTCGGTGCTTTTGAGCTCTGCGCGACCTTTGCTCTCCCTTCAGCAGGAGCCACGACTGGAGCCAATATGTACAACGGGGGTTCGGCCCTGTGGTATGAGTATGAGGCTGGACGCAGTTGTGACACCATGACAGCTCGGCTCATGCCGGTCAAATAGATACTTATGGATACAGTACTCTCTGCTACACCGTTCTCTTGGCTGTTCGGAGTGATGAATGGTGTGGCGTTTCTCCTCATGCTGTGGGACAAGAGGCAGTCTCGTCAGAGTGGTGCGGAGCGGATTTCTGAGGGTATGCTCTTTTTCTTGGCCACCGCCTTTGGGAGTATTGGGATCCTCCTCGGGATGTTCGTGTTTCGGCACAAGATCCGCAAGTGGTATTTTGTCATCGGCATCCCACTCCTCATCCTCGAGAATCTCGCGCTTCTCTCTGTCCTTGCGAACACGCTGTCGGCTTTCGGAGGGCAGTGAAAAGTGCTACTCTACAGGTACTAATCCTTGAGTTTTGGATATGGATACTAAAATATTTGTCAATCTCCCTGTCAAAGATCTGGATGTGACGATGGAGTTTTTTACGAAGTTGGGTTTTGAATTCAATCCAAAGTTTACCAATGAAAATGCCGCGTGCATGGTAGTGAGTCAGGATATATTTGTTATGCTCCTCACCGAGAATTTCTTTCAGACGTTTACCAAGAAGGAACTAGCTGATGCGACCAAGGTAACCGAAGTCATCACCGCACTCTCGGTCGAGAGTCGGGAGGCTGTTGATGAACTCGTCGCGGTCGCACTCGAGGCCGGAGCCGAGGAGGCTCGTGAAGCTCAGGATATGGGATTTATGTACAGTCGGAGTTTTTCTGATCCCAATGGTCATATCTGGGAAGCGTTTTGGATGGATGAGGCAGCCGCTACCGAAGAGGTCGCAGAAAATACTCCTGTCGAATCCGCCCCCAAGGACGATGTGGTAGAATAGAGTTGATGTATGAAGAGAAAAACAAAACACCCTATTTTTGATGCGCACAAGCTGTTTGACTGGTGGTCAGTGCCACACTTCATGTTTGGTGTGGTGACCGCACTGTTTGCGATCTCTTACTCGTGGCCTGCTTTTTCCACTTTTGTCGGGACGTTTATCCTCGCGCTCCTCTGGGAGCTCCTTGAGAAGTACGTCCGTCTCTCAGAGGCGCCCGGTAACGGTTGGATTGACGTTGTCCTCCCACTCCTCGCCTTTGTCATGACCTACCTCCTCGTTGATCAGGCGGCTCTCAACCACGACCGTCACGTGGGACTCCTCACGATTACCCTCCTGCTCTATCTGTTTATCAACCTCATTGCGTGGCGGGCGCGCTTCGAAAAGGATGAGGATTTTCTGGGGTAATTTTTTGGGAAGTTGGCCGTATGACCAAAGAAATCTGGCAGAAGAAAAAAGTGTGTATCATCGATGATGATCCCAATCTCCGGGAGATCTACCTCATGAAGTTCAACCAGGAAGGGTTTGACGTGTCTCTTGCAATCAATGGCGAGGAGGGGATGCAGTCTATCCGAGAGAAGCGTCCTGATATCATCCTCCTCGATCTCCAGATGCCGGTCAAAAATGGTGTCGAAGTACTCCAAGAGCTCGCGGCGGATAGCGAACTCTCCAAAATCCCAGTTATCATCCTCACCAATATCGACAACGAGGATGCGTTTCGCGAAGTCGGTAAGTTTGAGACGAGGTTTTATCTCATCAAGTCGCTGACGACACCTCAGAAAGCCGTCGACTATGTCCGCGAAGTTCTCTAGTATGGCCCTCCTTATTGATGTCAGAGATACAGAAGAATACGAAGCTGGCCATGCAGTCGGTGCCCTGTCGCTTCCGATCCTTGCCATACTCTACGGTAACCTGGGTTTTTTGGCGGACACGGAAAAATCAACGCCCATTGAACTCTACTGTCATTCGGGTGCTCGGGCAGAACGTGCTCGTCAGGCCCTCATTTCATTGGGCTACACTCAGGTAATCAATCGTGGTGGCTTGGATGATGTCGGGGGAGTGAAATAATTTTAACACGAGGTATATGGAATCAACCGTGGTAGTACTCATAGCGTGGCTTCTTATCTTTGTTGGACTCGTAGGGACGATTGTTCCGGGATTACCAGGTATCGGACTGGTCTTTGGAGGGATTCTCCTCTATGCGATCTTCTTTGGTGTCGAAGTAATCGGTCTCACCACCCTGATTTTTCTCGGAGCGGTCACCGTGTTTTCGTTTGTGATTGACCTCTTGGCCAGTCTCTACGGTGCCAAGCGTTTTGGGGCCAGTCGTGCTGGCATCATCGGATCAGCCTGTGGGGGTCTCGTCGGCCTCCTCATCCTCAATCTTCCCGGACTCTTTCTCGGTGTTTTTGGGGGAGCGGTCGTGGGCGAGTATCTCATTGCCAAGAAGTCGCTTGAAGATGCACTCAAAGTAGGAGGGGGGAGCATCCTCGGATTTTTGGCGGGGACCCTCATCAAACTCATGCTCGGCATTATTATGGTTGGCGTCTTTGTCTCCAAGATTTGGTTTTAGTGAGACAAGAGAGTGTGACTTTGTGGTATACTAGAGTTGAAAGCCTTCACGATGAAGGGCGAAAAATTGAAACCCACCTGGATTTTCAGGGAAAAATGTAATTTTTTCCGTTAACTCATTTTTCGGGATTCAGCCGCTCTTCTGAATTGAGGGCTTTTCGATTTTAAAGAGATGTTTTGGCTTATTCAAGGGAAAGTCATGGTTTTTTGAGGCCGTGCCCGCCATACTACGCGTAGCGTTATAGGCGGGGCTTGCACTCCCACGCATTTCATGCTATACTGATACTGTAGATGCGGAAACAGAGTCGAGTTTCACGATTTAATTCACCAGAATACATCATCATGACCGGAACAATCAAGACCTTGACAGACCGTGGATTCGGATTCATTGCTCGCGAAGGCGAAGTAAAGGATCTGTTCTTCCACTCCAAGGACCTCGTCGGCGTGACTTTCGATGAACTCAAGGTTGGCGATATGGTCACCTTCGAGATCACTGAAGGCCAGAAGGGCCCTGCGGCCACGAACGTAGCTCGCGCGTAAGCTCGGGAAACGACGTCAAAAAAACCACCCAAGTTGGGTGGTTTTTTTGTTTGGTAGATGAAGCCACCTTGAGCGACACTCACATACTGGGACAGTGTTCTGTGCCAGGCGTGGAGGGATGCCCTCCTACGCAATGAGTGATGCGCAGGTGTAGAAAGTTCTCGCTCGGGAATAGGTTCTCAGATGGGCTCATCTTATAACTCCCAGGGGGACAAATTCTCGAACTTCTACTTTCGTGCCTGATACCAAAAAAGAACTAAGAGATGCTAACCTAGCAACGTCTTGCTAGGGCTTTTAGTATACGGCAATTTTTCTAAAACAGCAACCCTCAAAGTATGCTATGGTGATGATAAGCATTTTCTAGGAGGCATCATGCCTGGCTATAAAGATTCTGCGTTGCGGAGTAGCCTCGCGGAGGCAGCTCTACTCGTGTCTCAGTTCTTTCCAGCGATTGATAGCACGCCACTTTCGCTCCCTGAGGCGCCGAGGATGGTACGTGTGAGTCGAGGGTTTACGCCCATGAAGCGTCTCGTGGCGGGTAACCTCCGGGCACTCTTTACTGATAGTGTGAGTACGAACACACTGCTTGTCCTCCGGACGGTCGCGACGCCGCTCGAAACCAGTCGGCGGGTTGGTCGTTTCGGGACCACGGAGTATGGCCTGGATGCTCTAGGGCCGTACAAGCGGATTACGCGGAAGCGCCTGATCTCTCGTAAGCCTCTTCCGCCCACAACGGTGCGGATGAGCTTCGAAGAATGGGTGCAGCGTTTTCCGGGCACACCCGAGGAGCTCCACCATAGGGTCTGTGAGTATCTGGTCGAGGCCATCCTCGCGCTCAAACGTCAAGGGTCTGGATGAATCTATCCGCCCTTTTTCTTTTTCCATAATAAAGACGCCACGAGTCGGGTGACTGGTGGCGTAAATGGGGCGCGCGATGCTACTTCATGAGATATCTCGGCGGCGGGGCCGATGCCTCGGCTGTGCGGGGTGGCGGACCCGTAAACGGGAGCTTGAGCTGGCCTCTGGTAGCGATGGGTCCCGGGACCCTCGTTTTTCGGGGAGGAGCCAGCATGCCCTCGATGCGTTCCCGCACCTTGCCAAAGAAGTAGTTGTACTTCTGGGGTTCGGCGCGGTGAAAGACTCCGATGGTGTGGGCGGCTTCGGCGAAAGCACGCCGGAAGTCCACCTCAAAATTTGGGTCCTGGGGGTCGCGGACCCGGAGGTTGTAGGCAACTGCTGTGAGCAGTATGCCGACGTAGTCCGGGGTACGATCTGGAAGGGTCATGACGCCTCCTGGTGGTGGGGGGGGTGGGTTGTAAAATTACTAACCTTGTATTATACTCTAATATACCATAAAAGTCAACCCCGTTAAAGAACGCTGCGCCTCTAGCGCGACTTCAGTCGCTTGCAGCGACTTTTCTTTAACGGGGTCAACCCCGAAAAAGAGCATGCCAAAACTGTGGGAGAAAAAAGTGACGCTTAGAGCGTTTCAAAAGAAGAATAGCCTGCCGGAAACACCGGGGGTGTATTTCTTCTTGGACCACGAGGGCACACTCCTCTATATCGGCAAAGCGACCTCACTCCGTGACCGAGTACGGAGTTATTTTGTCCAGGATCTGCTCGTGACCCGTGGGCCCAAGATCCGTCTCATGCTCGAGCGCATTGCGACGATTGCGTATCGGGAAACAGAGTCGGTCCTTGAGGCGCTCATCCTTGAAACCAATCTCATCAAGGCCGAGCAGCCCCCGTACAACACCGACGCCAAAGACAACAAAAGTTTCAATCACATCGTCATCACCAAAGAAGAATTCCCTCGCGTCCTTATCGTCCGGGGACGTGACATTGAGCAGAAAAAGTTTACCGATCCGGTCAAATACCTCTTTGGGCCCTTTCCCCAGGGTGGTGCTCTTCGGGAAGCGCTGAAGATCGTACGGAAACTCTTTCCGTTTCGCGATAAGTGCCTACCATGGGACAATCAGCAAAAAACAATCAGCAAAAAACAATCCCGGAAGGAGGGACAAAGCTTTACTCGCCGAGATTCACAAGCGAAGCGCGGTGATTCGGGCGTGGCGTGCTTCAATGCCCAGCTCGGCCTCTGTCCAGGGGTGTGTGCGGGGAAGGTGACTGCTCGTGAGTATGGCCAAACTATCAATCATATCCGCTTGTTTTTTGAGGGACACAAGAATACGATCGTAAAGGACCTAGAACGGGAGATGAAGCTCGCGGCCAAAGAACGACGGTTTGAGCGGGCGGGGGAAATCAAGCGGACACTGTCTGGACTCCGTCACATCCAGGATATGGCGCTCATCAAGGATGATATCCGTGAACGCCACGCTCACCGGATCGAGGGGTATGATGTGGCTCATCTCGGAGGCGCGGCCTCGGTCGGTGTCATGACTGTGGTGGAGGAGAGTCGGCCCAACAAGCAGGAATACCGCCAGTTCAAACTCCGTGAGAAACACGGGGGCAATGACCTCTCAGCCCTCGGGGAGATCCTCACTCGTCGTCTCAAGCATCTTGAATGGCCACTACCAGAGATGCTTGTCGTCGATGGAGCCAAGCTCCAGTATGAGGTGGCCGAGCGTATCCTCCATGAGGCTGGTCTCGCGATACCGGTTGTGGGGGTAGTGAAGGACAGTCGCCATCAGCCTGAGCGCTTGATCGGGCCCGAGTCACTCATTGAGCGCTTTGAAAAAGAGATTCTCCTCGTTAACGCTGAAGCCCACCGCTTTGCGCTCACCTTTCATCGTAAGCGCCGGGGGAAGGAGTTTTTGGGATAAATCCCTCAAGTTATGCACCAGGGGGTGAGCTTTGACAGTCGCCGAAAAAACTGATAGGATGGGAAACAATTGTATCTTTTTCTCATCACCTGTGAAAAAATCAGTCATTGAAGTGAGGGGGGCTAGGGTCAACAATCTCAAAAACATTGACGTGGACATCCCACGAGATTCGCTTGTGGTGATTACGGGGTTGTCAGGTTCGGGCAAGTCATCGCTCGCTTTTGATACCTTGTTTGCGGAAGCGAATCGACGCTATGTCGAGTCGCTTTCTTCGTATGCGCGTACGTTTCTCGATGGGTTCGACAAACCGGACGTCGATGCTATCCGCAATCTCTCTCCGGCCATATCCATCGATCAGAAGAGTGTCTCACGGAGTCCACGTTCGACGGTAGGGACGATGACCGAGGTCTATGACTATCTCCGTATCCTCTATGCCAAGATGGGTGTCCCACACTGTCCTACCTGTGGCAAGGTTCTCACTCGGAAGAGCGTGAGAGAAATCCTCGAAGAAATTCTAGCCCTACCTGACGGTATAGCCCTCGTGTTTCTTGCAGAAAGTACGCAACTCGCAGGCCGGACTGAGCGAGAAGCGCTCACCCTCGTCAATACTTGGGGTTATGTGCGGGTGCGTTTGCGGGGAGAGATCATGCCCCTCACTCAGGCACTCGATCAGGCGACTACCGAGGTGACCCCGATTGGTATTGTCATCGACCGCCTGGTACTCGATCGTAAGCGACCCGACAAGGAACGTCTCATCGATGATATCCAGACGGCTTTCCGAGTCGGTGGCGGGACCTTTGTGCTCTGTCTCAATGGTATAGGAGAGGAATATGTCTACAATGAAGAGTACCGGTGTGAAGCGTGTGATGTGCATCTGCCGGAGTTTACCCCGAGCCATTTCTCATTTAATAGTCCAGAGGGAGCATGTCCCAAGTGTGCCGGTCTCGGTATCACGCTTGAATTTGATCCGTCTCTCGTCATCCCGAACAAGAGTCTCTCGATTGCTGAAGGAGCCATCCGACCGTGGAGCAAAATGAATAGTGACCGCCACGCCGGGAGTGGACCGATGCAACTCCTCCGGGAGTGCGCCAAACGGGAGAAATTTTCGCTCGATACCCCACTCAAAAAATTATCGGCCAAGCACTACGACGTCATCCTCCATGGTGAGAAGCGGGACGATGAAAATCGATTTCCGGGTGTGATCGCGCTCCTTGAACAGAAGTATCGAGAGACCAAGTCTGATCATCTCCGATCCGAAATCGAAGCCTACATGCAGAGTCGGGTGTGTCCTCAGTGTGCTGGCAAACGTCTCAAGCAGGTCACCCTCGCTGTCAAAGTCGAAGAGCTCTCTATTGATGATCTCGTCAGTCAGAGCGTGGAACATTTCCTCGAAACTCTCCGTCCACTTCGTGACCGTCTCATGAAGAGCGGGGAGCGAGGTGTCATCGAGCCACTTTTTCGCGAGATGGAGACTCGTCTCCAAGCAGTGGAAAAGGTTGGCCTCGGTTACCTCGAACTCTCCCGCAGTGCCGATACGCTCTCTGGCGGCGAAGCTCAGCGTATCCGCCTCTCGGTCCAGATGAAGTCGGGACTCTCTGGTATCATCTACGTTCTCGATGAGCCATCCGTGGGTCTCCATAGTCGTGATACGGAACGCCTGATCAATGCCCTCGAAGACCTCCGTGGGGCCAACAACTCGCTCGTCGTTGTGGAACACGATGTTGCCATCATGAAACGCGCCGACTATATCATCGATATGGGCCCGGGTGCTGGGACACTTGGTGGTGAGGTCATCTTTGCGGGGACACCGGATAAGCTCTGGAAGTCCAATATCCTCACCGGTCAGTATCTCTCTGGCAAGAAAACGGTGACGGAGAAGTCGAAGAAGCGCAAGCCAGGTAAGGAGGCTATCACTATCATAGGCGCCACCGAACATAACCTGAAAAACGTCGACGCGACGATACCGCTCGGGATGTTTGTGGCGGTCTCTGGCGTCTCGGGATCTGGCAAGTCATCGCTCATTCATGATATCCTCTCCCGGGCTCTCTCCAAGCATTTTTATCATGCCAAAGCCGTACCGGGTGCTCACAAGAAGATCGAGGGTCTCGGCAATATCGACAAGGTAATTGCCGTCACTCAGGATCCGATCGGTCGCACGCCACGCTCGAACGCTGCTACCTATACGGGTGTTTTTAGTCTCATTCGGGACCTCTTCGCGGAGACGGCTGAGGCAGAGCGAGAGAAGTATTCGGCCAGTCACTTTAGTTTCAATATGCGTGGTGGTCGGTGCGAAACCTGTCAGGGTGGGGGGCTCAAGAAGATTGAGATGTACCTCCTCCCCGATGTCTATGTCCCGTGCGAAGTTTGCCAGGGGACGCGCTACAACCAAAAGACGCTCTCGATCGAGTATCGGGGCAAGAATATCTCGGACGTGCTCCGTATGACCGTGACCGAGGCGCGCCACTTTTTCTTGGATCAGCCGATGGTAGAGGAGAAACTGCGCGTGCTCGAAGAAGTAGGTCTGGGGTATCTCGTCCTTGGTCAGAGTGCCACCAATCTCTCGGGTGGCGAGGCACAGCGTATCAAGCTCGCGACCGAGCTCGCGCGCAAGTCTACGGGCAAGACCCTCTATATCCTCGATGAACCGACGATTGGGCTCCACTTCGAAGACGTCCGCCGTCTCCTCGAGGTCCTCGAGGCCCTGGTGGAAAAGGGGAATAGTGTCCTCGTCGTCGAGCATAACCTCGATGTCATCGCTTCAGCCGACTGGGTGATCGAGCTCGGGCCCGATGGTGGTGCCAAGGGTGGCGAACTCATCTACGCCGGCCCACCCGAAAAACTCAAAAGCTGCAAACGTAGTTTCACAGCGAAATACCTCTAGCACCCGTGGTTTTTAGGTAAAGCTTGTTAGTCAGGTTTCAACCTTCAGGAATGATTTTTTACGTTGTTTCGGACTCATCGGTGCTCTTGGTTACCGAAAAAATCGCCTCCAATCAACGGCGGGTCATAGCTCTTTTTTCGAACCAAGAGACCGCTTCAGACAGCAAAACAACGAAAAAATCCACCTGAAGATTGAAACTTCGGAGAGTGAACGTCAGTAGAGATACAAGCGATGTCTTGGCACAGTCTCAGAGCCGAGAATCTTTCCGGGAACGTTAGAAAGTCAGCGCGGGCATGGATTTTTCCAGAGGAAAAAGAGCGCGACTTTCTACAGAGTGAGCTTCCACGCCGGGGAAGCGAGTGGTCTCGGAAAGGTTGCTCGGTGAATGAGACCCACCTGCAAAGATAGCGGATAGTTTTTTTGAGAAAAAAAGAACACTCTATTGGAAGCGGGGTGTTGGCGCTTGGTGGCGGAGTACTATTCGTGAGAAAGTCGAGTTTCTTCCTCGGTTCTGCGTTGTTCCCAGATGTTGGCGTAGACAGCGCAACTAAGGAAGAAAAGTCCGCTGATTGCATAGAAGCAGAGGAGGCATTGTCCGAAAATGTACAGCCATCGGGGTGTGTTGCTGGCTTCGGCAATGTACATCAGGGTGTCGATTCCAACTTCGGTCGCCCCGCAGACGAGCGCAAGGCCGAGGCAGACAATCATGACTTTGGTCGAGGACTTCATCGTATGCCTTTCAAGGCTGGTTGGTAAGAGTACAACGGGTTATAATGGCAGATATCCGATATAATGTCAATAGTGAGGCTTGGATGTGAAAATGATAAACTGAGAGAGTCTCACGGTTGGATTTGTCCGACATTCGATATTCTACATTCAACATTCGATTCTCATGAGTTTTCAACTGGGCAAAAATATTACCGCGACGGTTACGTACTATGACGTGATGGATTATCCACTCACGTCGTTTGAGATATGGAAACACCTGATCGAGTATGAGAGTGAGCAGGCGGGGCAACCGAGCACGTTCTCAGATATCTGGGATATCCTTCATTCACAGCAGTTGGCCGAGCGGATCACGGAGCGGGACGGTCTCTACTGCCTCAAGGGTCGCGAGTCACTCATAGAGGAACGGATTAGGCGGGACAAACTCTCGGTACGTAAGTTGAAGCGGATGCGAACGCTCGTCTCGTGGCTCCGGTTTCTCCCGTATCTCCGGATGATCGGGGCGACGGGGAGTCTCTCGATGAAGCATGGCGAGCGAGGGAGTGACTGGGATATGTTTGTAGTCCTCCAGGCGGGCCGGATGTTTCTCGGACGGACCATCCTCACCGGGTTCCTCCACTTGATTGGCAAGCGCCGTCATGGGAAATGGATCAGCAATCGCGCTTGTCTCAACTACTTTGTGACTGATGATAGTCTCGAGATTGGGACCAAAGATCTCTTCTCGGCCCATGAGTATCGCTTTCTTATCCCACTCTTGTCATTTGCTACGTATCAGCGTTTTGAGCGAGTCAATCATTGGATGAAGCGTTACAAGCCTAATCATGAAGCTACACTCATCTCGCCACGCTGGTCTGTGCCTGAGTCTGCGACGATGAAGTATTGGCAGGTACGACTTGAGTCACTCATCGACCGATTCCCACTTGAGAACTGGCTGGCGTCTTGGCAAATCAAGAAGATTGCCCGGAATCCCAAGACTCAAGTGGAAGGGAGTCTCATCCAGGCGACGAGTCAGGCACTCGTCTTTTTGCCTCGTCCCCGTGGCCCGCGTGTTTTTGACGCTTTCAAACAACGGTTACGTGAGAGAATTCCTCTCTAAATTGTGGTATACTGGCAGTACAAAACAAAAATCAACATCGGCATATGCCAAAGTTTTTCTATACTGCCAAAAACGCCACCACGGGCGAAACTTCCGGAGGTGAGATGGATGCCAAAGATGAGAAGTCTCTGGCTCAGGATCTCCGAGCTGAGGGACTCCTCCTTACGTCATTCAAAGAAGAAGAAGTGGCTTCGACGCTCCAGATACGATTCTTGGATCGGTTTAAGCGTGTGCCACTCAAGGAGAAGATGACCTTTACCCGGAACCTTTCTGTCATGGTGTCATCAGGCCTCACCGTGTCGCGAGCTATCCATAACCTGTCGCTTCAGACCAAAAACACGACTTTCAAAAAGATTCTGGAGAGCGTCAATGATGATCTCCAGGGTGGCAAGACGCTCTCGGAGGGACTTGGTAAGTATCCGACGGTCTTCAACGAGCTTTTTGTGAATATGGTATACGTCGGTGAGGTGTCTGGTAATCTCGAAGAAGTCCTCGATATCTTGGCACTCCAGCTTGAGAAAGAAAACGATCTCCTCTCCAAGGTCCGAGGCGCCCTCATCTATCCAGCTGTGATCGTGGTGGCGATGATTGGCATCGGTATCCTCATGCTCGTGTATATCCTCCCCAAGATCACGGGAGTGTTCAAAGACATGAAAGTAGAACTCCCGGCGACGACCCAGGTCATTATGGCCATTTCAGACTTTGTGCGAGAACACTCGGTCATTACGACGCTGATTTCAGTTGGTATTATCGTCGGGACGAAACTATTTGCTGGGACGGTGCCAGGTAAAAGATTCTTTGGTTTTCTCTTTGTACGACTCCCGATCGTTGGTAACATCGTGGTCAAAGTGAATTGTGCTCGCTTTGCTCGTATCTATAGTTCGCTCCTCAAATCTGGTATCTCAGTAGTCAATGCCCTCACGATTGTTTCAAAGACGCTCTCCAATCCGTACTACAAGGATGCCCTCGGTGAGTCTATCGGCGAGATTCAGAAGGGTGTCGAGCTCTCCAAGGTGATTGGGAAGTATCCAGTGATTTTCCCGCTCCTCGTCACGCAGATTCTCGAAGTAGGGGAAGAGACCGGCAAGACCGAGGTGGTGCTCCAGCGTTTGGCGGAGTTTTATGAAGAAGAAGTCTCACAAATTACCAAGAACATGTCATCCATCATCGAACCTATCCTCATGCTCTTTATTGGTGGTGGCGTAGGATTTTTTGCGGTGGCGATGTTGCAACCGATGTACTCTGTCCTTGAGAATATCAAATAGCGACCGCATGGTTATATGGCTAAAGTGTCTCATGGTGGACCATAGAACAATGGAACCATAAAGCCATTTCGTTTGTAAAACAAAGTAATGTTTTTCCGATCCCAACATTCAACATTCAACATTCAACATTCAATCCGTGGCTTTACCCTGATTGAGTCGCTGGTCTTTATATTTCTTTTTTCAATCATCAGCCTGGTGTTCTTTCAGACGTATGCTGTGGGGACACGGCTCATCATCGAGTCCAAGAATCGTCTGGGGGCAACGGCGCTCGCCAACCAGAAGATGGAGATTATTCGGAGCATTGAGTACGATGCCATTGGTACGACGACCGGTATCCCGGCGGGTGACCTGGCTGAGGATGAGTCTATCAGCGTCAACACTCTGCTGTACCATGTCCATACCTTTGTGCAGTATGTGGATGATCCCTTTGATCGACTGGTTTCTGGGAGTCCAGCTGACGCGATTCCGACGGATTACAAGCGCGTCCGCATCTCTGTATCTTGGGGTGACGAGGGTCCTGATCAGACGGTATATATCTTTGGTAATTTTTCACCACGTGGCGTGGAAACCGCTGGCGGCGGCGGAGTGCTCTCGATCAATGTGCTCGATGCCGGAGGAGCCGGTGTCTCGGGGGCGAGTGTGCGACTCATCAACGCTGCATCCAGTGTTGATGTAACCGGTACCACTGACTCGACGGGCAACCTGATGCTCCCAGGTGCTCCCGCCGGGACACAGGCCTATACCCTCATCGTTTCAAAGAGTGGACACTATGGCGCGACAACTTATCCGCCGTACCCAACCTCTGCTTTTAATCCGGTCGATGTCCATGCGTCGGTGGTAGCAGGTGTACTCAATCAGAAAACGATCGTGATGGACCAATCGTCTGACATCTCCCTCACTACGGAGGATCCTTTTGGGACAGCAATACCGAGTGTTGACTTTACGCTCGAGGGCGGGCGCATCATCGGGGCGGACCCTGTGACCAGTGCGAGCGTTTTTGGTCTCGATGTGACAGGCACGACCGACGGCTCTGGGGTCGCGCTCTATCCAGATGAGAGTTATGGCCAGTACACTCTCTCGGCGACCAAATCAGGGTATCAGTTTTACAAACTCTCCCCAGAGAGTGCTCTCCAGAATGAATTTACTGCGTCCGCCGGAGTGGCGAGTGATGTTTCGCTTATACTCCTTGATCAGTCAATCGGATCGGTATTGGTGAAGGTAGAGAATCAAGCCGACAGCACGCCGCTTGCTGGCGCCACCGTGCAATTGTCCAATACCACGTTACCCTATGATGCGACGGTCACGACTGACCAATATGGGTATGCGTATTTTCCCACAGCGTTGCCTGAGCTCGATGCTGATAACTACGATATTGATGTGACACTTTCTGGCTATGAGGATGAGGCAGCAACGGTAACTGTCGGCACAACGCTCCTCGAGACAACTATTCAGATGACTGCCAACTAGTATGACGAAGCCTGTCTTAGTATTGCGGGGAATGACCCTCCTTGAGGTAGTGGTAGCAATTGCTATCGCGTTTATTGCTATGGAGGGGTTTACCCTTTTGTTCCTCAAAACCTGGGACACCAACAAGTTTATCATCGAAGAGGGGCTGGCTTCGGCGGCTGCGTCCCGGGCGACGAACAAGATAGTCATCCAACTCCGTGGCGTACAACAGGCTGACAATGGGGACTATCCGTTGGAGTCGGCAGATGACTTTGACCTCGAGTTTTATGCCGATGTGGATGATGATGGAGTTGTGGAAAAAGTACACTACTACCTGGATCAGGCGAACGATCAGCTCAAATTCGGTGTGAGTAACCCCTCGGCCACGAATCCAGTCACGTATCCAGCGGGTGACAGCGAAGTTACGACGGTGACGAGTTTTGTGGTCAATGAAAGTGATAATCCTATTTTTTACTATTACAACGACGATTATCCTGGTGATACGACCAATAACCCACTCAGTACTCCAGCAAGCGTCGGCAATATCCAGATGGTGCGGGTCAAACTTCTCATCAATATCGATCCCGTTCATGCGCCGAACAATGTCAACATCGAGTCGTTTGTCGACCTCCGTAACCTCCATGACTATGAATAAATCGCGAGCACTCAAAGGATCGATTCTGGCCTACGGACTGGTGATTATGTTCATGGTGTCTATCATCTTGTCATCCATTATTAGCTTTATCGCATCGCAGACCAAGTACGCGCTCCAGATTCATGCCCGGGAGCAGGCTTTTCAGATAGCGGAGTCGGGCATCCACTTTTATCGTTGGTATCTGGCCCATCAGGTAGAAGGGCGGACTGCCCAGCAGGTGGAGGATTTCTGGAACACCGGCAATCCCTACGGTGTCGCGTCGGATTATGAGGTGGAGTATACCGACCCGGGCGGGGATACTATCGGCAAATATAGTCTCGAAGTTACGCCCCCAGAACCTGGCTCCACTATGCTCACCGTCCGCTCCACGGGTTGGACTTATCGCTATCCGGAGCAGCTCCGGGTTATCGAGGTACGATTTCGTCGCCCGTCGTGGAGCGAGAGTGCTGTGCTCGCCAATGACATGATGCGTTTTGGAGCAGGAACTGAAGTGTTCGGCAAGATTCATTCGAATAATGGCATCCGGTTTGATGGTGTAGCTCACAACGTCGTAACGAGTTCGCTCTCAACGTACAATGATCCGGACCACAGTGGTGGCAACGAGTATGCCGTTCATACCCATGATTCACCGACCGATCCATTGCCTCCGACGGCGCTCCCAGATCGTTCAGACGTATTTGAAGCGGGACGGAGTTTTCCCGAAGCTACAGTTGATTTCAACGGTGTGTTGGGTGACTTGAGTCTTATGAAGACGGCAGCTCAGGCCACCTCGTCATATTTCTTGCCGAGTGGCAATGGTGCAGCAGGACGCCAGATTACGCTCCGGACCAACGGCACTTATGATGTGTGTAAGGTAAATCAAGTCAATGTAGGAAATTCTATTACTCGCTATGCCAGGAATTCTGGCGTGGGGACCTGTGGCACATGTAGTGGCCAGTGCGCCGCGACCAATCATACGATTCCTGACGACGGGGTCATCTATGTTGAGGGAAACGTCTGGGTTTCAGGGACAGTGAACGATCGTCGAGTCACAGTCGTTGGCGCCAATCTCATTGGTGGTTCTGCTCCGTCGGTCTATATCTTGAATGACATTCGCTATACCAATACTGATGGCCGGGACATCATCGGTATCATCGGGCAGGACAATATCGAGATTGCGTATGCGAGTGAAAACGATCTGCGAATAGATGCAGCGCTTTTGGCACAGCAGGGCAGAGTGGGACGCGAACACTATGTAGAAGATTACGGTTCAGACTCAAAGTCGGTGATTACGGTCAATGGTGCGATTGCCACCAATGAGCGTTATGGGTTTTCGTGGACGGATGGCACGGGGTATATCACCCGCAATCTGTACTATGACAACAACCTCCTCTATTATCCACCTCCGTATTTTCCGACGGGGACGCAGTATGAGATGGATCTCTGGGAAGAGCGATAGAGAGAGTATGATACAATAGGGGAGAACACCAATAGAAAACCAATGAATATTCTTCGTAAGAAAATCTTTGATCTCTTTCCGAGTTCATTCGGTCTTGATTTGTCCGACCTCTCAATGAAGGCGGTGTGGCTTGATCGTGCTGGCAAGCATGATTCGGTGGTGAGTTTTGGCTCGGTACCTCTCGCACTCGGCAATGTCGTCGATGGCGAAATCATGAATCCGGAGGCTGTCCGCAGTGCCATCGAAAGCCTCCTAGAAAAATCTGGTCCGAAACGCATAGGTACACGTAAAGTCATCTGCTCGCTTCCCGAAACCAAGGCCTTTCTCCGAATTATCTCGCTCCCTCGGATGGAGAGAGAAGAAGTGAAAGAAGCAATCAAATGGGAAATAGAGGCCAATATTCCGCTTACACTTGATCAAGTCTACTACGACTGGCAGATTCTCGATCTCAATGTCGTGGGCGAAAAGGGCAAGATGAATGTCCTGGTGGTGGCGGTCGCGCGGAGCGTTGTTGATCAGTTTACGGAAGTGCTTGAGAGCGCCGGACTCGAGGTGATCGGTCTCGAGACTGAGTCGATCGCACAGGCTCGGAGTCTCTTACCGGAAAAGAATGAAAAAAGCACCACGCTCATCGTCGATATCGGTGACCGTCGGACGAGCTTCCTCATTGCCATCGGGAGCACACCGTGCTTTACGTCGTCGGTGCCACTCTCCTCCCAGATGGTAACCGAAGCCATCTCCAAAGAGCTCAAGATCTCCTTTGATGAAGCGGAAGCAATCAAGATTAAGCATGGTCTCGGGTCGCTGGCTATGAAGAGTCCAGTGCTCAAGGCAGCTGAACCCGTTCTTGAGAGTATCGCGGTCGAGATAGAGCGTTCCATCGACTTCTACGTGAACAGTCTCCGCTACTCGAGTGGCATCGATTCGATTGTACTCTGCGGAGGTGGCTCCAATATGAATGGATTTCTCCCGTACATGACCAAGCGTCTCGGTAAACCAGTCGAGTCAGGCAATCCTTGGGTGAATGTGCAGTTAGGACGGGAGATACCGATCATCGACAAACGACGTTCGGTACAGTATTCGACGGCTATCGGTTTGGCATTAAGAGGTTTGGACGAATATGAAGATTTTGCTTAATCTTCTCCCTGAGGAGAAGAAAGATGCCATCCAAAACCGCCTCCGGTCACGATTCCTTCTGTGGCAGCTGTTTTTGGTGTTTGTTCTCGAAGTATTTTATCTTTCCATGCTCGTGAGTACTTACCTGGTTCTTGATTATCAATTGAAGAGCCTGAAAGGACTCGAGGCATCGTCACCTCTCGCTTCGCAGGAGGACGAAGAGCGGCTCTCTGGATACGAACAGACATTTGAAGAAACCAATGCGTTGGTTGAGGACGTAGCGCGCATCGATGCCTCTCACCTCTATTTCTCCCAGGTTTTCAAGATTCTCGATCCGTTGCTTACATCAGGCATTACTATCAATGAGCTCGCGACAGTGGAGTATCGGGTGTCACTCGCGGGGGTAGCCAAGGATCGTGATGACCTCCTCATGCTTGATGAGCGACTCAAGTCAGCCAAAGAATGTGTCACTGATGTCAATATTCCCATCTCCAATCTCTTCTCACAGAAAGACATCGATTTTCAAATGGATTTTTCTATCCTCCCTGAGTGTCTCAAAAAGCTATGAAAACATGGTTTGAACAAAACAAGCAGTATATGCCAATCATGGTTATGATTGGGCTCTTTACTGCCATGGGTCTCATTGCCTGGTTTGGTATTCGTCCGTTTCATACATTTATCAAAGACAAGGCTGA
Organism: uncultured Bdellovibrionales bacterium; assembly: GCA_964500505.1. GTDB lineage: Bacteria > Patescibacteriota > Minisyncoccia > Moranbacterales > UBA1568 > UBA1568. The sequence continues at coordinate 278,269 of CAZCNN010000001.1, read as the reverse complement.
TGCTATTCAGGAGTATTATGCTTTTCGTGAGAACCGCGAGCGTCAGATCAAACGGTTGCCTGATCTTGAGAAGCAATTTGAACATATTTTGGCACAAGAACAGACGATTCGGATTCTGACTCCAGAAGATCAGATCGTGGGATTCGTCAAAACACTCGAACGGCTCGGTACCGAGTCGGATGTCCATGTGGAAATCCAGGCACGCGATAGCAATGGTATCGTCGAAGTTCCCAAAGCTACCCGATCAGCGCGTAAGGAAAATGACAAGACTGAAGATGAATCAGAAGTGACACCCAAAAAGAAGGAGGCCCCAAAAATTGCTGAGTCATTGCCTTATGAGAGGTATCTCCCCATTAGTGTCGTCCTCATCGGTGAGTATGAAAATATTGTGACCTTTCTCTATAGGATGGAAACGCTCCCATACGGACTTGATGTCATCGGCATGAAAGTAAAGAAGCGAGAGATAGACGAAATTGTGACTAAACCATCTAGTCCTGGCCGAAACCCGTTTCTGATATTGGCACAGGGTGAAACGATAACTACGGAAACGGAAGAAGAGCAGGCAATTCCTGGCTCTCTGGAGGCTACAATCGAGACGGCTGTCTATATCAATAAGCAGAGCGACCTATGAAATCTTTGGTCATTCCACCAAATATCAAAAAGTACTTTTCGCTCCGGTTTGTCATGTTCTCATGGTACCGCCACTATAAGATACTGTTTTTTGGTGGCTTCGTGGTTGTTTTTGGTATCGGGGCGGTGGTCTGGTACCTATATCTTCATACCTATCAGTGGAGTAATGAGAGTAAGCAACAGTTTATTGAACAGCACTTCAAGGAGACGGTATTCAAGGAGAAACAGTTTGATACGCTTGTCATTCGTCTCGATGAACGAGCATTGTCCCATGAGGAGACACCAGAGCTCACAAGAGATCTCTTTTCTGGCCAGTCTCTCAAATAGGGTCGGGGTTGCTATCGCTCACTCTTTACAGATGGCTAATTTTGGGGTACAGTAGTGTGATTATGACCCCAATTTCCCGTCGTCAAAAACTTGAGTCGCTTTTCCCAGGCGCGCCCAGTTTCCGTCTCAAGCAGATGGAAGAGGCGCTGTTTTCAGTGTCACTCACGGGGTTTGGTGAGGTGTCGACTATGCCTCTCTCGATGCGAGAAACCTTGACTCGTGAGATTCCCTGGTTGTCGCTTCGTGAGGTACAGACGTTTGAAAGTGTCAAAAAGGACACCTACAAGGCAGTAGTAGAGACGGTGGATGGCAAGCGCGTCGAAACGGTACTCATGAAAAACGCCCGCGGGCAGTGGACCGTCTGTGTCTCCTCTCAGGTAGGCTGTGCCATGGCCTGCACCTTTTGTGCCACCGGCACGATGGGCTTTACTCGCAATCTCCTCGCTGATGAGATTGTGGATCAAGTACGATTCTGGAATATTTTTTTGAGCGAACGCGAAACCCTGAGCTTGTCGAAGGGTGAAAATACAACATCGACTCGGATTTCGAATGTTGTCTTTATGGGAATGGGGGAGCCTCTTGCCAATTATGCTGAGGTCAAGGAGACACTCCGCCTCCTTCTCACCTATACCGATATCGGACCGACTCGGATCACGGTTTCAACTGTGGGTCTCATCCCGATGCTCGATCAGGTCCTCAAGGACCCGACTTGGCCCCCGGTGCGTCTCGCCGTGTCACTCCACAGTGCCGATAGTGCCACACGCAAGCAGATGATGCCGACCTCGTATGATGGTTTTCTTGATCGTTTGGCCGAGTGGACCGATCGTTACTTTGCTCAGTTTGAGAGCCGGAGACGCCATCTCACCTTTGAATACGTGATGCTGTCCAAAGTAAACGATACACGGATGCACGCTGAGGCGCTCATTGCCTTTGCTCGCCGGGTGGGTAAAGTCCGGATCAATCTCATCCCGTACAACTTTACCGGCAGCGTCTATCGCGACAGTTTGCCAGGTGACTTCGAACTGTTTCAGAAACAATTAGAAAGCGCCGGCGTGGTAGTGACTCGTCGTCGGACCATGGGCGATGATATCGCTGCTGCCTGTGGTCAACTCGTGGTTGAAAAAAATACTATCTCATAAACATGTTCTCCAAGACTGGTACTGTACTCATGGTGACTGCAAGTACGCTCCTCTTCCTCGGTGGGGTGTGTGGATACCTGATCAAGAGCCAGAGCCCTATCGTGCGTGAGCGGACGCTTATACTTGAGGAAACACCTGTGTCCGAGGGAGGTGCTTCATCGGTGCAATCACCGATTACGCTCCTCTTTGGTGGCGACATGATGTTTGATCGTTACATCCGGACAACCATGCGGAACAGTGGCGACTTCCCGCTGGCTCCACTCCGTGAGACTTTGGAGGGGGCTGATTTGGTGGTGGCCAATCTCGAGGGCCCGATTACCGATAACGCTTCTATCAGCGAAACGAGCACTATCGGGGCGCGAGAGAATTACGTGTTTACCTTTGACCCGTTCGTTGCCACACTTTTGAAACAGAGTCATATCGACGCGGTCAATCTCGGCAACAATCATAGCTTGAACTTTGGCGAAGATGGCGTCTCACAAACCAAGCAGTTTCTGAGTGAAGCAGGAGTAGAGTATTTCGGCTCGCCACTGGCTGGTGATCAGAGGATGTTGATGAGAGAGGTCAAAGGAGTGAAGGTTGCCCTCGTGAATTACAACCAGTTTGTGTGGCAGGGCAAAAAAAAGGCTTTGGCCGATATCGCAGAGGTCAAAGGCGAGGCCGACGTGGTCATCCTCTATACCCACTGGGGGACGGAGTATGTGCCGGCTACGGAGTCTGTCAAAACCCTGGCGCACCAGTTTATTGACGCTGGAGCCGACCTTATCATCGGCTCGCACCCGCATGTCGTCCAAGAGACCGAGGTCTATCGGGGGCGGACCATCTACTACTCGCTCGGCAATCTCGTCTTTGATCAGTACTTCAGTTCTGAGACGACGAAGGGGCTCCTCCTCCGGGCGACGTATAATTCTGAGACCAAGAACTTTTCCTTCGAAGAGATGTCAGTCACACTCAAAAATAACGGCCAAACCGTCTTGACGCAACCGTGAGGATAACGTACGCTAGCCAAACGTCTATGTCAGAAAAATATTTTATCAAAACCTTTGGTTGTCAGCAGAATGTGGCTGACTCAGAGCGCCTCGAGAGCTACTATCGTTCTCGAGGACTCGTTCGTGCCAACAAGGAGGGGGAGGCTGATGTGTTGGTCCTCAACACCTGTGTTATCCGGGACAAGGCGGAAGAGCGCGTCTATGGACTGATGCGTAGTCTGACCGCACAGTTCGGTGCCAAGAAGCCACGCATCGTCGTGACGGGGTGTCTCGTCGGGGCAGCGGCTCGCGAGCCCTCGGGCAAGATGATGAAGCGTCTCACGAGCCGTCTACCGGAAGCGGAGTTTCTTCCGATGGAAGAGGTAGGGTTTGAACATGCACCGGTACGAGCCGAGGGGAAGAGTGCCTCTATCGTCATCTCAAATGGGTGCAACAACTACTGCGCCTTCTGCATCGTGCCGTTCTCACGGGGCCGTGAACGCTCACGCTCTTTCGTCGATATCCTCGATGAAGCCAAGCGTGTCCTCTATGAGGGCTATACCGAGATTGTACTCCTCGGACAAAACGTCAATTCCTACGGCGCTGATTTTTTGCAGGAGAAAATTAAGGAAGGGGAGGAGTACGAACTGCCCGATGGGAAGCGTGTGAAGCCAGTGATGGTGAAGCACTTGAATCGACATCGTATCCCGACCCTGTTCCCATATCTCTTGGAGGCTGTCGCGTCTCTCCCTGGACTCACCAAAGTGTCGTTTATCTCGTCGAACCCTTGGGATTTCTCGGATGAACTGATTGATGTGATGGCGCGATACGAGAATGTCGACCGGACACTCCACCTTCCAGTTCAGTCGGGGAGTGATACCATACTCAAGAAGATGAACCGCTGGTATACCCGAGCCGAGTACCTGGCGCTCATTGACCGGATTCGGGAGAAGATCCCTGATATCGTCTTTACCACCGATATCATCGTTGGATTCCCGGGCGAGACTCGGGCTGACTTCGAGGATTCGATTGACTTGGTCAAACGAGTGGATTTTGCCAAAACATTTATCGCTTGGTTCTCACCGCGCCCCGGGACCGCCGCCGCCAAAAACATGGTGGACGATATCCCCATCGAAGAAAAACAACGCCGCTTCCACGAGCTCGACTCGGTGGCTTATAAAGGACAAAAACGATACCCGAAAAATACTCCTTAATGGCTCTATAAAGCCAATATTTGCGATACATCCATTGACGAATCCGTCTTATGGGTGTACAATGTATCCAAGTAGTCGCATCCCGTGACTACACTAAGGAGGCAGCATGGACAGCAACATCGTCATTTGGGGCGTCGCGCTCGTCGGCGTCCTCGGTCTCGGTTGGGACTTGTGGCGTGACTGGCGTCGCCATGACCCGGCGTACGGGACGAAAGTTTTTGCGCGGGCGATGGACGGGTCCAAGTGACCTCGAACTCGCCTGCATTCTGCCGCTTCGGATCTCTCATGGTTCGGGCGGCGCTTCATTTTTTAGACGATTTTTGAGAATTTTGGTATGATGAAAGGAGAGTAAACACCCGGTCAAAGTAATACCTCTTTTTATGCCACAGAAACCCATCAAAATTATTTCCTGGAACGTGAACGGCATCCGGGCGGTGCACAAGAAGGGACTGTTTCTGCCATTTATCGCGGAGCACCAGCCGGACATCCTCTGCCTCCAGGAGACCAAGGCCATGCAGGGTCAGGCGGAGATTGATCTCCCGGACTACATCGAATACTGGCACTCGGCCGAGCGCAAGGGCTATTCTGGAACGGCCATTTTTTCCAAGACGGAGCCACTGTCAGTGACCAATGGGTTCCCAGCTGATATCGTCAAAAAGTTTCATCTCGAGCCAGATGGCTATGGGGACCCGTGTGCTGAGGGTCGGGTCATCACGGCCGAGTTTGCCGATTTCTATGTGGTCACCGTCTACACCCCCAACGCCAAAGAGGACCTGAGTCGCGTGCTGCTTCGCCATGATATGTGGGACCCTGCCTTCCTCGCTCACTGTCAGAAACTGGAAAAGAAGAAACCAGTGATTTTCTGTGGGGACCTCAATGTCGCCCATACCGAGGATGACCTGGCCAATCCCAAGGGAAATGTCGGCAAGCACGGGTTTACCGACGAGGAGCGCGAGGGTTTTCAGAACTTTGTCGATGCCGGATTTGTCGATACGTTTCGGATGTTTTACCAAGGCAATGGTCATTACAGCTGGTGGTCACATTTCGCCAAGTCGCGAGAACGAAACGTTGGCTGGCGGATTGATTATTTCCTCGTGAGCGCCTCTCTCAAATCCCGAGTGAAAGAGGCATTTATTCTCCCAAAGGTACTAGGCTCTGATCACTGTCCTGTCGGTATTGTACTCAAATAGTATGGAGGCATATATCCCACTCGCTGAACGCTTGCGTCCACAGAAGCTCGAAGATTTTCTCGGGCAGGAGAAAGTATTTGGTGAGGGGTCGTTTCTCCGAGAAGCCATCGAGGCGGACCGTATCCCGTCCCTCATTTTTTGGGGGCCGCCCGGGAGTGGCAAGACCACGCTCGCCCTCCTTATCGCCCGCGAGGCGCAGGCAGAGTTTCGGCAGCTCTCGGCGGTGGGAAGTGGAGTCAAGGATATGCGAGTGGTGTTTGCCGAGGCCGAAGATAACAAAAAGCTTGGCAAGAAGACCATCCTTTTTGTCGACGAGATTCATCGATTCAACAAATCCCAACAAGATAGTCTCCTCCCACACGTGGAGCGGGGGACAGTCATCCTCATCGGGGCGACGACCGAGAACCCAAGCTTTGAAGTGAACGCCGCTCTCCTTTCGCGGGCGCGAGTGCTCGTGCTCGACAAGCACGACGAGGCGACACTCATCGGTCTCATGAAGCGAGCGCTCGAGAGAAGCGAGGAATATTTCGGTAAAGTGGTGAAGGCAGATGATGAGGCCCTCACTTTTATCGCGGCGGTCTCGGGTGGTGATGCCCGCATGACCCTAAACACGCTTGAGGCCTGTGCATTGAAGGCTACCCACATCGATACTCGGGTGGTGGAGCAGGTGGTCAAACGCTCACACCTCCTCTATGACAAGAATGGCGAGGAGCACTACAACATCATCTCAGCCCTCCACAAATCACTCCGGGGGAACGATGCTGATGCCTCGCTCTATTACTTGGCTCGGATGCTCGAAGCCGGTGAAGACCCGATCTATGTGGCGAGACGGTTGGTTCGGTTCGCTTCGGAAGACGTCGGTATCGCCAACTCGTTTGCACTCCCACAGGCGGTCTCTGCCTTCCAAGCCTGTCAGATGCTTGGGATGCCGGAGTGTGAGGTGCACTTGGCTCAAGCCGTCGTCTACCTGGCATTGTCGAAGAAATCCAATGCGCTCTATGTGGCTTACGGGGAGGCTAAGGAGGATGTCCGTCGATTTCCGAACGAGCCAGTCCCGCTCCATCTCCGGAACGCCCCGACCAAATTGATGAAAGAGCTTGACTACGGCAAGGGCTACAAATATACCCCTGATTTCAAAACGGCTGAAGAGGCCAAACAAGAGTATTTCCCCGAGCGACTGAAGGGGAGAAAGTATTTGTCAGTGTAGTCTTTTGATTCCAAGAATCCTCTCGGGCGAATTTTGAGCCGAAAGCAGGTCTTTTTGTGAAAACAAAAAGTTTCGGATCAAACTTCAACAAAAATCTCGCTGGGATTTTTGTGGCCAGAGAGGGTTGCTTGGGAGCAAAAAACACCGACTCCTTGACGGAGTTGTATTTTTGGGTTACTATTCTTAAAGCCTGAATACAGGTGAATACGCGAAACCCCCGTGTTGGGACCTGCCCGACACACTTCGCAAGGCGATGTGGGCGGGGTTTCTTTGTTTGTAGAAGAGAAGAGGTGCGAATTGAGCGATAAAGAAAAAGCGACAGACCAACCAGGCTTCTGTCCCAAAGTGGTGGAGACATTCTTCATGTGTGCCGAGGTTATCTTCGGAGATCGGCACGACCTCCGGGGTGTACTGGAACACCTGAGAGCCGGTCAGCTCGTCTTGGCTCTCGCTTCGGTCAAAGTGCTCCGGTATCGTCCAGAATGGACCGGGGCACTCTGTCAGGCGGTGGAACAGCGGGTGTATGACGCAATGAATCCACAAGTGGAGATAGCGAAATGATCCAGACAGATGTCATAGGAAAGTTCCATGAGGCTCAAGAGCTCGTGGCACAACGGCGCTATATCCAAGCGCTGGCAATCCTCGAGAAGATCGTGGAGTTGACCTTCTTCCCGCACCTTCAGGGATTCTCAGATCTCCTGGGCCTGGTGCGTAGTCGAATTTCCGACGGAGCTCCAACCACGTCCCAATCACGCGCCTGAACCAGGCGCCACAACCTACCCCGTCGCGGCATCGTTCCGTGGCGGGGGTTTTCTTTTTATGGTAAAATTCCTCATTATCTTTGACATCAACTGCTATGTTGCCAAAAAAAGGGACCAAGGCCAAGAATTTTGCTTTACTCGATCAGGACGGGAAACTCCATACGCTCAAGGACTATATGGGCAAGTGGGTGGTGCTCTATTTCTATCCCAAGGATGACACGCCGGGCTGTACCGTCGAGGCCTGCCAGTTCCGGGATAACTTTCCCAAGTTCAAACGCTCCAAAGCAGTCGTGCTCGGTGTGAGTGCCGATGCGGTCAAGAAGCACGCCAAGTTTGTGGGTAAATATGAGCTCCCATTTACACTTCTCGCTGATGATGAAAAGTCCGTGGTTAATCTCTACGGCGTGTGGGCCGAGAAGAAGTTTATGGGTCGGAAGTACATGGGGATTCTCCGGACAACATTTCTCATCGCACCCGATGGCAAGATTGCCAAGGTCTATGAAGATGTGAAGCCAGACGGGCATGCGGAGGAAGTTTTGAAAGATATGAAGATGCTCAGTAAGAAATAAGGAGACACTTCTTGATGGAGTGAGTGATAACCTGGTGAGCCCGCTACTTTTTTGGACAGGCTTCCATTTTCTTCCCCTTTCGTAACTTCGAACCCCTCACGACTCGTTCTGCCGAACAGGGAGCTGTCTTGTACCGAGGTGTCAATCACGCTCGACTGTTACCGGCTCACTCATCGGAGGGGTGGTCGAAGTTACCCGGGAGTTCAGAAAAAGAAAGACCTATCCAAAAAATAATTTCAAACATTGTGTGAAGGGACTATGAATATCAGAATTGTTGACGGAAAGAAATTGAAGAAAGGAGTGCTCGGAGTGCGATTGGAGAATAATGGGAAGGATGGGGTGATCGAAGTAAAAAATGGCGAGGAGACACTGGTCCTCGTGATTGGGAAGCGTGAAGCAGTCACTCGACGCAAACTGATGCTCCTCGCCCGGCGTGTGGTACGTGAGGCTCTGGCCAAAAAGTATACAGAGCTCGCTATTGATTTCAAACAATTCCAGTTTGGGCATCTCAAAATAGCCCCAGCTGATGTGGCCGAGCTCCTCGTGGTCAACTTCATTATGGCTGAATTCTCGTTTCAGGAGTTCCTCACTGTACCAAAAGAAGGTTTCCCGACAGTTAAAAATATTTATTTGACTGGTGTTGAGAGTAACGTGGTAAAGATGGGTATCGCTCGGGGGATGATTATTGGAGAGGAGGTCAACCGCTCGCGTCATATCGCGACCATGCCTGGGGGAGATATGACCCCAGAGATTCTGGCTCGTCATGCGCGCGCATCGGTGCGGGGTCTACCGGTCAAGGTGACGGTACTGAATGAGCGAGAGATGACCAAACAGAAGATGGGTGGCGTCCTAGGCGTTGGTCAGGGGTCGAGTGCTCCATCACGGTTTATTATCCTCGAGTATTTTTGGACCAAGAAATCAGAGCAGCCGATAGTACTCATCGGGAAGGGTGTGACGTTTGATACCGGTGGCATTAATTTGAAACCGAGTGATTACATCCTCGGGATGAATATGGATATGTCTGGTGGGGCAGCCGTTATCCATGCGCTCGCAGCTGCCGCTCGGCTCAAGCTCAAGAAAAACATCGTGGTCCTGGTACCAGCGGTTGAAAACATGATGTCGGGAGCGAGCTACCGACCGGGAGATATCCTCCAGTCCATGTCAGGGAAGACTATTGAGGTGCTCAATACTGATGCTGAAGGCCGGATCATCCTCGCTGATGCGCTCCACTATGCCAAGCGCTACCGTCCGTCGCTCGTCATCGATGTCGCGACTCTCACTGGCGCTGCCATGGGGGCGCTCGGAGAACGGGCGTCGGCGCTTTTTACGGCCGATGAGAAACTCGAAATGAAGCTCCGTCATCTCGGTGAAGAAAGTGGTGACCATGTCTGGCCACTGCCACTGTGGGATGAGTATGATGCAGAAATCAAGGGCACTTTTGGTGACGTGGCCAACCTCGGTCGTACGCGCTATGGCGGTGCGATCACGGCAGCGGTATTTCTCAAGCAGTTTGTCGACCAGGCCTATCCTTGGGTCCACCTCGATATCGCCCCACGCATGACCACGCTCCCTGATGAATTCCTGGCCAAAGGCTCCGCCGGCGCCCCTGTCCGCCTCCTCGTGAAAGTGCTGGAAAAGTTGTAGATAGCACACCCCAAACAAAAAACCCTTTACGAAAGTATCAGCTGGTGCTACAATGATGGTGTTTAGCGATATATAACTCATTTGCAGTATGGAACGGAACGACCTGATCAAGAAAATGGAAGCACTCCGCGGTTCCCGAGTGGTGACTTATGTGACGAGTGATCGGCAGGGTCCGGTGAATGCGCGTGTGGCCGTAGATATCATTCCTATTATCAGTGCGCAGCTTCGGAAGATTGGAAAGACAGAAAAAATAGACCTGGTACTCTATAGCTCTGGGGGCGATACAATGGTGCCATGGCGACTGGTATCCATGATTCGAGAGTACTGCACACATTTTTCAGTGGTCATACCATACAAAGCCCATAGCGCTGCGACCATGATTGCTCTGGGGGCAGATGAAATCGTGATGAGTGACATGAGTGAACTCTCGCCCATTGACCCTTCGACTTCAAACTTTTTCAATCCCGTTGATCCCCAGAATCCCCAGAATCGCATCCCTATCTCAGTGGAAGAGGTGATGAGCTATTTTGACTTGGCCAAAAACAAGTTTGGTATCAAGAGTGATGAGGAATTGACAAAGATTTTCAACAAATTCGTAGAGAGCAATCCCTCTATACACCCGCTTGCATTGGGCAATGTCAATCGGACCCATAACCTCATCAAGATTTTGGCCAAGCGACTTCTTAAGAGTCACAAGCAACCCATGAAAGAGGATGAGATCGAGAAAGTAATCGAGTTTTTGACCGAGAAGCTCTATTCACACCAATACTACATCGGTCGTAAGGAGGCCAAAGAGGATCTGGGTATCAAGTCTGTGGTCGAGGCTGATGTCGAGCTCTCGGGCCTGATGACTGAGGTATACGAGGCGTATAGTAGTGAGATGAAAGTAACAGAGGCTTGGAATGCGGATACTGAGATAGAAGGCAAGATGGAAAGTCGTAAAGAGTACCAAATCGCTTTTGTGGAATCCACAGAGAATAGCAACTACTTTGGGATTACCCTGGAACTCAAGAGACACAAGCAAATGGTGCCTCAGCAGACCCCGCAGGGTATGATAAATGTTCAGCACGAACAGATCATTTGGCGAAACATCAATCAGGGATGGAAGTAGTCTTTTAGGCTTGAAAGGCTGATAGTTGACCGCTCGGACTGGACGCGCAACAATGAATAGACTGATAACACAAAACCGTATGCATAATTTCTACATCGTAAATTGGGAGTCACAGGGAAAAGTTACGTCGGCTGTAAGTCAAGCGGGTGGAGTAGTGTTGCTCTCTGGTGAATTGTCGTTTAGTGCTGACACTGATGCTCTTTATACGGTTACCGTAACATCCTATGTAGGAGAAGGAAGTTACTCTACATACGCAGGTTCAGGTGTCGAGGCTGAGTTACTTCGAAGTGGAATTCTTTTTCAAATCCAAGGTATTTCTCCATGTACATATGTTGTTGATCTCCCATATCCTGTTAAGGATGAGAAAGCAATGAGCGATGTTGTTGCATACGCGCTTAATTCTCACGGTAGTACCGCAACCGTCATTTTTTGAATATGAGAATATGAAAAAAACAAATTTTGTACATGTGAGTGAGAATGCTTTTTTTTCGCAAGAAGGAAAACTGAGTGTTATAGGTATATTTGACAAGATCATTACCACAAGACTGCCTGTTGTACAGCCAGGGTTCGCTATTTCGTTAAATGTGACCAGTGAAGTCGGCACGCACAAGGTAAAAGTTGAAATAGTATCACCCGACAACAAACTAGTGGTTTCGGTCGGGGGTATGGTTGAAGTTAAAAACACTGAAGGAGGAGCTAATTTCATTGCAAATCTTGTAGGGGTTCCATTCGTAATTGCCGGAAAGTACGTCGTGAAGGTATTTTTAGACGATGAAATTATTGATGAGGGTACATCTATTGTAATTGAGTATCATGAAAATGTTTGATGGACTTATAACAGAAGCTTCGACTGGGATTGGGACTTCAGATGCTAGCAAGTCAAATTTTTCATTAGCGAGTGGTGGTTCTGCAAAAACAGCAGATAGAATTTACGTTCTTGAAGAAAAAACAAAGAATCTTGAAGATAAAGCTAGGGATATTCGGAAATCACTAATTCTATCTGAAAAAAGTCAGAATAAGGCAATGAATTTTATGATGACTGTCGCAACAGTCATCATAATTGGATTTTTCTTTGCTGCTATTCCATTCTTTTTTGACTATTACAGGGATAGTGCTAGGCAGTATGAAAAATATACAAAAAGAATAGATGAGCTTAGTCTGAGGGTAAAGATTCTTGAGGGTCAGAGATGATAGAAGTGTGGATATAGGTTAAGAACGGCCTGAAAAGGCCGTTTTTTTGGTTTACCCGGTGAAATACTGGCTTTGCCAGCGCTCAAGTATGAGCAATTTCACTGGGTGAATAACTTTTGTGTTGACCCGACACCTTTTTGTTCGTGGTGAGGTGTATAACTCATACTCTTTTCGACAATAGGTCTCTTTTAAGCCAAAAAGGTGCGGGGTTGACGCTGTGTCTCTCGGTGGTATAAAATGTGGAGGTAGATAAGAAAAGTGGGTGAAAGTGGGGAATTCCTAAAGTTTCTGGAATTTGGTTTTTGGTCATTGGAGTTTTGGATTTTGTTGGGTGTTTGTAATTTGGGCTTTGAATTTTTATAGTCGTATGTTCATCGGCGAGTACGCACACACGATTGATCCCAAAAAGCGCCTGGCGCTTCCTTCGAAGTTCCGTGGCGAACTCGGGAACAAAGTCGTGCTCACACGTGGTCTCGATAACTGTCTCTTTGTCTATCCAATGAAAGTCTGGGAAGAACTGGCGACCAAGCTCGGGACTCTTCCGGTCGGTGAGGCAGGGACGCGGAGTTTTATCCGAGTGATGCTGGCTGGAGCTACCGATGTGGAGCTTGATAGTCAGGGACGAGTGCTCCTCCCAGAATATTTGAAAGCCGATGGAGGTCTGAAGAAAGAGGTCACGATTGTGGGACTCTTCAACCGTCTCGAAATCTGGGATACAGCCAAATGGAATAAATATAAGAGTCAGGCTGAAAAGAATACTGGCAAGATTGCGGAAGATCTCGGCAAACTCGGCATCTATTAGTTGTTCGCTATTGAATAAATTATTGAATCATTGATTGAGAATTGAAAATTAGAAATTGAAAATTCAAACACCAAATATAAAAGTTGAAAGGTATAGGCAGTTTTTATACTTGATGGTTGAAATGACATGAAACAGACGACACATATCCCCGTATTGCTCGAAGAGACGAGAGAGATGTTGCACCTTGAAAAGGGAATGACGGTAGTGGACGCAACCTTAGGCGGTGGCGGCCATACCGCGATGCTCCTCTCGGCGGTCGCGCCGGGACGCGTCATTGCGATTGAGACGGACAGCGAGGCGATTGCTCGTTTTGGCGAGCGCGTGGCGACTGATCCGGTCCTCGAGCAGGCAACTCGTGAGGGGAGACTGATCGTCGTGAAACGGAATTACTCGGAGCTCAAGGCGGTGTGCCAAGAACTTGGTATCACCACGGTTGATGCCATCCTCGCCGATCTCGGATACTCATCAGATCAGATTGAGACACCAGATCGGGGACTCAGTTTCCGGGAAGATGGACCACTCGATATGCGACTGAGTCAGGATACTCCGCTCACCGCACGAACGGTTGTCAATACCTACGAGGAAGACGATATCGCTGCCATCCTCCGTGAGTATGGCGGTGAGAGTGAGGCACGACGCATCGCACAGGCTATCGTGAGAGAGCGGGCCGTGAAACCGATCGAGACCACACATGCACTGGCTACCCTCGTCACAGAGGCCTATCCCAAGAAGAAGCGGGCCACGATGAAGATTCATCCGGCCACGCAGACCTTTCAGGCGCTCCGCATCGCAGTGAATAGTGAGTTCGCTCATCTGGAGACGTTTCTCGCTGACGCCATAGAGTGTCTCGCGCCAGGAGGACGGTTGGCCGTCATTGCGTTTCATTCGGGTGAAGATATCCGAGTGAAGCAGGCATACCGAGAGGCCGAAGGCGAGTGTATCTGTCCACCCAATTTCCCAGTCTGTCAGTGTGGGCAGGTGCCTAAAGCACGCATCATTACCAAAAAACCGATTGTAGCCGGAGAGAAAGAAGTCGCAGAGAATCCCCGAGCGCGCAGTGCCAAACTGAGAATACTCGAGAAGCGCTAGGAGAAGAGAAGGGGGCAAAATAAAAATACAAATAAATATGGCAGTGGTTCGAAGAAAAAATTTCATGACTTCATGGGCGCCCAAAGAGAGCAAACGCGAGCTCTCTGGTTCGGCGCACCTCTTTCTCCTCGGTGTCTTGTCGGCACTGTTTGTGTCTGGGGGATGCTACCTGTATTCGGTCAACCAAAGCGCCGTCCAGGGCTATCATATGCGGACGCTGGAGCGAGAAATCGATCAGTTGAAACAAGAAAATGCTGAACTCCGCATCACCGAGGCGGACCTCCGCTCTCTCCATCGGATTGAGGCTTCCAAAGATGAATTGAAACTTGAGAAACTGGACGCGGTGAAGTATCTCGAGGAGCGCGGACAGGTGGCCCTCAAATAGCGAAACGTGAGTGGGGAGGAATCGCTCTGAATAAAATACGATATGCGAAACAGCCCCAAATTTCAGGTCAAAAAGAAACCACTCTCTGAGGGTGGATTTTCTGGTGTGGCCCGGGTACACTTTCTCATGCTGGTCATCGTGGGGGTAGGCTTCACGGTTGTGGCTCGACTGTTCTTTCTCCAGGTACTCTCACATGACAAGTGGGTGGCGCTCGCTGAGGGTCAGCACAATGCGTCACTCGAGCTCTCAGCCGATCGCGGGGAGATCTATATGCATGATGGTGATGCTGATCGCTACCCCCTCGCCGTCAATCGAGAGTATGAAACCGTCTATGTCGTCCCCAAGGATGTCGAGGAAAAAGACACCGTCGCAGTCGAGCTCTCGCGGATCCTCGGCATGGATGCGGGTGAGATTCGCGATAAGCTGGACCGACCCAATGATCCCTACGAAGTAGTGAAGAAGCGTTTGACCGATGAAGAGGCTACCCGTGTCCGTGAATTGAAGCACAAAGGCGTAGCGCTCCTCCCAGAAAAGTATCGCTACTATCCTGCTGGCGAACTCGCCGCTCAAGTGGTAGGCTTTGCCAGTTTGGGAGAAAAGGGTGGTGCGGGTGGCTACGGGGTGGAGGCGTCATTTGACAAGGATCTCCGAGGAGAGACGGGGACACTCAACCAAGAAAAGGATGCGAGTGGTCGCTGGATCCCGCTCTCGGACCGCGATATTATGCATGCCGAGAATGGGGATAGCTTTGTCCTTACCCTTGACCGAGTCATTCAGTACGAGACGGAGAAGCTCCTCAAAGATTCGCTCGACAAGTATGCTGCTGATCGGGCGACGGCTATCGTGATGGATCCGAAAACGGGCAAGATTCTCTCCATGGCATCGGTGCCTCAGTTCGATCCCAACAACTATTCAAAGGTCGAAGACTACTCGCTCTTTCTTAATCAGGCGGTGAGTACGGCGTATGAGCCGGGCTCTATTATGAAACCTCTCACCATGGCTATCGGCATCGAGGAAGGCCAGGTGTCACCGACGACAGAATATGTCGA
Organism: uncultured Bdellovibrionales bacterium; assembly: GCA_964500505.1. Classification (GTDB taxonomy): domain Bacteria; phylum Patescibacteriota; class Minisyncoccia; order Moranbacterales; family UBA1568; genus UBA1568. The sequence goes on along the minus strand of CAZCNN010000001.1, from coordinate 262,993 downwards.
TCCGGGAGCTGTAGTGGAGGCTGGGTACACCATCCGCAACGCTGAAGACAAAGTGTACGGCCGGAGCAATATGTACAAGGTGCTCGATGAGTCTATCAATACCGGTGTCATCTACGTCGAGAAACTGGTCGGCAATCGTCTCTTTGGTGAATACCTCCATCGGTTCGGATTTGGTGAACGGACGAATATAGCGCTCCCAGCAGAGTTGCCAGGCAATTTGAAGAACCTCCGGAACGAACGAGCCACCATCAATTTCTTCACGGCCTCATTTGGCCAGGGGATTACGGCGACTCCCATTCAGATGGCGACCGCCTATGCGGCACTGGCCAATGGCGGGCGACTCCTAGAACCAGTTATCGTCGACAAGGTCATCCACGCTGACGGGACAGAAACCGTCACCGAACCGAAGGAAGTCCGTCGAGTAGTGAGTGAAGAAACGAGTCGACTCATGGGGCAGATGCTCCGGAGCGTCGTCGTGAATGGTCATGGCAAGCGCGCCGATGTCCCGGGGTACCTGGTCGGTGGCAAGACGGGTACGGCCCAAGTCGCCAAAACGGGAGAAAAGGGCTACGAGGAGAGTATGAGTATCGGATCGTTTGTTGGCTATGCACCACTCAATGATCCGCAGTTCGTCGTCCTCGTGAAACTCGATAATCCCAAGAACGTCGAATGGGCCGAATCGAGTGCTGCTCCGACGTTTGGTGAAATCATGAAATTTCTGCTAGAGTACGCCAAGATTAAGCCGACAGAAGAAACGACCAAAAAATGATAAAATGAGTATATGATGCCCAACAAAAGAAAAATTCTCGAAAAGCTCTTGCGGTCTATGACGCGAGCGGTCCTCCGAAAGTACCAACCACTCGTGGTTGGCATCACCGGATCAGTGGGCAAAAGCTCGACCAAAGAAGCGATTGCCCTCGTCTTGGGCGTGTCGTATCGTGTGCGCAAGGCCGAAGGGAACTATAACAATGAAATTGGTATCCCGCTCACGGTCATTGGGGTGGAGAGCGGTGGGAGCTCGCTTTTCCGTTGGTTTGGGGTGTTTTGGAAGTGGCTCCTCCTTATGGTATTCCCGGCGAAGTACCCGGAGGTATTGGTGCTCGAGATGGGCATTGATCGACCAGGGGATATGGCCTTTCTTCTTGAATTTATTCCGGTCAAAATTGGCGTCGTGACCCAAGTGTCGTCGAGTCACATCGCTTACTTTGGGACACTCCAGAACATTGCGCGTGAGAAGGGACGGATCATTGCCAGTTTGCCCGAGGATGGCATTGCGGTCTTGAATGCTGATGATCCGAGGACTCTCAAGATGCGCGACAAAACCAAAGCCAAGGTTATCACCTACGGGTTCGAGGAAGGGGCAGATATCCATGCCGACAACTTTGTCTTTCATCGCGAAGCCAAGCGAGCCGAAGGGTTGTCATTCAAGGTCAACTTTGATGGTAAGACCGTTCCGATTCGTCTACCCAAAGTGGTCGCCAAGCACCATATCCCAGCTGCCCTCGCGGCTCTCGCTGTCGGTGTCGCTCTCAAGATGAACCCGTTTGATTTGATCGAAGCGCTCGAGCAGTTTGAACCGCTCCCTGGTCGACTCCGTCTGCTCCCAGGAAGAGACAATACCTATCTCCTCGATGATACCTACAATGCATCACCCACTTCGACCCGAGCCGCACTCCAAGTGATGACAGAGCTCATGGCACCCCGGAAGGTGGCCATTCTTGGTGACATGCTCGAGCTCGGGCCAGAATCCGATGCGGAGCACGCAGCACTCTCTCAACCACTCCGTGAATCAGGCGTCCATATGGTTATCACCGTCGGCGAACACATGCGCGCCCTCCATGAGCAGTTGCTCGCCGATGGCTTTTCGCGGAAGCAGGTACTCTGGATGCCTGATCCGATGTCGGCTGTAGAGGCTGCGATGAACACGGTGCGCTCGGAGGATCTGGTTCTCATCAAGGGTTCACAGGGATTACGCATGGAGCTTGTCACCGAACAGCTCCTCGTCGATCCGCGCACGGCTAGCACGTACCTCTGTCGTCAGTCCGACGCCTGGCGCAAGAAACCTTTTGTGGCGCCGGCTGAATGGACCGTATAACTTGCTGTTACCTGATTCATGGAATTTTTTTCTGCTGTACTCATAGTCCTCGGACTGGTGCTTTTTGAGACCGTCTCGAGCATCGACAATGCGGTCATCAATGCCGAGGTGCTCTCGACCATGGGCCAGAAGGCGCGCCGATTTTTTATGACGTGGGGGATGTTCCTCGCGGTGTTTGTGGTGCGTGGGATACTGCCATGGCTCATCGTCTTTGTGACGATTCCGAGTCTTGGGCTCTGGGGGTCACTCACAGCGACATTCTCCAATGATCCAGCGGTTGCCAGTGCACTCCAGTCATCGGCGCCGGTGCTCCTTATGGGTGGCGGGGTGTTCCTCCTCTTTCTTTTTCTTCACTGGTTGTTTCTTGAGGCCAAGCACTATGGTTTGCGAGCCGAATGTTTCTTTATGGAACAGGGGGTCTGGTTCTTTGCCTTGGTCTCGATTCTCCTCGCCACCATTGTGTGGTATGCCCTCAAGGAGAGTCCGATGCTCGCTTTTGGGGCAGTGGTGGGATCGACCGCGTTTTTTATCACCCACGGATTTCGACAGCATGCCGAAGAGACCGAGCGCAAGCTCATGGGGAGTGGTATGTCGGACGTAAGCAAGATTCTCTATCTTGAAGTCATCGATACAACCTTTTCGATTGATGGGGTACTCGGTGCCTTCGCCTTTACCCTCTCGGTGCCTCTTATCTTGATCGGGAGTGGTATCGGAGCCATCATCGTCCGGGAGCTCACCATCGCCAACGTCGAGCGGGTCAAGAAGTATATCTACCTCAAGAATGGCGCCATGTACTCGGTCCTCTGTCTCGGACTGGTGATGATTGCCGAGGGGTTTGGAGTCCATGTGCCGGAGTGGCTGGCGCCCGCCCTGACGTTTGCTATCATCGGCTATTTCTTTCAGCGATCACGGCGGGAAATACTCCGAGCCGTGGTTGCGGAAACAGGTAAAAAAGAGTAGTATAGACATGAAGAGGACCTCTCTTTGGTCTCTCTTAAAACATAATTAATCCGTGTGGCTATAGTCTTATGACTGACAATGCAATGAAGGATCGGGATTTTATCGAGTACGTCGTCAAGATGCTCGTTGATAATCCAGACGATGTGAAGGTAGAACGAAAGATAGACGAAATGGGAGTACTCATCACGCTTGATGTGAACCCGCAGGATATGGGGATGGTGATTGGCCGTGAGGGGATGACCGCCAAGGCGCTCCGAACCCTCCTCCGTGTTATCGGTGCGAGAAATAACGCTCGGGTCAATCTCAAGATCAACGAACCAGAAGGATCGCTCCGTCCGCCACGTGAGCCGAGAGAGTCTCGCGAATCTTTTGCTGCTCCGGTCGCTGATGCACCGAAGCCGGTAGAAGAAAAGAAGACCCTCGATGACGTGATGAATGACATCCGCCTCTAGTCGCTCCAAACCGCCCGCAAGGGCGGTTTTTGCTATTATTCTGGGGATATTTTAGAATACAGGTACACGAGAGTGGCTCGAAGTAATCTTCAGGTAGATTTTTTTCATTGTTTTGTTGTTTGAAGAAGCCTCTCGGTTCGAAAAAAGAGCTATGACCCGCTGTAGATTGAGGCTATTTTTTCGGTAACCGAGAGAGTTGATGAGTCCGAAACAATGATAAAAAGTCTCACCTGAATGGTTACATAATGGAGTAAAGTATAGACATCGAAAAAAATTCACCTGGCATCTGAAATAACTATTCGTAGTATGAACATCGAAAAGACCAATTTGGAAGGGGTGATGATTGTGACGCCGGATGTCTACACGGATGAACGGGGGATGTTTATGGAGACATTTTCAGAAGCGCGCTACCGGGAGATGCTCGGGCTTGCGCCCGATGAGCACTTTGTCCAGGACAACCTCTCTGTTTCCAAGAAGGGGGTAGTCCGGGGGCTCCACTATCAGGCGCCACCCATGGCCCAGGGCAAGCTCGTCATGGTCACTCGGGGTCGGGTGCTCGATGTGGCTGTCGATATCCGTGCGGGGTCGCCTACGTATGGACAGCACGTGGCCGTTGAGCTCTCAGTGGAGAATCATCGTCAGTTGTGGATACCACGAGGCTTTGCGCATGGATTCATTGCACTTGAAGACGACACCATCTTTACCTACAAGTGTACCAACACGTATTCGCGAGAGCATGAACGAGGTATCGTCTGGAATGACCCAGCGCTTGGAATCGAGTGGGGAGAGGTGACACCCATTGTTTCTGAGAAAGATGAGCAGCATCCATTGTTTGCAGATATTCCAAAAGAATTTGTTTTTAACAGCTAGAACTATGAAGCTATTGGTCACAGGAGGAGCTGGATTTATTGGCAGTAATTTTGTTCACTTTATCCTCGGAAAGTATCCTGAGTACGAGGTGGTGACGCTCGATGACCTGACCTATGCTGGGAACCTGGAGAATTTGAAGAGTGCCGAGGAGAATCCACAGCACCGCTTTGTGAAAGGGAGTATCACGGACGCCACACTCGTCGATGGGCTCGTAGCCGAGTGTGACATCGTCGTCCACTTTGCCGCTGAGTCACATGTTGACCGCTCGATCATGGATCCCGGGGCTTTCGTCGTGACCAATGTCCATGGGACCTATGTCCTCCTCGAAGCCGCCAAGAAACATGGCAAACGCTTTCATCATGTCTCAACCGATGAGGTGTTTGGATCATTGGGCATGGACGACGCCCCCTTTGATGAGTCGACCCCGTATGATCCCCGTAGTCCCTATAGCGCCTCCAAGGCTGCCTCTGACCACCTGGTCCGCGCGTACTACCATACCTATGGCCTTCCGGTGACTATCTCCAACTGCTCCAATAACTACGGTCCGTATCACTTTCCGGAGAAGCTCATCCCACTCGCTATCACCAATCTTCTTGAGGGCAAGTCCGTGCCGGTCTATGGTGATGGTCTCCAGGTGCGTGACTGGCTCTACGTCGAGGACCATTGTCGTGCTATCGACATGATCATTCACCGGGGGAAAATTGGCGAGACCTATTGTATTGGCGGTAATGCCGAGACCGAGAATATTGTCATTGTGAAGAAGCTCCTTGAACTTTTGGGCAAGGATGAGTCGTCTATCGAATACGTAAAGGACCGCGCTGGTCACGACCGACGCTACGCGATCAACTTCACCAAGATTAAAACCGAGCTTGGTTGGGAACCGACGGTGACCCTCGAAGAGGGTCTCGCCCAAACCGTCGCTTGGTTCAAAGAGAACGAGACCTGGTGGAAAAACGTGAAGAGTGGCGAGTATCAAAAGTACTATACTGAACAGTACGAAAAACGGTAAGTATATATGAGTACCACGACTACCTACAATCAATTTCTTGTAAGGTCTAGAATGATTGATACGAAATATCTTCAAAAAATTGACGATTTTTTACGAGGAAATTTTTCTAGGCTTCTTTATAGCATAGAGACCAATAGTAGGTCTGCTTATAAGATGACATATGATGAGTTGTTTGAACTTTTTGATAAAATAGGGGATGAGAAAATCAAGAATATAACAGTCTACGCTTACAAAAACAATCAAACAGATTTATTCACGGAGGATCTGTACTTAAGATTTGAAAAACATCTATTTTGGAATGTAAATTATTCATATCGTGATTGCCACGATGATGTGGATGATGGTTTTATAAATCGTTTTGAAAAGGCCTTGATGGGAGATCGTTTCTGGTATGCCTTTATTTTTGATGATGATATTGTCCCATCTCAAGTAAAATCTTCTTTTTTGTTGTTCCTGAAAATCTGTTTAGCTGCTTACCTGGGGTACTGGTATTATCTTAGTAGTATTTCTGAAACATTTTTAATAGACTTCTTATATATACTTGTATTTGTTATCGCGCTTACTTGGATAAATGAAATATTTGATTACTTTTTCCCAAAAATTGTTTTTGTTATTACAGAAAAGGAGACGCGTTCTTATGCAAGGTACATCTGGGTTCTTTCCAAAATTAAATGGCTTATAGGGGGATTGTTTTTTATTATTTTAGGGATGGTTCTTGAAAAAATAAGAAGGACTAATTAAGGCTAGTATGATCATCACCAAATTTGGCCATTGTTGTCTGCTCATCGAAGTAAAGGGAGTGTGGATACTCACTGACCCAGGGAACTATAATGAGACCCCGATGGTAGAGGGGATTGATGCGATACTCATAACACATGAGCATCCGGATCACCTCCATGTCGAGGCACTCCAAATTATTCTTGCCAAGAATCCGGAGGCGCAGGTTATTACACATATCGGAGTAGGGAAAATATTGGATGGAGCAGGTATCACCTATACGTCCATCGCGGACGGAGAGACGGTAGAGGTACGGGGTGTGAGTGTCGAGAGTAGTGGGAGTGAGCACGCCTGTATCCATCATGATTTACCAGTAGTGCAGAATACCGGATTTTTTATCGATAGAACACTCTTTTATCCGGGTGACTCATTTCACAATCCAGAGAAGGCAGTGACCATCCTCGCTCTGCCAGTGGCGGGGCCATGGATGAAGCTTTCAGAGGCGATTGAGTACGCCAAACTCATCAAGCCAAAAGTGGTGTTCCCGGTTCACGACGGAATGCTTCGCCAGGGGATAGAACTCGGACCCACCCGCCGCATCCCGACCATGATCCTCGAGCCACTTGGCATCAAATATGTCGACATGACCGAAGGCTCAACTCAAGACTTTTCCCAGTATTGAGCTACTGATATCAAGTAACACGCTTTCTCTTCATATGCGAATAACTCATTTCTTCACGGTCGTGTATAGATGAGTTATTAGAAAAGTTATGAAACGGGTAGAAAAACAAACAAGAGAAACTGATTCATATGGATTGGTAGCGAGAATAATTCTTGGTGCTCTTGGAGTGGCAGGAGTAATAGGGGTCGGCATGATGGCGCCAGGAGTTTTTCAAGTAGTAAGGATATTTCGTGGATACGAACGTTTGGTGGCGCCTCGATATCAAATCCCGTCATATATACGGAGAACAATGAAGAGTTTGGAGCGACGTGGGATGGTACGAATTGTTGTCAAAAATGGTGAGACACGGGCGTATCTTACGGATAAGGGTCAACAAGAATTACTGAAGTACCAATTACGGGAGAAGCGAATCAAGAGTGGACGATGGGATAAGAAGTGGAGAATTGTTATTTTTGATATTGCTGAAAAGAGGCGATCTGCACGTGATCGTATCAGAATAGATATGAAGGTGTTTGGTTTTGAGAAACTCCAAGATAGTGTTTGGGTATATCCGTACGAATGTGAGGAGGTCATCTCGCTTTTGAAAACTCGGTATAAAGCAGGTAAAGAGTTGGTGTATATCGTTGCAAGCGATATCGAGAATGATATGCGGTTACGGAAGACATTTCAGTTGGAGTAGATAAGATTTTCTGTTTTTTGTAGTAACTCATCTCTTAACGGTCGTGGATAGATGAGTTATTCGTGAGAGAAGAAAGAGGGGTGGTATAATGAGCAAAAGAGTAACTGTTGGGCGTATGACCATAGAAGAACTCCAAAAATTTATCGACGAGCAGGATGCGATGTTTCGAGCGCTTCGGGAGGATGATTTCAGTGAGCGGGAGCACATGTTTGCGCGGATCATTAAACTAGGAGAAGAGTATGGCGAACTGTGTGATGAAGTCTTGGCATCAATAGGCGGACAGCGTAAGGACAAGATGAAGGATCATGCACCGACTGATTTGCAGGATGAGTTTGCTGATGTCGTTATCTGTACTTTCATGTTGGCCAAGGCACTAAACGTCGATATTATGCAGGCCCTCGATCACAAAATTCCAAAGATTCGTGAAAAACAAAACGGGCAGTTTCAATAATGCAGGAGCGTCTCGACGAATTTCAAGGAATGAGTTTTTCTGCTAAAATAGCCAAATGATAGAGAAAAAGAAGGTGTTGATACTCGGGAGTTTCGGGATGCTCGGCCAGGAGCTGGTCCGGGCTTTTTCTGATGGGGACAAGTATGAAGTGACGGCCTGGGACCGGGAAGATATCGATATCACGGATTTCCCCTTGGCTGAGACCAAAATTACAGCCCTGAGACCTGCTATCGTCGTAAATGCTGTCGCTTACAACGCGGTCGACAAGTGCGAAACAGATGACGAGGAATATAAAAAGGCGCTCCTCCTCAACCGTGAAGTACCGAAGTTCTTGGCTCAACTGAGCAAGAAACTGGGATATATACTCGTACACTATTCGACCGATTACGTGTTTGATGGGGCACTCGAGGCCAACAAGGCGGAAACGGGCTGTTGTGGCGGAGGGTGCTGTGGGGCTGGTTCAACGAACCAAGTAGGGTATAATGAAGAGGCTCTCCCAAACCCGCTCTCTCGTTATGGCGAGAGCAAGTACGCTGGGGAGCGTGCTGTGCGAGAAGCGGCGAGCGACTACTATCTCATCCGTCTTTCCAAGCTTTTTGGGCGACCAGGGAAGAGTCCAGAAGCCAAGCGCAGTTTCTTTGCGGTTATGCTTGAGCAGGCACAAACCAAAACGGAGGTGCAGGCCGTAGATGATGAGAAAAGTTGCTTTACCTATGCACCAGACCTCGCAGAGGCTACCAAAGAGCTGATCGAATCTGAGAGTGATTGGGGTACGTACCATTTGGTCAATGAGGGTGGAGCGACGTGGTATGAAGCCGTGCAAGAGCTTTACGCGTTTGCGGAAAAGGACATAGTGGTACAGCCAGTGACAAGCGAGACGTTTCCGCGTCCAGCACGTCGACCAAGTTGTTCCGTGCTCCTCAATACCAAACGACCGAAGCTCCGTCACTACACAGAGGCGCTCGAAGAATTTGTACACGAAGGACTATGATCTAAAATTTTGAAATATGTTCAAGATTTTTATTTGCTGTAAATGAACTGTATGTTGAAGCATCCACTACTCAAAAAAGCTGACAAAGATGTATATGAGGCTGTGCTTGGTGAAGAGAAACGCCAGGCAGAGGGGCTCGAGATGATTGCGTCCGAGAACTATGTCTCGCAGGCAGTGCTGGAAACACTCGGGACGGTCCTTACCAACAAATACTCTGAGGGGTACCCAGGCCGACGTTACTACGGTGGTCAGGAATTTACTGATGTGGTGGAGACGCTTGCTATCAATCGGGTGAAGAAACTCTTTGGGGCGGAGCATGCGAACGTCCAGCCACATGCCGGCGCGCCAGCCAACCTGGCTGCCTATTCAGCTATCCTCAAGCCCGGTGATACCATCCTCGGGATGGACCTCTCACACGGTGGGCACCTCACGCATGGTCATCCACTTACGCTCCCAGCACAGATTTATCAGTTTGTCGGCTACAAGACCGAGGCTGATGGGACCATTGATTATGTGAAATTGGAGAAGCTTGCCAAGCAGGTGAAGCCCAAGCTCGTCCTCGCTGGGTTCTCCTCGTATACTCGCCAGCTTGATTATGAGAAGATATCGGCGATTGCCAAGAAAGTCGGTGCCTACTCGATGATGGATATGGCTCATATCGCTGGTCTCGTGGCTGGCCGGGCGATACCCAATCCGGTGCCATTTTTCGATATTGTGACCACAACTACCCACAAGACGCTCCGCGGTCCGCGCGGTGGCGTGATCCTCTGTCGAGCTGATTTGGCGAAAGCCGTTGATCGGGCAGTCTTCCCCGGACTCCAGGGTGGACCACTCATGAATACCATCGCGGCGAAGGCTGTCGCCTTTGGCGAGGCGCTCAAACCAGAATTTCGCAAGTACGCGAAGCAGGTACTCAAGAATGGCAAGATACTTGAGAAAGAAATAGTGAAGCGCGGTGCCTCTATCCTCTTTGGTGGTACCGAGAATCATATGATTGTGATTGATGTGGTGAAGAGCTATGGTGTGACCGGCAAAGAGGCCGAAAAGATGCTTGATCAGATCGGCATCACGGTCAATAAAAACGTGATTCCGGATGACCCACGTGGTCCGATGGACCCAAGCGGTGTCCGGATCGGCGTCCCAGCGGTCACGACTCGAGGGATGAAGGAGGCAGAAATCAAGGTTATCGCTGGTTGTATCGACGAGGCGCTCCGCTCGGGCGGCAATACGAAAGTCTTGCAGGATATCCGGAAGTCTGTTATGAAGCTCTGTAAGCAGTTTCCGGTTTATTAAATACAACACTATGAAAGGCATCATTCTCGCCGGTGGGACTGGGACGCGACTCCTCCCGCTCACGGCTATCACCTCAAAGCAGCTCCTCCCGGTCTATGACCGCCCGATGATTTTCTATCCGCTCGATACCCTCATCAAAGCCGGTATCAGAGATATCCTCATCATCGTGTCACCCGAGCACTCCGGGAGCTACCTCAACCTCTTGGGTTCACTTTTCCGCAAGTTTGGTGTGAACCTGTCATTTGTGGTACAAAAGGCGCCTCGTGGATTGGCCGAGGCCTATGTGTTGGCTGAGGACTTTCTCGATGGTGAGCCATCGACCCTCGTCCTGGGGGACAATATTTTTGAAGATGACTTTACTGAAGCAATCCAGACCTTTGAAAAGGGCGGGCGCATCTTTGCCAAAGAAGTGAGTGATCCGGAGCGGTTTGGTGTCGTTGAGTTTGCTCCGGACCAAACGGTCATATCGATCGAAGAAAAGCCAGTCGCCCCCAAGAGTCGCTATGCTATCCCGGGTGTCTATATCTTTGATGGGCGGGCTATCGAGGTCGCCAAGACTCTCAAACCCTCAGAGCGGGGTGAACTCGAGATCACTGATCTCCAGCGTCACTACCTTGGAGAGGGCGCGCTCGATGTCCGCGTCATAGAGGGCGCCTGGTTTGATACCGGGACACACGAGTCGCTCTATGAGGCCGGGACATTTGCTCGGGAGAAAGAACTCGGTCGCCGGATGCACCCCATGATCAACGAGGCTATTGCTGAGTTTACCGCCGAGTATAAGAAGATAGTGTCAATTAAGAAGTAAGAACGCGACTATGTCCCAAGCGCCAATCCAGAAAATTAAGAAAGCTATCATCGCCGTCGCCGGGAGTGGTACCCGACTCCTGCCTGCGACTAAATCGATGCCCAAGGAGATGCTCCCTATTGTCGACAAGCCAATCATCCAGCTCGTCGTCGAGGAGCTCGTCGAAGCAGGTATCGAGGATATCATCTTTGTGACGCGTTGGGACAAGAAACCGCTCGAGGATCACTTTGACTATTCTACCGCCCTCGAGGATGACCTCCGGAAGAATGGTAAGGAGGAACGGTACGAGCAGGTTCATCGTATCGCGGAGCTCGCCAATTTCGTCCATATTCGTCAGAAGGGCCCCTATGGCAATGGGACACCGGCACTTTCGGCTGCGAGCCTGGTTGACGATGAACCGTTCATCTACTGCTTTGGTGATGACTTGGTCAAGTCCGATGTTTCATTTACCAAGCAGATGGTTGATGAGTACAACAAGCATGGTCAGCCGATGCTCGGTGTACAAGAAGTACCACAGAGCGAGGTGTCCAAATATGGTATCGTCGACGTCGATCCTGAGACGATGCAGGTGAGAAATATCATCGAAAAGCCGTCACAAGAAGAAGCGCCGTCGCGACTCGCTGGATTCGGTCGTTATATCCTCAATCAAGAAATACTGGACATTCTCAAAACAACTGCGTTGGGGAAGGGTAACGAACTCTGGCTGGTGGATGCTATCCACAACTACATCGAGAAGGGCGGGACCTTTTATGCCAAGACAGTGGAGGGAGGTCAGTGGATGACGACCGGCGATCCCTTGAACTATATGATGACCATCCTCGCTTATGCCGTGGAACGCAAAGATATTGGGGACCAGGTCAAAGACTACATGAGAGACATCGTGAGCAAGGGGTAACCCATTAGGGCCATTCATCTCAATCTATGTACTGGATCTACCTCACGCTGTTTGTTTTGGCTATCTTGACGCCACAGTTTATCGCGCGGGAGGTCGGACTTCTTCGTGAAGAAGATATCGAGGCGCTCCTCATTTTTTGTTTTGGAGCCTTCGGGTTCATGATCTACTTGGCCAAAGAAAAAACGCTCCTCAAGCTCATTCGGGAGAAGCTTCACTTGGAAAAGCAAACCTCGCTCATCACGCGCGATCTCTCTGATTCCTACTCGTATATCGGTGAGATGAATCGCAAGCTTGATATCGTGCAGGACTTTATTTTTGATTTGCCCAAGGTCACGGCAGTGGCACTGAAGGATGAGAGCAATATCTATACCTCACTCCTTGAAACGGTGAGTCTCCTGGGCAAAACGGATCAGGTGGCGCTCTGCTTTGTGCACACTCGCAACAAAACTATGGAGTGCGTGTATGAAAAAAATGGCGCCAACTTTTTTGCGCAGTCGCTCACCGCGGCCGAGCTCTTGGCAGAAGGCAAGTATTTTTGGCAGACCAATGATCGCGCGGTAGTCCGATCTCCGCGCCAGGCGAGAGGTGTCTCTGCATTTTTGGTTTTTGGGAAAACAGTCAACCGTATTGAGGATAGTGACGTGTTCAAGATTCTCGTTTCACAGGCGCTCCTCCTCTACATGTTTGAAGGGAAGGGGAAGACGCTTCGTTCATAGTTATAGTCATATGCGCATCGGTATTGACGCACGCTTTTATGGATCACTCGGCAAGGGCTTGGGACGGTATACCGAGAAGCTTATTCTACATCTCGAAGCGATCGACACTGACAATGAGTATGTTGTATTTCTGCGTCGAGAAAACTTCGACGAATATATACCTCGTTCACCGCGGTTTCGGAAGGTAGTGGCTCAGTATGCCTGGTATGGTCTCTCTGAGCAGACGCTCTTTGTCATGCTCTTGTATCGATTTCGGTTTGATCTGGTGCATTTCCCACATTTCAATGTACCGCTCCTCTATCGACGACCGTTTGTCGTAACGATCCATGATCTTATCTTGGTGCACTATCCGACGCTCCGGAACACTACCCGATGGGCGCCACTTTACTGGGCTAAGTTTCTCGTCTACCGTCTTGTTATTGCTTCGGCTATCGCTCGGGCCCGATCGATTATCACAGTCTCTCACTTTACCGAAGCCGATCTCCTCGCCACGTATCCCTTGAGCGCGGGGAAAATTACGGTGACCTATGAAGGAGCGGAGCTGTCTTGTGAGTGGAGCGGGGCAGAAGAAACCCGGAGGCTCTTTGAGCGACTCTCACTCATTTCTGGAACGTCTCATGATATACTGGAGGCAGTCGTCCCATATTTTCTCTATGTCGGCAATGCGTATCCACACAAGAATCTCGAGATTCTGTTTGCAGTGGCGAGAGCGTTTCCGACGTATCGTCTCGTACTGGTCGGCAAAGCGGATTTCTTTTATCAACGACTTCGTGAGAAGACAGAGGAGCTCGGGCTCACGAATGTTATTTTTACCGGTTTTTTGACGGACCGCGAGCTCTCCCCACTCTATCGATTTTCTCGTGCCTACGTCTTTCCATCGCTCTACGAAGGTTTTGGCTTGCCACCACTTGAGGCGATGAGTCGCGGAGCGGTCGTGGTCGCTTCAGAAGCTGGCTCGCTCCCTGAGATCCTCGGTGAAGCAGCCTCCTATTATGAATCAAAGAACGGAGAGGCACTGATTTCGGCGCTACATCGCATCACGACGGATCGATCATACGTGGAGATTCTTCGAGAGCGTGGCTATCGCCAGGTCGCTCGCTATAGTTTTAGAACGATGGCGACTCTGACCCTTGCGCTCTACCAGGCCCACGCCAATACAATAATCAATCCTACAGATTCTCATGCCTCAACCATACTCTCTTAAACCCCGGGCTACTTTGTCGGACATGTCACGTCCGACTCTTGCACCTGCGCCAGTCCTCCTGGTGGCTCCGCGACCGCCTCGTGTCCCTGTTTCTCCGAACCATTTGGCGGTCACGATGCCTCCCGTGTCGCCACGGCCCAAGCGGGCGTCTCGGACACCGCGAGTGTTCGTTGTCCTAGCATTCGCCCTTCTTTGCGTAGGGTGTTTCATGGGGGGTAAAGAGATTCTTCGGGTCAAATCCGATATCATGAGCCAGGGGGAAGCTGGCTATGAGTCGCTCATGCACGCTGAAAGAGCGCTCCGGCAGAGAGACTATGATACTGCCATCCTCGAGCTCGAGAGTGCTTCACAGTACTTTGCAGCTGCCGATCAGTACCTGTCATTTCCTGGATCGGGACTCATCGAATACCTGCGTTTCATTCCTGGCCTTACGCCGATAGCCTCGGGAAAGTTGGTGATTGAAGCGGGAGCCCATTTTGCTCAGGCGGGCGTACCGATGGCAATCCTGGTGGAGCAGCTCATGGTCTCCAAAGACATTTACGCGGCAGGTGAAAAGGTGTCGCTCATTAGTCTCTTTGAACAGGCACGTGAGCCGCTCGCTCTGACACGCCAGTCGCTTGAGGCAGCGAGTGCCAAGCTTGAAGGGGTCAATCTCTCCGACATCCCCGAAGACAAACGAAGTAAATTTCTGACGGTTCGAGAGAGTCTGCCGATACTCACCGATCTCCTTCGGGGGTTTGAAAAAAATGATGCCTTGATCGAAGAGCTCCTTGGGGGCAACGGTCCACGGACCTATCTTTTTCTCCTCCAGAACAATCACGAGCTTCGAGCGACAGGTGGATTTATTGGGAGTTATGCCCTGGTCGATGTGAACCTGGGAGTCATTCGACGTTTTTTTGTCGATGGTATATTCAATCCCGATGGTCAGCTCAAAGTAAATATCGTTCCACCGAAACCCATTCAAAAGATTAGTGCCGGCTGGAGTCTCCATGACAGCAATTGGTCACCGGACTTTCCGACCGCTGCCGAAAAAGCCATCTTCTTTTACGAGAAAACAGGTGGACCCACCGTGGACGGTGTCATCACACTCACGCCGACCGTGATGCAAAAACTCCTCGCGGTTATCGGGCCAATCGATCTGCCCCAGTATGGGGTGACGGTGGATGCAGACAATTTTATCCCCGTTATTCAGGAACAGGTTGAGGTCAAGTACGACAAAGAGTTGAATGAGCCGAAGAAGATACTCGTCGATCTCTCACGAGAGCTCATCTCACGAGTCTTTGCACTCCAGGACAGGGCGACCTCTCGCCGCATTGCCGAGGCGCTCATGGCTGGTCTCAATGAGAAGCATATCCTCATGTACGCACGCCACGAGCCGACGGAGAGGCTTATCGATGAGATCGGATGGTCGGGGAGAGTACTCGCCACGAGCAAAGACTATCTCTCGGTTATCCATAGCAACATCAATGGCTACAAGACTGATGGCGTGATCGATGAAACGATCAAACACCGAGCGGAGATAGCGAGTGATGGCTCGATTACTGATACGGTCACTATTACTCGGACCCACCGTGGAGGTGATACGCCGTACGACTGGTGGAATCGAGTCAATGCGGACTACCTGCGAGTCTATGTACCAAAAGGATCAGAACTTTTGTCGACTAGTGGAACGACTCGGGAGTTTCCACCGGAGCCTCTCGATTATGAGCGACTCGGATTTCGGCGTGATGCCGATGTGGTGCGTGAAGAAGCGGGACAGACGATCGACGATGAGAGTGGTGTGCGTATTTCGGAAGATGCCGGGAAGACCGTCTTTGGAGCTTGGGTCTATGTCAGTCCCAAGGAGTCAGTGACAGTGGAGTATCGCTACCGGCTCCCGTTTACTATTGATGTCTCGGCCCTGGGGGCTAGTGATCCACAATCGTACTCCGTACTCTATCAGAAGCAGTCTGGCTCACCAGGGAGTGTGCTTGTTTCGACCCTCTCGGTGCCAGAGGAATTTTCGGTTATTTGGCAGACGGAGCCGAATCTGGTACCGTATGGACGGGAATGGCGTCGCGAAACAACGCTCGTGACCGATGAGTATCAGGGGCTTGTTTTTGGCAAACGTTAGCATTTTTTTCTCATGATCAAGCGACTCTATCATTACTTTGCTTCACTCGGGAGCACTCCAAGCGCCACCGTCGGTACGGCAGCGCTCCTCATTGCGTTTGCGGGGATTGCGAGTCGATTCTTAGGGTTTATCAGGGACCGTGTCCTCGCTTCTACGTTTGGAGCCGGGGATATTTTGGATGCCTACTATGCTGCCTTTCGACTCCCAGACTTGGTGTATGGATTTCTCGTGCTTGGGGCACTCTCAGCTGCCTTTGTCCCTATTTTTACTGAGCTCATAGCCAAGGACAAAGAGGCAGAAGCCTGGAAGCTCACTTCAGGTGTACTTCACACCACACTCTTTTCTATCGGAGCATTCTCACTTCTTGGTATTCTTTTTGCTCCCTTTATCACTGATGTTCTGGCGCCAGGCTTTGCTCCCGAGAAGCAGGCTCTGGTGACTGACCTCACCCGTATCATGCTTCTCTCGCCACTTTTCTTGGCTGCGAGCGCGGTATTTGGGGGAGTACTCGTGTCCTTCAAGCAATTTGCTGCCTATTCCTTCGCGCCAGTTTTCTACAATATCGGTATCATTATTGGGGCAGTAGTTTTGTCGCAGTATTTTGGACCGATGGGCTTGGCCTGGGGAGTCGTACTCGGGTCAGCGTTCCATCTCGTGGTGCAGTATCCGGCGATACGGCGAGCCGGATTTCGCTTTCGGATGTTCTCTGCCTGGCATGATACAAACGTGAGACGAGTGCTCACGCTCATGATTCCTCGTTCACTCGGTATGGCCGTCAATCAGGTAGGACTTCTCGTGATGACCGTTTTCGCCTCGACCCTGGTGTCGGGGAGCTTGGCCTCATTTACCCTCGCCAATAACATCCAGAGTGTGCCCCTTGGACTCTTTGGCATCGCGTTTTCGCTCGCAGTCTTTCCGGCGCTCGCTCTTTTTGCTGCCAAGAAAAGTGATCGAGATTTTTTCCGGATGTTTGCCGAGACGGCTCGTAAAATACTTTTCTTTGTCGTCCCACTTTCGATCTTTATCATTATCTTTCGCGCCCAGTGTGTCCGTGTTATTCTCGGGTCCGGCAACTTCGACTGGCAGGATACCATCACGACTTTTGAGATCCTCAAGTTCCTCGCCCTCTCCCTCTTTGCTCAGAGTCTCATCCCACTCTTTGCCCGAGCTTTCTTTGCCCTTCAGAACACCAAGACTCCACTGTACATCGCGCTTGTGAGTGAAGCAGTCCATATCGCGCTTATTCCATTCCTCCTCCCTCTCTACCAGGTTGAGGGACTAGCCATCGCTTTTTCTGTGAGCACCATCCTCAACTTCGGTCTTCTGTATTTTTTTCTCCGTCGGCAGCTCTCATTTTGGGAGGACAAGCTCATCGTGGTGCCGGTAGCCAAGATCCTTCTCGCCTCGCTCCTCGCTGGGGCAGTCGCTCAGATATCCAAGTCTGTCTTTGCTCTCACCACCAATGAACTCGATACGTTTATCGAGGTATTCCTCCAGCTGGCGCTTGGCTTTACCATCGGTGGTGGTGCTTACGTCCTCTTCGCCTATCTCCTCAAAGTGGAAGAACTCGGTCGCATCAAGCGCTTTGTTCTCTGTCGCGTCCTCCGCCAGCCCGAAGCCGCCACGCTCACCGAAGACCACCCCGAACGCGGGGATTGGTAGAATTTTTTATGGTATAGTATATAAAATAGAGATAAAATATTATGAATCAAAAAGTCTCAACAGGCCTCGGGACCGCAGTATTACTTGTCATGGCTTTTACTGCTGGCTATTTCGTTTGGATTATTGAAAAAGATAATAGTCAAGAACCGATGTACTATCAGGTTGCTAGTACAGAAAAAATAATACAAGATTCGCAGAAGAAAGACGTCAATCCAGCAACAGAAGAGGTGGGTTTGCTATCTTACACCAGTAGTGAGTTTGGATTCAAATTTACATATCCAGAAAAGCATCAAGGAGAAGGAGTATGCTTTTATAAACCATATATTGATACCCTCACTCAAATTGCATATATAGATATTTCCATGAATTGTCCGCAATCCTCGGATATGCAGTCTGGTACTTTTAGTTTTAATACGGTTTCTGGTATTGTCATTACCCCTTGGGAAGGGAGTTTATTAGATTTCGTGACTGCCAAACAAAAGGAAATTGCCCCTACTACTGATTTTGTGTTGGAAGGTCCGGTTGATATATATGGGAAGCAAGCGTACGCGTTACGGTGTCCGGAAGATGAGTCAGTCGTTGGTGAGATGCCGAGTATTTGTTCAGACCGTTGGTTTCTAGAGAATGCAGGCTTTGTGTTTGAACTTACGCATAATGCTGAACCACTTCTGAAGTCCATTGAATTTTTGCGTTAGAGGTCGTAGGCCGAGTCTCGACTTTGGTGGAGGATTGTTTCATGTATGGAGTTGACACTTTCTCCTTGTCTTGATAATTTGAGAATACATTTATGCAACAAATTTCGACTACCATTTCCATGTGTTTCATGTTTATGACTGGCTTCTTCTTCTGGGAGAAGCGAGGTCGATTTCTTTTTGCTGTTACACGCGGATGATGAAGAAGTGAAACAGTAGACAGAAGCCGGTCTCGCCCCAGAGCAAGACCGGCTTTTTTGTTGTCGCAACTTACCAACTGGAGTAGGGTCATGTTTGAAATCGCTAACGCTCGGGAACTGCGGTTGCTTGCTCTCGATGCTTCGCCTCCGGTGCAGGATGAGGCAGCGGTAGAGGAAGTCCAGCCCGCAGAGCCGAGTGAAGAAGATAGAGCCATGTCACCGAGACACTGGCCATGTCTCTGGTCGATTGATTGAGTGGCGGAATCTCGCCCAAACATTTGAGGCGTTCTTGAAATCTCAAGGACGTCTTTTTTCTTTCTTAGCGACAATACGAGATTGTGGTTGGTGCCTAAATTACCATGGAAATCTTGCTTTAAAGCCATTTTTCGTTTACCCTGTGAAATACCATAAGCTAAAGCTTGTGGTCACGATAATATCGTATTTCACAGGGGTGAACGTCTAGGAATGGACCACGAAAAATTCCTGAGGGAATCTCGTGGCAAGAAAACTTATGAGACAAGAGCATATCCGAAATTTCTGCATTATTGCGCATATTGACCATGGGAAATCCACCCTGGCCGATAGACTTATCGACCTCACTCACACGGTGGAAAAGCGCAAGATGAAGGAACAACTGCTTGATCAGATGGATCTGGAGCGGGAGCGTGGCATCACCATCAAGCTCCAGCCGGTCAAGATGTTTCACCGGTACAAGGACGTGGACTATGAGCTGAACTTGATCGATACCCCTGGTCACGTCGACTTTCACTATGAAGTCTCCCGGTCGCTCGCAGCGGTGGAGGGAGCTATCCTTCTCGTCGATGCGACCAAGGGGGTGCAGGCGCAGACACTCGCCAATCTCTACCTCGCTATTGAGCAGGGCCTCGAGATTGTCCCGGTCATCAACAAGATTGATCTCCCGAACGCTCAGGTCGACAAGACACGCAAAGAAATTGTCCATATTCTCGGCTGTGATGAAAACGATATCCTCCTTGCCTCTGGCAAGACGGGTCTCGGCGTCGAAGCTGTACTTGAGCGCGTGATTGAACGTACCCCAGCCCCTGGAGGTGATGAGACGGCGCCCCTCCGCGCGCTTATCTTTGATTCGATCTACAACACCTACAAAGGCGTAGTGGCCTACGTGAAGGTCGTTGATGGCACCGTCAAACGTGATGATGTCCTCCATATGCTCGGGACTGAAAAGGAGGGCGTGACTGTCGAAGTAGGACTCTTTCATCCCAACCTCGTCGCGACTGACGTCCTCCGGGCCGGTGATATCGGCTATATCGCGACTGGGCTCAAGGCAGTGGCGGACTGTCGCGTCGGTGACACGGTGACTTGGAAGAAAAAAGAGCGCGACCAGACGGTCGTTGAGCGACTGCCTGGCTACAAAGAAATCCGTCCCGCAGTTTATGCCAGTATGTATCCGGTCGACGGTGATGACTATACCCTCATGCGTGATGCCCTCGACAAGCTGAAGCTCAATGATGCTGCTTTCACCTTTGAACCAGAGAGTAATCAGGCCCTCGGGCGGGGATTCCGCTGTGGTTTCTTGGGGCTCCTCCATCTCGAAATTATCCAGGCGCGTCTCGAGCGTGAGTTTGATCTGGTGCCGACTATTACTACGCCATCGGTCGTTTATGAGATGAAGCTCCGGGGTGAGACGGCCCATGTCCCGCTTTATTCGCCAGTCGATCTGCCGGATCCCGCGGGCATAGAGATGATGTACGAGCCGTATGTCTCTCTCTCCATCGTCACCCCGAGTGAGTACCTCGGCGGGGTCATGCAACTGGCGCAGTCGATACGTGCAGACTACAAGAACACTGAGTATCTCGATGAAGAGCGGGTGCTCCTCTCCTTCGAAGCGCCTCTCATGGATGTGATCGTCAATTTTCACGATGATCTGAAGAGTGTCTCTTCTGGCTATGCCTCGATGAACTATGAACTGATCGGGTATCGGGAGAGTGACGTCATCAAGCTCGATATCTTGGTCGCCAATGAAGCGGTGGATGCCTTTGCTCGGATGGTACCCCGCCGTGATGCCCACAGTGAGGGCAAGCGCGTGGTAGAAAAGCTAAAGGAGGTCTTGCCGAGGCAAAACTTTGCCGTGGCCCTCCAGGCCGCCATCGGTGGCAAGGTTATCGCCCGTGAGACTATCGCAGCGTACCGCAAGGATGTGACAGGCTATATGTACGGTGGTGACTTTTCACGTAAGAAAAAACTCCTCGAGAAGCAAAAGAGAGGCAAGAAAAAAGCCAAAGAAATGGGTGCTGGTCGAGTCTCTATCCCATCCTCAGCATTCCTCGCTGTGCTCAAGAAGTCCTAATGAGTTGTTTTGCCAATTCTCTCGAGTTTCGGTATACTAGGAGGGTAATATACTTTTTTCTCCACAAATATGGCGGTTGAATTTACGAAAGATAATTTTGAGGCCGAAGTAATCAAAAGCGATAAACCAGTTCTCGTCGATTTTTGGGCACCATGGTGTGGTCCCTGCCAGATGATGGGTCCAGTGATTGAGGAACTGGCAACCGAAGTGACGACGGTCAAAATTGGCAAGCTGAATGTTGATGAACATCCGGAAATAGCTCAGCAGTTCGGTATCATGTCGATTCCAACCATGAAAGTCTTCAAGGCCGGGGCAGTTGTCAAAGAATATATCGGTGTCCAACCGAAAGATACCCTCAAGGCCGAGCTCGCCGCGCTCTAGGTCCTGATCGAGAGGAGAAAAATAAAAACTATGAAAATACATAAGGAGCGAATCGATCTTGAGAGCAAATCTCAGATCGAATTCATGGACATGACGGATAAGATCCAAGAAGTAGTGGATCGTTCAGGGGTACGTGAGGGCCAGGCGCTCATCTATGTCCCGCATACGACCATGGGCATAGCTATCAATCACAATGAGCCCATGCTCCTGCAAGACTTTATGCGGGTGCTCTACAAGATTGTGCCGGTGGACGCTCAGTATTCTCATGATTTGTTTGAACTCCGTCGCACATCTGGGACTGCTGATGGCCGGAGCAATGGTCATTCGCACTGTAAAGCTATCCTCCTTGGCAATAGCGAGGTAGTACCCGTGGAAAAGGGCAAGCTCCTCCTCACCGAGCGACAGAGTATCTTTGCAGTAGAATTTGACGGTTCGCGCAAGCGCGATGTCGTCGTGCAGGTAACTGGACTCTAAACTTCTTTCCTGTGCGTCTCTTTTTTGTCATTGCCATCATCGGTACGCTTGTGAGCGGAGCGTTCTTTTTGGCTGGTTCGTATGCCATCGATCATTTCACTGGCTCAATACCAGGAGAACAGCGGTTTGTTGTGGCATCAGGCGAGAATGCCCTCGAGCTCGGCGGACGGCTCAAGGAATCCGGCATTGTGTTTTCACAGTACGCCTTTCTCTGGTACCTCTCTCGAGAGCAAAAAACACACGACATCGTTGCGGGCGAATACTTGCTTTCGGGTAGTACGACTATTCCAGAGGTCGGTACCATCGTGACTTCTGGTAAGACCGTGTCGCGCGATATCAAAGTGACCTTTCCAGAGGGCTTCACTATGACCCAGATGGCAGAGCGGTTGACCAAGGTAGGTCTCCCGGGTGAGGAGTTTTTGGCCTTGGCTGAGAAGCCGCTCCCAGAGTGGCGGACCAAGTATGCTTTCTTGGCTGATGCTCCAGTAGGGGCGACGCTTGAGGGATTTCTCTTTCCGGATACCTATCGCTTTCTTCCCGAAGCGACCGCGACAACCATCGTGACGACGCTCCTCGATACCTTTGCCAAGAAATATGAGGGGCTCGCACCTCGTGCGAAACAGACTGGCAAAAGCTTTTTCTCACTTGTCACCATGGCGAGCATCATCGAAGAAGAGGGTCGGACCAAGGATGAACGCGTCATGATCAGTGATGTATTTTGGAAGCGGATTGCCATCGGACAGGCACTCCAGAGTGATGCCACGGTCAACTATGTCCATGGTACGACTCGGCTCCAGCCGACGTTCAAAGACATCGATGCAGATTCGCCATACAATACCTACAAATACGCCGGTTTGCCTCCGGGACCAATTACAAACCCCAGTCTCGTTTCACTCGAGGCCGCCGTCACCCCTCGGTCCAACCCATACTACTATTTCCTGGTGAGCCTCAAAACAGGCGAGACCGTCTACGCGACGACATTCGAGGAACACGTGCGTAACCGTACGCTTCATGGACTCTAAACCTCAGGTGACAACTGTGGCGGTATCTCCCAAGCGCTTTAGTAGTCGTGATATTTTTGGGATTTTCGTGGTCCTTTCGGTCGGACTCCTATCGATTGGTTCGTGGCAAGTATTCCTGGAGACTGTCCTCCTGCCAGATTTGAACACCACGCTCACAGCACTCGCTTGGTTCGCGTTTCTCGGTACGGCCTATGTCCTCGGGACGCTGGTGTGGCGTGAGCGATTGTCACAGGTGGCTGCGCCACTCGTTTTGTTTGTCCCGAGCCTCCTCTTTGTACAGACTTGGTATCACTTGGTCTTTGTCTTGATTGCGTCGCTCTTTGCGTATCTGGCTATTCGTCTGGTTCAAGACGAGATGGATGATCGAGTTCGGTTTCTCTTTTTTCGTAATGTTCGGGCTGGGGTGTTTACCTTTGTGTTTGCCTTGTCACTCGCCCTCTCGAGTGCCTATTTTTCGACCATCGAGACCGAATCATGGGAAGAGCTCGTACCGCGCTTCAGCCTCGGGGAGGGGACCGCAAGTATTATCTTCAAAGCCGTGGCCTCATTCAATCCTGAGTGGCAGGCGCTCGCCAATGATGGCATGACGGTCGATGACTTTCTTTTGAGTTTGGAGAAAGACCAGACGTCTGAGGGGGCAAATCAGGAGATGAGCGGTGTTTCACCTGAGCTCATGGTATATGTCAAAGAGAACATCGCTCAGGGTGAAAGTTCCGATATCCCCGCACTTACTCAGGCGCTCTATCTTGCACGTGGTCGTGCCGAAGTCGCCCGTCTCACGGGGAAAGAGATTCGAGGGGATGAGAAGATTGCTGATGTGTTTTCAGTGGCCATCCAAAACCGTATTATTACGGTCCTAAATGGCGAGCAGGCATCGCGTCACCTTTCACCGGCTATCGTGCCATTTGTCCTGGCGGTACTTTTATTTTTGACGCTTCTTCCCCTTGGTTCGGCTCTCGGGATTCTCTGGGTTTCTTTTGGTTTTGTGGTTTTCCGAATCGGTATCTTCTTTGGCTGGCTTACGCTCACCCGGGCCCCACGTTCCCAGGAGGTCCTCCTCCCGTGATTAGCACTCATGTATAGGGATTGCTAATTTTGGCTTTTTACGCTAGAATAGAAGCTGTCTAAATGCTTTCAGTTTTCCTATGGCTGACTACTACAGTACGCTCGGTGTTTCGCGGGGCGCCTCCGAGGACGAGATCAAAAAGGCTTTTCGCAAGCTGGCCCACCAGTACCATCCGGACAAGGGGACGGGCGACGAAAAGAAGTTCAAGGAAATTAACGAGGCCTACCAGGTGCTCGGGAATAAAGAAAAGCGCGCCCGCTACGACCAGACCGGTCAGGATTATCACTCCCAGGGTCAGGGTGGTGGCGCGGGCCAGGGAGGCTTTGGTGGATTTGGAGGTTTTGATTTCAACGGGCAAGAATTTAACTTCAACGGCTCCGGCTTTGAGGATGTTTTTTCTGATTTGTTTGGTGGACGGATGGGTGGACGTGGACGGGCTCGTGCCGGCGCTGATATCCAGGTAGATGTGGAGATATCGTTCGAAGAAATGGTCCGAGGGGTCAAGCGTGAAGTGCACTTGCGTAAACTGTCCGAGTGTGAGACCTGTTACGGGACGGGCGGCAAACCCGGGAGCCAAGAAAACACCTGTGCGCAGTGTCTGGGTGCTGGTCGGGTGCGTCGGGCTGTCCAGAGTATCTTTGGCATGATGGAGCAGGTTGTGACCTGTGATCGGTGTCAGGGTCGGGGCAAGACCTATGCGGATCAGTGTAGTACGTGTCATGGAGCTGGTCGGACACAGCGTGAAGAAAGTGTCAGTATCGATATCCCCGCTGGTATCAGCGATGGCCAGACACTTTCCCTCTCGGGGCACGGTGCCGCTGGAGAAGCCGGGAGCCGGCCAGGGGATCTCTATGTCAATGTCCATGTGCGACCGCATGAGACTTTGGTTCGCAAGGGAGACGATATTGTTACAGAGTACGCCATGAGCTTTGCTGAAGCGGCGCTCGGGGCCAAGGTCTCGATTGAGACAATCGAGGGTGAAGTGATTATGAAAATCCCGGCTGGGACTCAGCCAGGGGAGGTCTTCCGTATCAAGGGTAAAGGCGTACCTCATCTCCAGCGCTACGGCCGTGGCGATCACCTGGTCTCAGTAACGCTCTCCGTCCCCAAGAAACTCTCTTCCGAAGCCAAACACGCTATTGAATCTTTGAAGGGGGTAAAATAGGTAGAGTTTGAGCCCGTGCTGTCATCAGAGCGCGGGTTTTTCTTTTGTGTTAGACTGAGAAAGTTATGATTATTTGATGGGTATGCCACAGTGGAAATATAAAATTGCGAGTTTGCCCAAGAGTACGGGGCAGGAAGAGTGGCATCCGGTGACGGACGCGCTTCTCAGCGAACGGGGCTACACGACCAAGGAGGCCCGGGACATTTTCTTGTCGCCGAACTTTGACCGTGATATCCATGATCCGTTCCTCTTTCTTGAGATGGAGAAAATAGTGACCCGTCTCGGCGAGGCTCGGGCCAACCTCGAGACCGTCGGAGTCTTTGGCGACTTTGATGCTGACGGCGTGACTTCGTCCGTCATCATGCGGGAGGCGCTCCAAGCGATCGGAGTACCGGTCGAGGTCTATATCCCCGAAAAAGTCAACGAAGGGCATGGGTTCAATCTACTTGCAGTGGATTTCTTTGAGAGTAAGGGTATCAAGCTCGTCCTTACCCTCGACTGTGGCATCATGAATCACGATGTGATCCTCGAGGCCAAGCGTCGGGGTATCGCCACGATTGTCATCGACCATCACCATGTGCCCGAGGTGATGCCCGAGGCCTATGCCATCGTCAATCCAAAAGTTCCGACTGAGAAATATCCTTTTCGGGAACTGTGTGGTGCGGGGACCAGTTTCAAGGTGGCCCAAGCCCTCTATATGCGGTACCTCCCCAAGGAAATTGACCAATTGAAGTGGCTCCTCGATGTAGTGGCGACGGGGACAGTCGCTGACGTCATGCCGCTTATCGGTGAGAACCGCTGTATTGTGAAGTACGGCCTTATCGTGCTGTCCAAAACGAAACGTGTCGGCTTTCAAGAGATGTTTGCCGTGGGGCGGATACCGATTGATGCTGAGCACCTCCCCAATGCTCGGATGATTGGCTTTCAGATTGCGCCACGGATCAACGCTGCCTCGCGCATGGCTCATGCGATGCTCGCCCATCGACTCCTCATGGAGCGCGATCAGGCCGAAGCTCGGGTACTCGCCCTTGAGCTCGATGACTGCAATGTCCGTCGTCAGAAAGTGAGTACCGAAGTGACCGATCGGGTTCGCAAGATTGCCCTCGAGAAGTTTGCCGACAAGAAATTTATCTTTGCCGCCGATGAGCATTTTCCCTACGGCGTGGTAGGTCTCATTGCTGGACGCATCGCCAACGAACTCCACAAGCCGACCTGTGTCATGACCAAAGGAGAGACTACGAGTACGGGATCATTTCGGAGTATCCCCGAGCTCAATATCATCGAGGCCCTCGAGGAATGTGGCGATATGCTCGAGAAATTCGGTGGACATGCCCAGGCGGCCGGGATGACCATCCAAAATGACCGGATGGACGCGTTTTATGACAAATTCAATTCGATAGTCGAGAAAAAATTGGCCGATGTAGTGACCGAGCCGGAGCAGTGGATTGACCTCGTCCTTGAGCCGGAACACATCACCCCCAAGCTCTATCGTGATATCTCGGCCTTTGCCCCCTTTGGTGAGGGTAATCCCGAGCCAGTCTTTGCGCTCCGGAACATGGTGGTACGCGAGGCGCGTCTCGTCGGGAATGGGAGTAAGCACTGGAAGCTCTCTCTCGTCCCCCAGGGCGGGATTAAGTGTCTTGATGCTATCGGATTTTCGCTCGGCACTAACTTCCCTGACCTCAAGGAAAACGATGTGCTCGACATCGCCTTTACCATCGATGAAAATACCTGGAATGGCTCCACCTCTCTCCAGCTCAAGTTGGTCGACATCAAGCGTCACTAGGTTTTTGACAGACCCTACCTTTTTCGCTAGGGTAGACGCACAGTACCTTCCCGGGCCATGGCCCTCACTTAGCAGGAGATGAACATGCGGTTTAACGTGACGGTTTCGCATATCACGGCGGAAGCTGTATTGAATCCTCACGATTCTTCGGTGAATCCAATAACCTTGGGGAGTGGTCAGGGCGACATGTTGCCGATTTTTCCCGACTATTTTGGACAGCTCGTTGCCATCATAAGCTTTCCGTTCCGACACGGTGATGATGTGTGCGGAAGTGGTTTTGGCGGGATGGAAGAGAAGTACGTCATGGCCCCGTTCCGTCCTTTACGGGCTCGGTATTGTGGGTTGGCTCGCCTGGCTGATGACTGGACAGGTGAGCCTGTGGTGGCTCAGTTTCATTCGCTCATCGAGAGCGGTGAGAAGCCCGCCGTGTCACCTGGGTCGACGCTATCTCAGGTTCTTTGCACCCTATTTCGTGCTACATGGAGTGAGCGTATCGTCTTGTGCTTTGGGACACAAGATATTCTGATGGCCTTGCAATCTGTCGATGGACAGCTGATAGTCTCGGGGCCACCCCTGGATCGATTGATGCGAGCCATCATCGAGTTACGGGTATCGCCTCGTGAACTGGACACACATTGGCCGGGTGCTACACATTGGGTGACACTGGCTTTTCAGGCTCATGCCTCACAGCAAGCCGATTGTATGGCGAGATTGAGACGGGCAAGACAAGCTCTCGAGCATGCAGTAGAGACTCTTGCCGCGGCTCAGGCCGGGCATGATGCAAGTGCTCAGGCGTTTGCGGTACTTCAGACGCATTACGATGCCTGGCGCGCGGATTCTGCCTCGGCGCCTGCGGAAGTGCCAGCTTCCGAGTAATCAGGAGCAACAGTCGACACTTTTCCCAGCGAGCAACGCTCCTGGGCTTTTTCTTTTTTATAAGGGATTTTTCTGCTATACTGGGTCTATGCCCGGTAGTGAAACTTCGAATATTTTCTCCGGGGATATTTATAGAGCCAAATTATTTTTTCTTCGCGTTCGAAGTTCTACTACCGGGTATGGAGAAAATAGTCATGTACAGTGATGGGGGGTCGCGGGGCAATCCGGGACCGGCGGCAACAGGCGTCTTTATCGAGACGCTTGATGTGGCGTTTGGTGAATTTCTCGGGACCAAAACCAATAATGAGGCCGAATACAGTGCTATCGTGGCCGGACTCAAAAAGATCAAGGCCCTCATCGGCAAGGAAAAAGCCAAAAAGGCACATATCGAGTGTCGGATGGACTCTGAGCTTGCATGCAAACAGCTCAATCATATCTACAAGATTGAAAACGAAAAACTCCAACCGCTTTTCTTTCAGGTCTGGAATCTCATGCTCGATTTTGCCGAAGTACGGTTTGTCCATGTGAGACGTGAATACAATACCCGAGCCGATGCTGAAGCGAACAAGGCTATGGATCTCGCCACCAAACAAAAGTCGCTCCTCTAGATACAACTATGTTTACCAAAAAAAGAGTCATCATCGCCATTCTCATCATTATCGCACTTAGTGGTGGGTATTATTATTTTAGCGAGCGAGACACAACCGTAGCGGTAGAGACTGAGACCGTCAAGCGGGGAGATGTGTCAGAAACAGTGAGTGTGACGGGAGAACTCGTACCCGAGGAATATGCCGATCTGTCATTTGCCAGTGCTGGGACGGTTGATGCGGTTATGGTCGCAGTCGGTGATAGTGTGACCGAGGGTGACCAGATTGTCTCACTTGATCGTGAAGTACTCTTTTCTCAGTTGAAAGAGGCCCGTGTGGCTGCCAGGGTAGCGGAGCAGGCAGAGCAACTCCTTCGTCGTGGGCGGACCAACTATGCCCCTGAGGAATTGATGGCCAAGAAATTACTGTCTGAGCAAGCACGTGAAAGTGTCCGTACCCTCGAGGCCCAGATGAAAGAAAATGTTTTGACATCACCGATGACTGGACAGATTTCCAAGTTTGATACGCGGGTCGGTGAAGTCGTGACATTGGGCAAGGTCATTGCTCGTGTTATCAAGCCAGGGAGCTACTTCCTCGAATCACGGGTACCGGAGTCGGATATCGCCAAAGTGAGCCTCGGTATGAAGGCTCGTATCACGTTTGATGCTCTCACCAACGACGAGGTTTTTTCAGGCGAAGTAGTGAGCATCGATCCCGCCTCGACGGTGGTGCAGGATGTGGTGTCGTATAAGGTCAAGTTTCGTTTGGCCAAGTACGATAAGCGTCTCCGAGAGGGGATGACGGGCAACATCGATGTCGAAACGGCTAAGCGCGAGGGCGTCCTCTGGGTGCCGTATCGGGCGCTCTCCAAGGTGAACGGACAGTCCTATGCTGAGGTCAAGCGTGGACCAGCAACTTTTGAGAAAGTGGTAGTCACTACGGGACTTGAGGGTGACGAAGGAACTATCGAAGTGAAATCAGGACTCAAAGAAGGAGATGAGGTGACTATTGGGGCTACCCAAAAGAAATGAGTTTGATCGCTGTCAGAAATCTTGAAAAGGTGTACTCAAACGAGGGGGTGGAAACTCGCGCGCTTTTTGGGGCGTGCTTTTCTGTTGAGCCGGGAGAATTCATCGCAATCATGGGTCCTTCTGGATCGGGCAAGTCGACACTCATGCAGGTCTTGGGACTCCTTGATCGTGCGACAGGAGGGAGCTATGCGCTTCGTGGTAAGGATGTGACGGGGTTCACCGATGATGAGCTCGCCCGACTCCGCAACAAAGAAATCGGTTTTATCTTTCAGGCCTTCAATCTTTTGCCGAAAACCAGTGTCGCGGAAAACGTTGAGCTTCCGCTCCTCTACGATGACCGGAATGATGCATCGAATACTATCCGGGTCAAAGACGCGCTGGCCGCGGTCGGGATGTCTCACCGAGCCCAGTATCTCTCGAGTCAGCTCTCTGGCGGAGAGAAACAGCGGGTCGCCATCGCTCGGGCCCTTGTGAATAATCCGGAAATTATCTTTGCCGATGAGCCGACAGGAAACCTCGACTCCAAATCCGGTCTCCAGGTGATGGCCATCCTCCAAAAGCTCAATGACGACGGCAAGACTATCATCCTCGTCACTCACGAAACGTCGACCGCGGAGCACGCTAAACGCATTCTCCGTATGGTGGATGGACAAATTGTAGCTGACGAAGTGGTCACGAAGCGCCGCATAGCTTCTGCGGAAACAGAGCTCTTGAAGTAGCTATGAAAATTTCCGACCCGATCAAAATTACTTATCGGTCGCTCACTGCCTCAAAACTGCGGTTCCTTCTGACGGTCCTCGGAGTCGTGATTGGGGTGGCGGCGGTGATTATGGTTATGGCCATCGGAGCCAGTGCTCAGAAACTCGTGCTCTCTCAGGTAGAGAGTGTCGGATCCAATTTGGTTGCTATCCTTCCTGGTGCTTCGGAAGAAGATGGTCCACCGGCATCGGCCCTTGGCATCGTGACGACCAGCCTCAAAAATGACGACCTCCGAGCGCTCCGAGAACGTCGCAATATTCCGCATCTCGTTGCTATCTCTGGGTATGTCAGTGGTTCAGCGACGGTGGAGTCCGTGACGGAATCGTACGAGGTGAGTTATCAGGGAGTCTCGCCCGAGCTCATCGAAGTGGAGAACATAACGGTATCGAATGGACGTTTCTTTTTTCCTGAGGAAGAGTCTGATTTGTCGCGTGTCGCGGTACTTGGGGCTACTCGAGCGGCCGACCTCTTTCCCAACCGTGATCCTATTGGTGAAGTGATCACCATCGACAAGAATCCATTTAAAGTGGTGGGCGTACTCGAAGAGCGTGGCTCGGCGGCGTTCTCCAATCCGGATGTGCTCATCTTTGTCCCGCTCGCTACGGCCCAGAAGATTCTTCTTGGTATTGATTATCTCAATTTTGCTCGAGGGAAAGTCGATACGCCTGACAATATTGAGCGCACGCTCATGGATATGGAGTCGCTCCTCCGCAAGCGACATGATCTCGACGAGGGTGAAGAGTCCGACTTTTCGGTGCGGAGTACCAAGGCAGCCCTCGGGATCCTCACGAACATCACGGATGTGCTCAAGTACTTCCTCATTGCTATTGCATCTCTCTCACTTCTCGTTGGTGGTATCGGGATCATGAACTCGATGCTCATCTCGGTCTCACAGCGCATCCGAGAGATTGGTCTCCGCAAAGCGGTCGGAGCGAGACCAGTTCATATCATAACCCAGTTTTT
This sequence comes from uncultured Bdellovibrionales bacterium, assembly GCA_964500505.1. GTDB lineage: Bacteria > Patescibacteriota > Minisyncoccia > Moranbacterales > UBA1568 > UBA1568. The sequence goes on along the minus strand of CAZCNN010000001.1, from coordinate 232,071 downwards.
GATCGAGTCATCGCTCGTCACGCTCATTGGTGGCTGTATCGGCATCCTCTTTGGGGCGGGCCTCGCCTACGTGGCTGCTCTCATTATCCCGCAGTTTGGGTATGAGTGGCAGTTCTTGGTGCCACTGTCATCGGTTGTTATCGGTTTTACGGTCTCACTTCTCATCGGTATCATCTTTGGTCTCTATCCGGCATTCAAAGCGTCTCGAGTGAGCCCAATGGAGGCGTTACGCTACGAATAAGTATATGAATAAGAAACATTTCATCCCATTTTTCTTTGCCTGGAAGACCATCACAACACACCGAGCGAGGACTGCTCTCGCACTCCTTGGTGTGGTGATCGGGGTGTTTGCGGTGGTCGTGGTGACCAGTCTCGGTGATGGGGTCAAGGGTTTTGTGCTCGGGCAGGTGGAGAGCTTTGGGAGCGACCTCATCCAGGTGGAGATCAAGATCCCAAGTACGACCGCCATGTCGAGTGAGAACTCTACCGGTCGAGCTCAGGGGACGCAAATCACGACGCTCACCGTCAAAGACGGCGAAGCGATAGAGAAACTGCCCAATGTGTCGGCAGTGTATGCTGGGACAATCGGCCAGGAGCGAGCGACCTATGGCTCGATAGGCAAGCGCATCCAACTCTTTGGGACCGGTGCCGCGGTCGCGGAAGTCGACAGTAACCTCGTCCTCGAAAGTGGTCGGTTCTTTACCGATGAAGAGGCTTCATCACTGGCTCAGGTGGCGGTGCTCGGGAGCGAGACCAAGGACACGTTCTTTGGGACGGGTGAGGCTGTGGGCCAGTCGATTACCCTCAAAGGCGACAAGTATCGCGTCATTGGTGTCCTCAAAGAACGTGGCGCGGTCGCGTTTCTCAACTTTGACAGTTTTACGTATATCCCAGTCCAAACCCTCCAAAAGAAGCTCCTGGGTGTCGACTATGTCCAGTTTATCTCGGTCAAGATGATCGACCCGAGTCGGGAGCGAGAGACAGTGGCTGACATCGTCGCCCTCCTCCGTAACCGGCATGATATCGATGATCCAGACAAGGATGACTTTTCTGTAACTTCGACCAAGGAAGCGCAAAAGACGTTTAGTGACGTCCTCGGTTCACTCTCTATCCTCCTCCTCGCGCTCACCTCGATCTCGCTCGTCGTCGGGGGAGTGGGGATCATGAATGTTATGTATGTCTCGGTCAACGAGCGCACGTCGGAAATTGGTCTCCGCAAAGCGGTAGGGGCGACGTCTCAGAGTATCCTTATCCAGTTTTTGATAGAGGCCCTTATCATCACCCTCTCCGGAGGCCTCATTGGTATCATACTTGGGATGCTCCTCACGCTCGCCCTCGGCGCAGTCTTTGCTTCATTTGGATTTGCGCTGCCACTTTCGTTTTCTGGGCAATCATTTCTCCTTGGAGTAGGATTCTCCACCGCGGTGGGCCTCATCTTTGGTCTCGCGCCCGCCTACCGCGCTGCTTCCCTCACGCCGATGGAAGCCCTACGCAAAGACTAAAGCACTAAGGTTTCTGATACATTTTTTCGATGTCGGAGAGCGACATCATGGCGTCGGGTGCGAGGGCCTCAGGAGGGAGATTGCCATCATCACCGACGGAATATTTTTCGACGCGACCTTTTTTCATTTTCTTGGCTTTGCTTTCTGGGATTTCACGCCCGGTTTTTTTGTCGATATAAATCGTTCGGCCACCAGCGTTCTCTAGCGGTGTGGCGAGGCGTTGATCAGGCTCTGACTGGTAGGCCGTAAAGCCTGTGACAGGGAAGCGCTCTAGGGCCACATCCATAAAGGCGCGCCAGATGGGCGCCGCGACATAGATACCATCAGCTCCGGCATTCATAGGGCGGTTATCATTGTTACCGGCCCAGACGGCGACGGCGATCGAGGGAGTATAACCGACAGTCCAGGCATCACGGAAATTTTGCGTCGTTCCGGTTTTCCCAGCGACGGTCACGCCCGATGGGAAAGCAAGTGGACTCCTCGGACCAAAGATAGGGGTGCGGGCGCTATTATCTGAGAGAATGGAGTTAATCTTCCGAGCTACTTCTGGGTCGAGCACCTGTTCACTCTGAGTGTCCTGCCAAAGAAGTACTTTGCCATGGGTGTCCTCGATGTGGGCGATACCAGTAGTATCATGGGCGCGTCCTTCCTGACCAAAGGCCGAAAAGGCGTTGGCCATATCAAGTGGGCGAACTTCGGCACCACCGAGGACGAGTGACAGTCCATAGCGACGGGGCTCGGTGAGGGTGGTGATACCAAGACGCGTTGCGAGATCGATGGTGTCACTCAGTCCCGCGAGGGCGAGCGTCTGGACGGCAGGGACATTGAGTGACATAGCGAGTGCTTGGCGCATGGTGAGACGACCATGAAACTTGCCATCGTAATTCTGAGGAATGTAGTCACGGCCAGAACCATCGGGGCCAAAGTTCACGGGACGATCATAGATGGGTGTCTCGGGCTGAAATCCCTTGGTAAAGGCGGTGGCATAGGCAAATGGCTTGAAGGCTGAACCGGGCTGGCGCTTTTCGAGGGTGACGTTGACGTTGCCGTCGATAGCAGTGTCCCAGTAGTCACGCGAGCCGACCATGGCGAGGATATGACCATTGGTGGCATCGAGAGCGACGAGAGCAGCGTTCTCGGCTCCGCGCGCGAGGTTCTTCTCTACACCCTCGCGGACTACTTGTTCGGCAGACTTTTGGAGTTCGAGATCAAGCGTCGTCCTGATTCGGAGGCCGGCTGTGCGGAGGTCCAGATCAGGATACCTGGCCTTGAGCTCATCGAGCACCGCAAAAACAAAGTGAGGGGCGATAATTTGGTCGCTCCTGGGCTCTATTTCGGCGAGCGGGTCGCTAGAGGTCGCCTCAGTGTATTCGCTCCGGTTGATAAAGCCGAGAGTGTACATACGTAGGAGTATGCCATCCAGGCGAGTCCGGAGTTCATCGGTATTGTTTCCAAACGGTGAGAAGAAACTCGGCGCATTGGGGAGGGCAGCGAGGAGAGCACTTTCGGCAATGGTGAGGTCAATCGCCCGCTTACCAAAGTAGAGTTCACTTGCTGTCTCGATGCCGTAGGCATTGGCGCCGTAGGGGACAGTGTTTAGGTAGAGGTCGAGGATATCGTCCTTTGCGAGTTTCTGGTCGATTTTGATGGCGAGGAGCGCTTCGCGGAATTTGCGTTCGATGGTCCGCTCATTTGAGAGGAAAAGGGCGCGCGCGAGCTGCTGGGTGATGGTCGAGCCGCCCTGTTCGATGTGGCCACTTATGATATTGGCCCTGAGAGCGCGGAGGATGGAGAGGGGGTCGATACCTCGGTGCGTATAGAAATTGGCGTCTTCGGAGGCGATGGTGGCGAGGCGGATAGACTCGGGGATGGCGTCGTGTCCGACCACGATGCGGTTTTCTTCATCATAGAGACGATAGAGTTCGACCGTGCCACTCTGGTCATAGATGATGGAGGGGAGGTTGAAGCGATAGGCGAGAATCTGGTCGATATTGGGGGTGGCGTAGCGATAGACGAGAAACAGGCCGATGATGATCCCGAGAATAACCAGGCAGGTGAAAAAGACGATTTCAGAGAGAATCGTAAGAATGGGGTTCTTGAGTTTGAAGACCAAAAATCGTGACATGGGGTGGATATATACTCCTTAGACAGCCACCAAGACTGTATGATACAGTAGAAGTATTAGACCCATCTGTCAATAAAAATATGAAACTTCCTGTCCATCGGGCGCTCTATTATTTTCTGCGTTTTTTTAGCTTTCCGGCTGTCTGGGAGACGTCGGTCGGGGCAGTCGTGTTCCGGATGGTTGATGGTGAGCGTCAGTATCTCCTCCTCCATTACCCGAGTGGTCACTATGACTTCGCCAAAGGACACATCGAAAAGGGCGAGACCGAGGAAATGACGCTTCGCCGGGAAACCGAGGAAGAGTCGGGGATCCGGGATCTCCAGGTCTTTCCGCACCGAGTGAGTATTCGTTATTTTTATGCAGCCAAGGGGACAGAGCGGGAGAAGCGCCTGCGTAAAGCCGAGGGAGTATGGATTTTCAAGGAAGTACACTTCTATCCCGCCGAGACCAAAACTGCCGAAGTTGTCATCTCGCATGAACACCAGGGCTATGCCTGGGAAAAGTATGACGTGGCTATGAAACGTGTCACCTTTGACAACGCCAAACGCGTCCTCCGTGAGACAGAGGAATACTTACGAGGACAATAAGAAGTGAAGAAAATCAACCTAGAGGGTTGATTTTTTGAGCGAATCGGGTTATACTCTATTTCTTATGCTCACCCTCAAAAACATCCGGAAAATATACGGCATTCACCGCGTCCTCGAAAAGGTCTCGTTTAGTCTGGGTGAGGGCCAGAAAGTAGCGCTCGTCGGTCAAAACGGCGTAGGCAAGTCGACCATCCTCAAGATTGCCGCTGGGCTCGAAACCTTTGAACGAGGGGATCGTATCGTCCCGAATCGGGCACTTCTCGGCTATCTCCCACAAGAAGTGGGGACACTTCCGGATGAGACGCTCCTCTCGTATCTCCGACGCATGGCCGGACTTGAGGAACTCGAGCAGGAGATGAAACGTCTCGAGAAACACCTCGATGAAGAGGCCATCCTTGCGCAGTTTGAACTGGTCCAAAGTGATTATTCCCGGCTGGGTGGCTATGATTTCGAACGACGGGCCAAGGGCGTGCTCGAAGGACTCTTTCTCTCCCATGTCGGACTGCGTCGTCCTATCCAGGAACTCTCTGGTGGCGAGAAGCGCAAAGCAACGCTTGCCGGTGTGCTCCTTCGGGGTGTCGATATCCTCCTCCTCGATGAACCGACCAACAACCTCGACCTGCCGGCGCTCCTGTGGCTCGAGAATTATCTCAAGCGCTCCAAGGCGACCTGCCTTATCGCGTCGCACGACCGACGGTTCCTCGATCACGTGGTAAAGAAAGTGGTCGAGATCGACTGGTTTACCCGCAGTGCCGTCATGTATACCGGTGGCTGGAGTGAATTTGCCGAGATGAAGGCTCACGCGTTCCGTAAACACAAGGAACAGTATCGGATGCAAGAAGAAGAGCGCTCCCGTCTCCGTGATTCGATGGCTGAGAAAAAAGAGTGGGTCATCCGGGTGCAGGAAAAAGTGACTCCAGACAATGACAAGTTTACCTCGAACTACAAAAAAGAACGGGCGACGCGCAAGTTTGATGCGTCGGCTAAGGCGCTCGAGGGACGAGAGAAGCGCATGCGAGACATCGAAAAGCCGATGGAGCGCCCGCCACTCAATATCATTTTGGAAACGGAAAAGAAAGATGAAAGTAGTATTGTCCTCAAGAAACTCGTTTTTGGCTATCCCGAAAAGGAGAACGGGGACAAAGTCTTTCGTGGGGGGCCCATCAGCCTCAAGCTGCCACTAGGGAGTCGCATTGCTATCCTTGGCAATAACGGGGCAGGCAAGTCGACGCTCCTTCGGACCATTACCGGTGACCTCGCTCCGGTGAGTGGCAAGGTGGCATGTGGCAAAGAGGTGATATTTGGTTATCTCATGCAGGAACATGAGAATATTTCTCAAGCGCTGACGCCACGAGAGCTCTTCAAAAAACGCGTCGTGGATTTCGATGTGTTTGAGACATCACTCGTTCTCTCCGAATTTCAGTTCCCACCAGATACCCTCGATAGCAAGATTGCGAGTCTCAGTCCGGGTGAGCGCGTCCGTCTCATCCTCGCACTTCTCACCATGCTCCGAGCCAATGTCCTCATCCTCGATGAGCCGACCAATCACCTCGATCTCGAAGCGATTGAGGCCCTCGAAGAAGCCCTGGCGGTCTATCCTGGTACGATCCTCCTCGTCACCCATGATCGCTTGTTCCTCGAGCGGGTCGCTCTCTCAGAGAAGTATCTTCTCGACGGCGGACTCCTCACACCGGTCACCGACTATGCTGCCTACGAAGCCTCGGCTTTGCCTCAGGTGAAGCGAGTCCTCAAGCGTCTGGAAGAAAAGCTGGGTAAGTAGCCCAAAAATGGCTTGAAGTTGCCTGGATTTCGACTTTCGGGTATACTCGAGAGCATGAAACAACAGTACAAAATTCGTTACAAGTTCCTGGGAGTACTCCTCCTTGGCCTGGTTTGTGGTGTCATCTCTTATCCACAGGCGGTCTCGTGGGTCCCACCTCTCTATAGCGCACTTGAAAAAATGCAGGTCAACAAAGGCCTCGATATCCAAGGTGGTATCCACCTTGAGTACAAAGCTGATGTCTCCCAAATCGAATCAACCAAAGTGAGTGACGCCCTCGTCGCGGCCGAAGCTGTTATCGAACGACGTGTCAACGCCTTCGGTGTGGGTGAGCCACTCGTCCAGCGCTCACGCTCCGGTACCGAAGAGCGCATTATTGTCGAGCTCCCAGGTATCAAAGACATCGAGCAGGCCAAAAAGATGATCAAGGAAACACCGTTTCTTGAGTTCCGTGAGTCATCGGACGGCGTGGTCAGTCCTGAGGATCAGGCGCAGCTCGACCAGATGAATCAGATGAGTCGCAGTCAGGCGGAAAGCGTGCTTAAGCGCGTTCAAAACGGCGAGGACTTTGCGGCACTCGCTACTGAACTGAGTCAGGACCCCGGCTCCAAAGACAAGGGCGGTGATCTCGATTTTGTGAAGGCAGGGACATTTGTCCCAGAGTTTGACAAGGTCCTTTTTGATGGAGGACTGGCGGACGGCGCTATTTACCCACAGGTAGTCGAGAGTCAGTTTGGCTATCACATTATCAAGAAAATCGAGGAACGAGGACAGGGGAACGAGCGCGAAGTTCATGGTGCTCATATTCTCCTCCGCAAGTACAGTGCCGATGATTTCCCCAAGCTTGCCTTTAAGGTGACGGGACTCTCCGGCAAGAACCTAAAGAATGCTTATGTCGACTACCAAACTCAAGGTATCGGATCACCTCAGATTGCACTCCAGTTTGATAGCGAGGGGACGGATTTGTTTGCCGCTATCACCAAGCGCAATATCGGCAAACCAGTCGCTATCTTTCTTGATGACGAAATGATCAGTCAGCCGACGGTCCAAAATGAGATTGTCGCCGGCCAAGCCGTCATCACCGGTGACTTTACCATGCAAGAAGCCAATGACTTGGTGAAACGCTTGAACGAAGGCGCTCTCCCAGTACCGATTACCCTGGTTGGCCAGCAGAGTGTCGATGCATCGCTTGGTGAGGCAGCCCTCGAAAAGAGTCTCTTTGCCGGAGTAGTCGGTCTCGCTGCGGTCGCCGTCTACATGGTGTTCTACTATCGTCTCCTCGGTATTGTGGCGGTCTTTGCCCTCCTCCTTTACACGGCGATGCTCCTCACGATTTTCAAACTCTCAGCCTTTACCCCTTTTGGTATCACCGTGACCCTCTCTGGTATCGCTGGATTCGTCCTCTCGATCGGTATCGCGGTCGATGCCAACGTCCTTATCTTTGAGCGTACCCGCGAAGAACTCTCGTATGGTAAAGGTGTAGTACGTTCTCTCATCGAAGGATTTCGACGCGCCTGGCCGAGTATTCGCGATGGTCACGTCTCGACCCTCATCACCACGGTCGTACTCATCGGTCTCGGGACCGGCTTCGTTAAGGGCTTTGCCATCATCCTCGCACTCGGTGTTCTCCTTTCCCTCTTTACGGCGGTGGTGTTGGTGCGGATTACGACCGAGTTCATCGCTGGAGACTGGATGGAGCGTCATCCGTGGCTCCTCGTATCACCCAAGAAACGTCTCGACGACTAACGATCTACCCTCATGCTCCAAATCATTCAAAAACGAGCCTACGCCTATCTCCTCTCTGGTATCTTGACCGGGGCGAGCATCATCGTGACTATCCTCTGGGGACTCAATCTCGGGATTGACTTTAAGGGTGGGACCTTGATGGAAGTCCGCTTTACGGTGGACCCGACGCCAGAGACACGGGTAGTCGAAGAAAGTCTCTCCGAACTATCTCTTAAGAGTCTCACAGTGCAACCGACGGAGAATCAGGGGCTCCTCCTCCGGTATCTGGCTTCAGATGATGCGGCCAATGACCAGGTCCTCGCCAAATTGCGTGGACTAGACCCAGAGGTGAAGCAGCTCCGGACGGACTTTATCGGTGGCTCTGTTTCAGATCAGATCAAGCGTAATGCCTTTACGGGTATTCTTCTCTCTGTTATCGGTATTGCTCTCTATATCGCATGGGCTTTCAGGCGCGTGTCCGGCGTAGTTACGTCGTGGGAATACGGTCTCGGAGCGATTATCGCGCTTGCTCATGACATCACCATCGTGGTCGGTCTCTTTGCTGTCCTCGGGCACTTTTATGGGGTAGAGGTTGGAGTACCGTTTATCGCGGCCCTCCTCACTATCCTCGGGTACTCGGTCAATGACACCATTGTGGTATATGATCGTGTCCGTGAGAACCTCATGCGTTCGAGCAAGAAGGGCGATTTCGAAAACATCGTCAATCGTTCGCTCAACGAAACACTGGGACGCTCGATCAACACTTCGATGACGGTCATCATCACTCTCGTCGCCATCGTCATTTTCGGTGGTGAGAGCGTCCGATACTTCGGAGTGGCGCTCCTCTCCGGTGTCGTCTTTGGGACGTACTCATCGGTCTATATCGCCTCGGCGCTTTTGGTCACACGGTATACTATGAAGACCAGTCTGAGTAGAAAACAGTAAGCAGCGAGGAACAAGTAAAAGATTGAGCAACTCATACTACTTACTACATACTCCTTAATACTTCAAAATTATGTGGAATCCCTTTAGTAAAAAAGACGAAGAAGAAAAGAAAGAAGACATGGCGAATATCCCCGGTATGCCGGATACCAAGGACATGAACATGCTCCAGCGTTTTGCGATGAAGCGCCTCATGAACATGAGTCCTGCCGAACGCGAGAAGACCCTCCGCAAGGCCATGACCCCCAAGAATATCGAAAAGCACAAGGGTGAAATCCTTGCTTCGCTCGAAGCCATGCGCAAAGCGGGCCAAATGTCTGATGACCAGTACCGCCTGGCCAAGGCCCGATTTGGTTTGAAATAAGAAAATATCTATGCAAGATATAGAGAAAAAGATTGACGAAGTATTGAGTCGCGGGGTAGGTGAATTCATCGACCCAGATGGTTCGTTTCGCCAAAAACTCATAGATAAGAATAACGGGAAATACGACAAGGATATTGTTATCAAGTACGGCGTCGATCCCACTCGTCCCGATATTCATCTTGGACATGCGGTATGTTTTCGGAAATTGCGCGAATTTCAGAACTTAGGGTGTAAGGTGATTTTTTTGGTAGGTGATTTTACTGCAATGATTGGTGATCCGACTGGGAAAAGTAAAGTTAGACCAGAGCTTGACCAGCAGGAAGTAGAAAAAAACGTGATTACGTATTTAAAGCAAATAGATAAGATTCTAACTGTCGAAAAAGATAACGCTGGCAATATTTTGCATGGCCATAGTTTCAGCTGGATTAGAAATATGGACTGGTATGCTTCGCCTGCTGATGTCGATGTCGCAAGACAAATTGGTAAAGAAAATCTTGCAAATGTAAAATCGGTGATTGAGAAGGGTGGAGTTCAGATTGAAGATAATCCTAACTCATTGGTTTCGAAGGCTATCCTACTGCAAAATACTCGCATGCAGAATGTGTTTTTGAAGAAGCCAGAAACTCAGTTTATTACTTTAATAAACTTGATGTTCAATCTGAGACATATCACGCACTCTAGATTAATAGAACGTGATATGTTTCAGGATAGAATTGACAAGAGTGAACCGCTGTACATGCATGAGATGTTATATCCAGTTCTTCAGGGGGTGGATTCTATTGCTCTAGCGAAGATTTATGGTAGCTGTGATTTGGAAGTCGGGGGAACAGATCAAACTTTCAATATGCTCGTCGGTAGAGACTTGATGTCTAAGGAAACGCCTAAAATGGCTGAACAATCGGTCCTGGCATTTAAATTATTGGAAGGGACAGATGGTAAGGAAAAAATGAGTAAGAGTCTGGATAATTACATTGGTATCACTGATGAACCGAATTCGATGTTCTTAAAGGTGATGTCTTTGCCGGATACATCAGTAATGAATTACTTCGAGCTCTGCACTGATTTATCGATGGAAGAAATAGCTAAAATTGCCGAGGACATAGTAACAGGTGGTAATGTTCGAGCCATCAAGATGCGTTTGGCTCAGGAGATTGTAACGATGTATCATAGTGCTTCTGCGTCAGAAGATGCAAAGAAATTCTATGAGGCCAAGTCTGCTGGAGAGATTCCAGAAAATGTGAGTCCTTCACAAGGGCCACCCGCTCAACTTTCTGAATTCATATTTAACCAGGGCTTTGCAACAAGCAAGTCCGATGCCCGTCGCAAGATTGAACAGGGTGGGGTTGAAATTGATGGGGAAAGAATTCTTGATTGGCAGTATGAAGTGGGTACAAATGATAATGGAAAAGTGATGAGCGTTGGAAAAAATTACATGGTGAGAATTGTGTTTAATGACTAATTTTAGTCAAAACGGGAAAAATTGGGTAGAATACGAACATGAAAGAACAGATTGAAAAAATTGGTCAGGCAGGGGAGGCGGCGCTCGCTACCCTTGCGACGCTACCGGAGCTAGAGGCTTGGGAAATTGAGTATTTGGGTCGAAAAAGCGAGCTCAATACCTTGCTTAAGGGACTCCGTGATCTGTCACCAGAAGACAAGAAAGTCGTCGGACCGCTCGGGAACAGTACCAAGCAAAAGCTTATCGCCTTGTTCGATGCCAAGAAAAAGGAACTGCTCGAAAAGAGTGTGGACTGGCAGGCCGAGGGTATCGACATCACGGCCCCGGGCCGAGTGACCCGCGTCGGGCACCTCAATCCGCTCACACGAGTCGAGCACGAAATCGAAGACATCTTTACTTCGATGGGATTTGATATTGCTTCTGGTCCAGAGGTAGAGACGGAGCACTACAACTTTGACGCGCTCAACTTCCCCAAGGATCATCCCTCGCGCGACATGCAGGATACGTTTTGGGTGAAGAGTGACAAGAAATCCACAGATCGCTACCTACCACGTACGCATACGTCTGGTGTCCAGGTGCGGTACATGGAGACGCACAAACCACCGCTCCGGGTCATTGTTCCGGGTCGAGTCTTTCGTAACGAAGCGACTGATGCGACGCATGAGCACACATTCTATCAGTTTGAATGTCTCATGGTGGATGTCGAGGGCGAGGTGACGGTGGCTACGTTTAAGCATGTGGCGGAAGAATTTTTTAGCAAATTTTTTGGTGAGAAAGTCCGTATTCGTTTGCGTCCGAGCTTTTTCCCGTTTACCGAACCGTCGTTTGAATTCGATATCAGCTGTATCCTGTGTGATGGAGCCGGATGCGCTACGTGCAAGCAAGGTGGTTGGATCGAGCTCGGCGGAGCCGGTATGGTCAACCAGCACGTGCTTGAGGCAGCTGGTTACAAGCGGGGAGTGTACCAGGGCTTCGCGTGGGGTTTTGGTGTCGGTCGCATGGCTATGATGAAGTATGGTATCAATGACAACCGCCTTTTTCTCTCTGGTGACCTCCGTTTCATTCGCCAATTCTAGTCTATGAAATATAGTTATCGCTTCCTCAAAGAACTATCTGGAACCAAGAAGAGTGCCGAACAATTGGCACGCCTCCTTATGATCCATGCCTTTGAAGTGGAGGGCATCGAAAAATTCGCTCATGGACTCGATGACGTTATTATTGGGCGAGTGGTCACACTCGCACAGCATCCCGACGCAGATAAATTGCGTGTTGCAGAAGTAGAGGTCGGCAAGAAAGATATCCGAACAATTGTCTGTGGTGCCCCCAATATCGCTAAGGGCCAGAAAGTAGCCGTCGTTTTACCGGGCGCTACGCTTCCGGGAGGTATACAGATCAAAGAAGCGACGTTGCGGGGGGTCAAGTCTCAGGGCATGATTTGTGGTGCGGATGAACTCGGACTCGCCACGGAGCACAAGAGTATCCTCGTTTTGGATGAAGATGCTCCAGTGGGCGCTTCGTTTGTGAAATATGTTGGGTTGGATGATAGTATCATCGAAGTCAAGATACTCCCAGATCGGGGATCAGATGCACTCGCCTATCAGGGCTTGGCCCGGGAGATCGCGGCCCTTGATGGCTATGCGCCGAGCTTTGGTGAGAAATCACTCAAACCAGTCAAAGTACCTGCCTCCAATCGCGCGCCGAAAGTAATCATTGCTGATAAAATAAGTTGTCCGCGCTATGCCGGGCTCCTCGTCCGCGGAGTGACGGTCGGCGAGTCTCCACTTTGGCTCAAGGTGCGTCTCATTGTGTCGGGACTCCGTCCCATCAACAACATCGTGGATGTGACCAACTACCTGATGCTCCTCACGGGCCAGCCGATGCATGCTTTTGATGCAGACAAAATTGCTGGCGCCATCACGGTACGACGCGCCAAGAAAAATGAGAAGCTGACGATTCTGAACGGTGAGACCAAGAAGCTCTCGGACGATGATCTCGTGATTGCCGATACCAAACATGCGCTCGCGCTCGCCGGGGTCATGGGAGGGCAATTTTCCGCCGTGACGGCCGAAACCAAGAATATCTTTTTGGAAGTGGCCAACTTTAGTGGCTCATCTGTCCGTCGGACCAAGAATCGCCACAATCTCCCGACCGATGCGAGCTATCGTTTTGAACGTAATCTCGATCCGAATCTCGTGGGTGAAGCACTCCGCGAAGCGGCTGCTCTCCTCCCGACTCTTTCTGGTGGCAAGATTATCGGGATGCGTGATGTCTACCCAAAAGAGGCGCTCCCTACCAAAATCACTCTGTCGCTTAATCGGGTGAGTAATGTCTTGGGAGTGAAGCTCCCTGTCTTTCAGGTGGTCCAGCACTTGGCGCTCCTCGGACTCAAGGTCAAAAAGGTAGCGAGTGCTGATATCCTGATGGTGACGGTCCCGACGCGTCGGCCAGACCTCCGTGATGAGTGGGATCTCATTGAAGAAATCGGTCGGATGCACGGGTACGATGGTATCGAGGCGACTGCTCCACGTCTCCCACTCACCGCCAGTCCTGCGAATCCTGAGAAGCGCCTCGAACGATCGACCAAAGAGTATCTGGTGTCAGCGGGCTTTGATGAGCTCATGACCTATTCTTTCTATGGCGACAAGGACATCATGGCGACTCGCCTCCCACTTGATGCACATCTTGAGCTCGAGAATCCCTTGAATCCTGACCAAAAGTATCTCCGTCTGTCACTGGTGCCACTCCATCTTCGTAAAGCCGTGGAGAATCGACGTCATTTTGAGAGCTTTGACTGTTTTGAATGGGGTAAGGTTTATGCCAAAGAAGCAAAGACCAAGCGACCAGTAGAAATATCAGCCCTCTCACTCTTGTCAGTGTCTGCTAAACGCCATGATAAAGGGAGTGGATTCTACGCTCTCAAGGGCAAAGTCGAGGCGATGCTTGAGGCACTCCATATCGATGTGGGTCGGGTAACGCTCGAAGCAGGAGCAGGCCATCTCGAAGTGCCTGTGTTGGCACTCCTTCATCCATCACGCAGTGCCTGTTATGTCGTCGATGGCCGAGTCATCGGCATGATTGGGGAAATCCATCCAGCAGTAGAGAAATCATTCGGCCTCGATGGTCGTGTGTCGGTCGCGGGCTTTGTCACATCCGAACTCCAAGCACTTCAAACGCTTGAAACCACTTTTGTGCCACTTCAGAAATTCCCATACGCCCTCCGTGATATTTCACTTACCTTTCCTCGGAGTATGACCGTGAGCGAAGTCGAACGGCTGTTGTCCGAAGCAGGCGCGCCACTCCTCCAAAATACAGACCTCTTTGATATCTATGAGCAGGGTGACGAAAAGAGTTTTGCTTTTCACCTCTCGTTTGGTGCCTCGGACCGGACACTCTCAGGTGCTGAGATGGACGAGGCTTTTGACCGCATCGTCGCCCTCGCGGGCGAACACGGCGGTCGCCTCCGCACAGCGTGATTTTTTCGATAGAGAAAAAACCCAGAGAATTGTGGTAGAATGAGGGCATGGGAACGCCTGATACAGGCGAAGAATTGCTTTCGTACAGAGTGATTGCACTATCTTCGTTGCCGCTATTGTTACCTACTCAAACGGAGCAATGCTCGGAGATTTTTTCGTCTTTTACGGGCGGTCAAGTCCATGATGCAGTAGAGCTCCGAGAGACAGCTGATTTCTTTTCCGCCCTCTTCTTTTTTCTTTGGTTGCGCCGAACCGTACCAGAAATCTGTTATCGTCCAGAACTAGAGACTGTCGGGGTAGTGGTTTTCTCTATCTATGCGTGGGATGAAAAATTAAGACCAGTGTGGGTCAAGGAAATTCTCGAGTTATCCCAAGAAGAAATAGAACAAGTGGAGGGGCTTGCAAAAGAAGTTTCTTTCAATGAGGGAGTCATTGATATCGTTTCGGTGTGGGAGAACGTCAAGCAACGCTGTCCCAAGGCGAGCGAGCGTGCCCTTATAGAGTTGTTTGATATTCTGACGGAAGATAAGCAAGAAGTTTCTTTAGAGGGAGTCATTCCTCTTTTGCCAGCGTTGCTTACGGTGAATTATTTAGTTGCCTTGCGCAAGACGGTCACGTGGAATGGTATGGTCTTGCGATAACGATCTATGCAAAACGAAGAATACTGGCATAAAATTCAAGTGGCTGAGCAGCAGGCTTTGTCTGATGAAGAAGATAAGGTCGTTTCGGAAGACATTCCAGAAACGCGTCTTCGGTTACTCAAGAAAAAAATAGAGTCTCATGATCTCCCTATTCGTTCCCGTCTGGAAGAGGTGGAGACACGAGTAGAGGAGGCTATGGCTCGGAGTGGCATGTTTCTTTTGTTAGGAGAGACCGGATCTGGGAAGTCTATATATTCGCCAGTTGCAGTCCGGAATGTACTGAAAAAATTGGGATTGCCAGACAAGATTATTATTTTGCAACCTCGGAAGGATGCGGCCAAAGGCGTGGCAGAAGCACACTGCGCAGTGACGGAAGGAGCACTCGGGAGAGACGTCGGATATTCGACTTCGGAAACGAAAATGGTGGATCGTGACACGCCGGTACGTGTAGTGACATCCGGGATTCTCCCACGTTATCTCTTTAATGGCACCGTAGATAATTCAAATACTGGGGCCATAATTTTGGACGAAGTCCACGAAGGGTCGATTGACTATCACTATGTCTTTGGGTTGCTCAAAGAATTACGAACCGAAGGCAAAGCACCCTTTATTTTTCTCACCAGTGCTACCGTCGATCCGGAGAAGTTCCAGAAGTTCTTTGATTTTGATGACAAGGACTTCATGAGGGTAGAGGGTCGGACATTTCCAGTAGACAAACACTATCTTGCCGAGGCATCACGCGACGATCTCTATCGGCCACAAGCCGAGAGGACGGCCTATTTGGAACAGACAGCCAATCGGGTCAAGGAGGCTATCCAGAGAGAGCAAGAAGGGGATATTCTGGTTTTTTTGCCGGGAGCCAGAGAAATTGATGATTGTATCGAGCGCCTGTCTGATATCGAGGACATAGAAGTATTGCCGCTTCACGGCGGGCTTTCTTTCGATCAACGTAACCTGGCTCTTTCTGGTGAAAAGAGTGCCCAGGCGAAAAGACGGGTTATCGTATCAACGAACGTAGCGGAAACCTCGGTGACGGTGCCGAACGTCACGGTAGTTGTTGACTCTTGCCGTAAGTATGCGATGCGCTACGATCCTGTGGCGGGAATTTCTCGTAAAGTGACAGAGCTCATTTCTCAAGAAGAAGCAGAACAGCGAGCCGGTCGAGCTGGACGTGTAGAAGCTGGTACCTGCTTTCGAATCTTGACCCAAGAAGAATTCGACAAATTGCCGAAACATGCGGTGACCGAGATCGAACGCACGAACCTTGCCCATCTTATTCTGCGCTTGCGTGGCCACGGTCGTGACCCGGAGACCTTTCCTTTTTTTGTACAACCCAATAAAGAAGCGCTGCACGCCGGTGTCGAGCAATTGAGGATTCTCGGTGCCTTGGACGCCGATGGGAACGTCACAGAGATAGGGGAACGAATGCTTGAAATTCCTTTCAAGCCGGAAGATGCCCGGATGCTGGTGGAAGCAGAAGAAAGAGGCTGCCCAGATGCCGCTCTTGTCCTGGCTTTGTTTGCGCGGGAGCAGAAGTTGTTCATGTATCCTACGGCTGAAGAACTGAATAGGGCAGCGGGCTATACCAAAGAAGAACAGAAAATCAATGCTCGGGAGGCGATAGCGCGAGAACAGGTAGGGTTTGAACAAGATGGCTCCGACTGGGCCAAACGTCTCAATATTTTTATCCAGGCCATGGATGCCGGGGTGTTCGAGTGCTTGGGAGACGATCGTCGGCCGGAAGTGAAGCGAGCGATGCGTGACTTCAAGGATTGGTGCCGGATGTACCACCTCAACGCGGAAGCGATCAGACATGTCGCTTATCGGATGTATGATTTCAGTCGGGAAGCTGGTATCAATTTCGACCGTTTTGAGCTCGAGGATAGATTGCGCCACACTGACCCGGGTGCTCTCAATGCTTCTATCCTAGCTGGTTACCAAGAACGGTTATTGATCCGTGATCCGGAATCGCGACTTCCTTCGTACAGGCGATTGCAAAAAGATGGGTATCAAGAAGTAAATTTTTCACCTGAATCGAGCGCCTTTACTCATCCGCCAGCCTTTTGTATTGCTGGGAGTATCACTGAAGGCCAAGGGAAGGCGTTTGGTGGCAAGATCAAGCGGAACTATGCCTCGCTGATTCACCCGGCCTCGATAGAAGATGTGGTGCGGCTGATGGGAGATAAGCTCAAGGCAGTGCCAAGATCAGAAATAGAATTCGACTTTTCCCTGGGTCGGGCCGTACAGATGGTAGATTACTCTCTGCCAAGAGGAGAGTATCGCGAGGAGTATTTAGGGGTGGCGGGAGTACCCCTTGAGGGCGAACAAGCGACTAGGAAGTTGGCAGAGGCTCTTGCTTATAATCCCGGCACTATCCTTAACGCTGGTGTCCGACTACAATTTCCATGGGAAAATGACAAAGTCATAGCTACGTTGAAAGAGTTACGAGTGAGGTCTCAGGGTCTTGTGCCTATGCCTGATATGGTGGAGTGGTATGTCAGTCGATTGGGCAATGCGCAGACCCTGAGTGAAGTACAGAGACTCGGTGATTTTTTACGAATGGATATTCAGGACTTTTGCCCTGATGAAATGATGGCACGCATTGAGCGTGATTATCCGGAATCGATCGAAGTGAATGGTAGGCAAAGAGAAGTGCGGTATGAAGCGCATGCCGGAGATAGCGATCGCGGCATCCCAGAGCGATTCGGAGCATCCATACAACTGTTTCCAGTGGACTTCTCTGCGATTCCTATCGAGACACGTTTTGAAGTTGGTCCAGAGGGAGCTCGAAAACCACTCCTCTTAAAAATGTATCTGGAATCAGAGTGGCATACGAGTACATCACTGGAGAAATTGAGAGCCATTCTCGGAAATCCTGTTCTTTCTTTCCAAATGCAGAACGAATATCGGAGTACCGGGAAGAAACTGATGTCCATGTTATCTGATATGGAGTCACGCCGGTACCAGAGCGAGAAACTTGGCTTCACATCGGAAGAATTCGAAATGGTCATAGGACAAGTGAAATGGTGCCAGGAACAGCTGCAGCTCGAAGTTCACAGTGATGAGCAGGGCAGTGAAATCATGCGAATGATCTCCGAAACCACGCAAGGTATTCAGCGCCTTCTGAAAGAAAAACAATTAGCCTACGTTCGGGCAGAAGAAGCTCGTCAGCAACAACAGGCCCGAGAAAAAGAAGAGAGGGTTCAGGAAGTGCAAGCGCTGTATGATAAAGAAGAACCGGGACTCTTGGCTGCCGCTTCGGGTGTGCGCGGAGGGAAATTATCTGCTTTTTACTTGGATATAGAGTCGAAACTCAGGATTGGGCGAGAACATCTAGTGGGCCGTTCACGCCATTTTTTGAGTAGACCCGTAGATCCGGAGCTTGCTCTCAAGATTCTGGAAGAAGTTCGTGAAACTGTCCGTGTTAACGGGGTAGTTACCAAGGGGTCATTGGCGGCAGCCTTTGAGATGCTGAAGGTGGAGAAGAACAAGCCTGCCAATGCGCCAGAGACGAAGCAATCGCCAGTATCAATCAAGAAAAAAGAAATCAAGCCACAAGTGGTAGAGATGGAAATGACACCAGAGATTCGAGCAGAGCTCCATGGGGAAGTGGGTTACCTTGAGACAGTATTGGAGAGCGTGTTTGCTGCGGCGACCCCGATTTTGGCGGAGCCGGTCACTAAGATAAAGACCAAGGCACAAGAGGCGGCAGAACGGGTGATGAAAAGAAAAGAATTGCGGCGAGAGTTGAAAGATTTGCTGAAAGAAGTTGAGAGCGATGAAAAGCCAGCGGTAGTACGGGGGTATATTGGGAGCATGCGTGATTCGGTCAACGCTCTCATGAAGGCTAACCTGCACTACATGGTAGTGGGGTATGATAAGGACTGGGCGGAAAAATTTCGAGCATTGTGGGATGACGTACCAGAAGCTGTGGTGAGAAGTGAGGAAGCACAAGAGTACATTACCGAAGGCTTGGTAACGTCTGAAGTTCTGGTGCGTGACATAAGGGAAATAGTTGGACAACAGCTGGCTGATTTGCAAAAGGGGAGAGATCTGCGGATTTCTCTCGCTCAAATGGTTGAAGTCACCCTAGGAAAGTACTAGTACAGGTAGCGGATCGTTATGCATTTATCAAAATATTTCTTACAGTTTGCTTTTTTAGCTGCTTTGGTTGGCGGAACAGCTTTGGTGTGGCGATCGGTGCCACTACCGTGTGAGCGGCCAATCGAGTATTCACTTGGTGTTTTTGATGAGCGCTTTGGTATCAGTCAGGCGGAGTTCTTGGCGGAAGCAACTGTGGCAGAAGGACTCTGGGAACAGACGCTCGGTCGGGAATTGTTTCGGTATGTGCCTGGTGCTCAATTCAAGGTGAACCTCATTTTTGATACGCGTCAGGAGCAGACGATCGAAGGGCAGAAGCTTGAGGCGACACTTGAGAAGACACAGGGCATTCAGGAGACGTTGGAGCAGAAACAAAGTAAGACACTGGCACTGTATGAGCAGGCCGGACGTGAGTATGAGCGCATGCTCGCCTCTTTCAAGAAGCAACTCGATGCTTACAATGCTGACGTGATTAAGTGGAACAAGGTAGGGGGAGCCCCACCGGAGGAGTATGAGGACTTACAGAAGGTGGCCAAAGCTTTGGAAAAAGAGCAAAAGGCGCTCGAGGCTAAGCGTCTAGAGGTAAATCGCCTCGCAAGTGAGGTCAATGCCTTTTCCAAGAAGCAGGTAGCAGTGGTTGAAGAGTATAATAGTCAGGTTGAAGAGTATACCGACCGCTACGGAGAGCCGGGGGAATTTGATCAGGGTGACTATGTAGGGACCGAGATCAATATCTATCAGTATGACGACTTGTCACATTTACGCGCGGTTTTGACTCACGAGTTTGGTCACGCGCTCGGCCTCGGACATGGGACCATGCCGACCTCGGTCATGTATCACCTGATGGAGGATCAACCCCTTGACCCACTCGTCTTGAGCTCTGAGGATCAGGCGATGCTCCTCGCCCAGTGCACCAAATCCGTCTGGGACATCATCTGGGAACGGTTGGGTATTCTGAAAGGTCGGGTGTTGGAGAAAGAACGTGCCTAAGGTACAGTAAGGATATATGAAAATCGCATTGGTCCATGATTATTTGGTGCAGTACGGGGGAGCGGAGCGGGTGCTCCAGGCTTTTACTGAGCTGTTTCCCTATGCACCGATATACACCCTCATTCATGATAAGGAGGCCATGCGCGGGCAGTTTGCTGATAAGCGCATCTATACCTCGTTTCTTCAGGATTTGCCGTTTTCCCGCAAACGTCATCGTTTTTTCCCACCCCTCATGCCACTCGCCATTGAGGAGTTCGACTTTAGTCAGTACGATATCGTCCTCTCTGATTCATCGAGCTATGCCAAGGGCATCATCACTCGGCCGGAGACCCTCCATATCTGCTATATGCACACCCCGATGCGCTATGCCTGGGATGACTGTCAGAAGTATACGCAGGACTTTGGCTTTCCCAATATTATCAAAAAACTGGTGCCATTTTTCATGAGCCCAATTCGACTCTGGGACAAGGCCAGTGCTGACCGGGTTGATCGTTACCTTGCGAACTCGCAGTTCGTAAAGAAGCGCATCGCCAAATACTATCGCAAGGACGCCCTCGTCATCCATCCGCCCGTCAATGTGGAGAATTTCTACGTCGCCAAACCGGGGGATAGGAAGGGTTATTTCCTCATGGTGGGACGACTCATTGCCTACAAGCGGCACGATATTGCCATCGAGGCGTTCAATCGACTCAAGCTCCCGCTCAAGATTATCGGTCGTGGGCCCGAGATGAAGCGCCTCCAGAAGCTCGCTGGCCCGACTATCGAGTTCCTCGGTCGGGTACCAGAAGAAGACCTCCCGCACTACTACGCCGAGTGTCGAGGCTTTGTGTTTCCTCAGGAAGAGGATTTCGGTATCGTGGCGATCGAGGCTATGGCTTCGGGGCGACCGCTCATTGCCTATCGAGGTGGCGACATCGTCGAGCATATGGAGGAGGGCAAGATGGGGGTCTACTTTAACACTCAGACTGCCGAGGCCATTGTGACGGCCGTAGAGAGCTTTGATGAAGCTCAATTTGACCCTGAGTATATCCGGTCCAAAGCTCTCCGTTTTGACAAGGAGCGGTTTAAGGCTACAATACAGGACTATGTAGAGAATGCGCTCAAGGAGCACCTCAAGAGAAAAATTTCTAATTTCTAATTTTCAAACAATAACCTAATTCTTCAATTTTGAAATTTCATAAATTGATGCATTGAAAATTGTTTAGAAATTGAAAATTGACTATTGAAAATTATGGAACTGAAAGAGATTATTCAAATTTTTAAGAAGGAGAGGACGCTATATATTGGAATCACGTTATTTTTTGTGTTTACCGCTTGGCTGTGGCAGAAGGAGCAGAGTGTGAACTACCAGGCGACCCTCCTCCTCAATATCGGTCGGGCCGGCGTGAGTGAGACGACTGATTATACCTACGATAGCTTTTATCGACTCCAGGCTGACGAGCGGTTCGCAGATACAGTCGTCCGCTGGCTCGCCTCACCCCGTGTGGTCGAGGATATCTATCGTGAGGCCCGTCTCAATCCTGAGAGTCTCGATGCCAAGGCCCTTGGGTCAGTCTTCTCGGCTGGACGCCTGTCCTCTCAAATGATCACGGTCAAGTATGGCGGGGACAATAAAAAGACACTGGAGCAACTCTCCGTTGCTGCGGTTACGGTCCTCAATCGTTATACGGATACGCTCAATACCGAAGAGCGAGAGAAGAGCTGGTTCGTGGTCATTGGGAGTGATCCTGTGGTGAGAGAAGCCCAAGTCAGTCTCGAGCTAGCGCTCGGGGTCGGTCTCGCCCTTGGTCTTTTCTTTGGATTTTGGATCGTGCTCATCAGACACTACTTGGCGAAGTAACACCAGCTGGAAGAATGAATGAACGAAAGAAAGACTGATTTACTGATAGTTTGCGTATGCGCATAGGAATCGATATCCGCTGTCTGGCCGAAGGGAAGCGGACAGGAGTAGAGGAGTATACTCTAGGGCTTCTCAAGGAGCTCTTTCTCCATGATGACGATAACGAATACATCTTGTTTTTCAACGCCTGGCGCAAAACCACTCCAGATTTTTCGTGGCTCTCGGCGTATCCACGGGTGACGCTCCGGGTCTTTCATTTTCCGAACAAGCTCCTCAATCTGGCTCTGTGGTACCTCCGCTATCCCAAGCTCGACCGACTCATCGGGGGTGTGGATGTCTTTTTCCTTCCCAACCTCAATTTTGCTTCGGTGTCGAAAGAGTGCCGGCTCGTGGTAACGGCGCACGACCTCTCGTTTGAACTTTTCCCCGAGACTTTTTCGTGGAAGCAACGCCTCTGGCACTACCTCATTGACTTCCGTCGTTTGGCTCGCGAGGCGGACCGGGTGATCGCCGTCTCTCACTCCACGCAGGCCGACCTCGTCACCGAGTACGGTATACCGCCTGAGCGTATCGTCGTCATTCCGAGTGGAGTCGACGCCCGATTCCACCCGATGGATCGGAACCACGCTGACCTCATCCGGGTCAAAGAGACGTATCATCTCCCATATCGCTTTATCTTGTTCTTGGGGACGTTTGAACCACGCAAAAATATCCGCTCGCTCATCGAGGCGTATGAGGCACTCATCGCGTCTGGTGGTCCAGACAGCGCCAAGTATGATCTCGTGCTTGCCGGGACTCCGGGGTGGAAGTGTGATGATATCATGACGGCGCTCGCGGAGTCGCCTGTCCGGGATCGGATTCACCTCCCAGGCTTTATCGCTGATGAGGACAAAGTGGCGCTCTACAATCTGGCGACGGTATTTGTCTATCCGTCACTCTACGAAGGATTTGGGTTCCCGCCACTTGAGGCCATGGCCTCGGGGGTACCGGTGATTGTTTCACACACCTCCTCGCTCCCAGCCGTCGTCGGGAAAGCGGGTATCATGATCGATCCCTACCAGCCTGACGAGCTTTACCGTGCGCTCCGTGAGACACTCGGTCACTCGGGACTCCTCGCCTCGCTCGCCCGAGAGGGGAGGATCCAGGCAGGGCGGTTTACTTGGCGGGAGACGGCCGACCGGACGCGTGAGCTCTGGGCCATGCTTGCCAAAGGAAAGTCAAAAACGGTATGATAGGGGAGTAATCCTCACTTTATTCTGTCACTATGGGTGGACTCATGAAATTGGGCGCAGTCGCGGTACTGGTACTCGTCGTGTGGGGCATATGGAAGGTCGGCTTTGGTACTCCAGCAGAAACGGGCGGGACCAGCGGCTCTGCTATCGATGTCACTGACTCGGACTGGGTCAAAGGCAAGAGTGATGCTCCGGTGACGCTCGTTGAGTACACTGACTTTCAGTGCCCGGCTTGCGGTGCTTACTATCCGATTATCGAACAGCTGAGCAAGGAAATGGGCGACAATCTCCGCGTGGTCATCCGTCACTATCCACTCATTCAGATCCATGACAATGCCCTCCCCGCTGCTCGGGTCGCTGAGGCCGCTGGACGACAGGGCAAATTCTGGGAGATGTATGACCTCCTTTTTGCCAACCAAAAAGAATGGTCAAATGCTGCTGACCCGATGAAGAGTATTTTTCCTGCCTATGCTGGTCGTATCGGTCTCGATATGGAGCGGTTCAATCAAGATATGGCGGATGCATCGCTCGATGACAAGATCAATCGCGATCGTGACACTGGCAATGAACTGAAAATTACCGGCACCCCGACGTTTTTCTTGAATGGCCAGAAGATGGAAAACCCAAAGAGCTTTGAGGCGCTCAAGAAATCAGTCCAGGACCAAGTCGAATAGATTTCACGGAAGCAGAGCAATAGAAAAGAGGGCCTCCGGGCCCTTTTTTGCCATTGACAGTCGCCAGCGTTCATCATATAGTCAGAGCAATCAACTTTTTATTTACTTATGCAGAAAAAATTTGTTCTCTTAGTGCTCATTGTACTCATTATTGTTGCTGGGGGAGTTTTTGTGTGGAACAAGAAAATGAATCAAGAAGTGCCTAAGAATAGTTTGAAAGAAGAAGTGAAAACCGCTGAAAATACAGATACGAATAATGTCGATACGTCTGATTGGAAGACGTACCGGAATGAGAAGTACGGATATTCAATGCGGTATCCAAAAGGGTGGTATGTTGATGACCGTTTTGCAAATCAAGATTTTTCCCAGCGTGGGCCGAAAGAAGACGCAGAGCTTATGGGGGGCGATACCCTATTTTCGAACTATTCTGATGCTTACAATTTTAATTTAGGCAATAGACCTCTTGATATTAAACAACTAAGCTTAGTAGTTTTTAGGATTGATCCGAATATTTCTTATGATCAGTTTAAATACGGTCATGTTGAGGGAGACGAAAAGAGAAGTTTTCCTGAAATTAATGGTGAAATGGCATATAAGATTGAGAGAACTAATACAGATCACCCAGTTGGTGTAAAAGTCGTTACTATTCTTTTGAAGAAAGGGAACGAAATGTTTCTTTTAGCATATACGTACGATCCGAATGGTACCCAGATTCAAAGTGATACTTTGAGCACTTATGAGAAAATGATAGAGTCATTTGGACTAGTTCGCTAATCTTTTTTTCTGGCTTTTGCTTACTATACGGATTCTAAATTTTTTTGGGGTTCGTAGGTGGGCACTAGCCCGTTCTGCCCTTTGACAATTTAGGAGTTTTCACATGTCCCGCAAGACGTCTATTGTTGTTTTCGCAGTTGGCTGTATGTTTGCCGGAAACATATTCGCTACTGAAGAGCCATATGGTTCTGTACTGGGTGACTATAACGGCGTTACAATTTACTCAAACTCTGGAAGGCTCGAAGACGGGATTTACCAGTGTGTTGAGTTTGTAAAACGTTACTACCAGGAGTTCTTCGGAATTGCACTGCCAGCAGTGGGTGATGCGAAGAATTACGCCACTAACGCAAAGAAACTCGGCCTTGCATACTATCCGGGTGGTCAATCTACAGTTCAACCCCAAGCTGGGGATGTGCTCGTTTCTGACGGGGGTACACACGGACACGTCGCTGTTATTCGTTCTGTGAGTGATAGTCAAGTCTGCGTAGCCCAGCAAAACTTCTATAACAGTAAGGATGGAAACAATAACGATGTCAATTTCTGTATCTCGCTTTCTAGGAATGCCGCTGGTCAGTATTCGTTAGGTGCATTTGGTACGAATTATCCCGTGACTGGCTGGCTCCGCCCTACCTGCGAAACGGCACTTGAAAAACCGTGCAAGATCAAGAGTCCCAAGAGTATCTACATGGGCTGGTATCCACGGACGAATCTGTGTCAAGATGCCACTCAGTGGTTTATTCTTGGTTCGGAAAATGGCCAAAAGGCATTTTCTGGATACACAACCAAGTCCGCCTGCCCTCAAGCCTGCTTTGCCAACTAACCGGATGAAGGAGTCTCATCGTGAAGAAACTGTTCCGGATGGCTACAACCATCCTCCTCAGTATCCTCCTCCTTAGTTGTGGGGGAGGACAAGACGAATCTACGGTGGTTGCCACAGAAGGGAGAAAGACTGTCCAGTCTACCGAAGACTGTGACGAAGATATCACTATCGGCGTTGGTCCCGGTACCGAAACCGAGGCTACTGACGACCTGCCTGATCCTCCCGATTTCGTCACCAAGCGTGTCTGGCTCCAAACCCCCTGGGGGACGGAGGTGTACAAGTTCGGCCTCGGCGAGAACTTTGACACCAAGGCCCAGGCGGCCAATATCGGTGACGGGCCCTGTAAGAGCGGTGAGATCAGCGACATCACTGGCCACTTCTACCTCTCCAAGGGATACAAGGAGGATGCCCACAGTGGCAGTGATGCGTGGCGTCGCATCGATTCGACGACGACTCAGTGTGACAACCTCAAGCCAGGGGATACCAACACGGAGACGAAGAACACCAAGATTAGTGACTGGATCACCACGCCAGGCATCTACAACATCGTCTACTGCATCGACCATCCCCAAGACGATCACAACAACGGCGGCGATCATCGCGAGAAGCACGAGAGCAATAACTGCTCGACTGAAGCGGTGTTCGAGGTGACGGCGAACCAGGTTGAGAACGTTCCGAACGTCGACTTCACGGTTTCTGGCTTCACGGTGCTCCAAGCACCCGTTTATGCTGGTGACTATATCCGCCTCGGTGCCTGGATCACGAACTCGGGTACGGTCAATGCCACGACCGACATCCGTAGCTCGTACACGGTCTCCTGCAATGGGGGGTCAACGACGATGCTGACTGACGATGGTACAACCGCTGAAACGCTGATTGCCGGTGCTAGTGCCTGGGAAGAAATCCAGACGCCCGTCCTCATGCCGAACGTGGTTGGTACCTGTACTCTCACGTTCACGGTGGACTATCAGGGTGCTCAAACCGAAACAGACGAGACGAACAATACGACGAGTCTGACGGTGACACTAGCGCCAAGACCGGCTCCTGTGCTGGTCATCACACGCTTCGAGGACAAGGTCGGTTGCTGTACGACGAATACTGGCGCGGCCCCCAAGCCTCGCATCTGGATTCGGAATGACGGCACCGCTGCCCCCGGAGCAAATGTCAGCGTGGTGTATCAGGTGAGTAGTCCTGTCGCTACGGGTGGCCTCTATCAGGTAATCGGCTACGGCACCATCGAACCACGTGAGTTGCCACCTGGCAGCACGGATGAGGATCAGATGGACTGCGACGGCTGCTGGCGAATCCCGACTAACTCCGCATGGAAGAAGCAGTGGCACAGCTTCAGGGCCTGCTTACGGGTAGATGGCGGAGCACCCGTT
Organism: uncultured Bdellovibrionales bacterium; assembly: GCA_964500505.1. Lineage (GTDB taxonomy): Bacteria > Patescibacteriota > Minisyncoccia > Moranbacterales > UBA1568 > UBA1568. The sequence continues at coordinate 205,660 of CAZCNN010000001.1, read as the reverse complement.
CCGTCGACTGGTGACCCGAGTCCCGGCGAGGTCTGCGCCGTCTATCAGCGCTACTCGAAGTCGTAATCGAAGTACCGCCTCCCTGGCGTTTCTGTGGTAACCACATGAAACGCCTTTTTTCTTGGTTTGGGGGCGATTTTGTGGTACAATTTTGGTGCAAAGACGAAATTAATTCGCCATCTTTTGTTTGTATGGACAGAAAATCAAAACTGATATTTTGGATTTTCTTCATTTCTGTGGCTTTTGTTACCATTGCTCTTTTTTCGAAATTTTATATACTTCGAGATTACACGCTTAAAGCAGAAGTGGAGTGTGATCCCCAGTCAGAAGTCTGTTTCGAACGACCATGTCTGGAAGAATGTGAGCCTGATGCTGAACCGGAGTACTATAAGATTCAGACAGTGCAGGCGAGTGACGTCTTACTGTGTGACCCCCATCTGGGTGAATGCCCGGAAATAGACTGTGGAGCTATAGCGTCGTGCTCTGAAGAATTTTGTTCGGATGAGAGCGTTCCTGAAGGAGAAAGTTGTACTCATCCGGAGGATTTCATGGTACCAGCAGAGGAAGAAGTAATGGATGTAGTGGATGAATCATCCGAGGTGGATGAGGACTTTGAGGCAGCTGAAATTGTTGAATAGAAATTATGAGGATACTGTTTATCTCCGAAGAGCTCGGAGCAGCCGAGTTGGCACTGACTTTGAAAAATGAGAGTAATGAAGTCAAATTATTTATTCACCAGACTGAGTTGCAAGATTGCTTTGAAGGACTGATTGAAAAAACAAGTGATTGGAAGCAAGAGCTTACCTGGGTTGGCAAAGACGGGCTGATTGTTTTTGATGATGTTGGCTATGGGAAGGAGCAAGATAAGCTTCGAAAGGAAGGGTATCGGGTCGTTGGTGGGAGTGAGTTTGGAGATAAAATCGAAGAGGATCGAGAATACGGACAAAATATACTTCGAGAATGCGGGATAGAGACTTTGCCTTGTCATAATTTTAGTACAGCGGACGAAGCTATTGCGTTTGTAGGGTTACACCCAGATGATTTGTGGGTAGTGAAAAAAAATGGTGGTCATATCAGTCATTACTGCTATGTGCCTGATTCAGAGAGTGAGAATCGTGATACTATTGGGCTCCTTGAACGCTATGCGGCCCTAGGAATAAACCATATCAATCTTCAGAAGAAGGCTGAGGGTGTAGAAATTGGTATAGGGAGGTACTTTAATGGTACTGATTGGGTTGGTCCGATCGAGTTAAATATAGAGCACAAGGGGTTGTTTCCAGATGACATAGGGCCAAAAACTCCAGAGATGGGAACTCTTATTTGGTATGAGGACAATGAGCAAAACCGTCTGTTCCAGAGTACGCTTGCGAAATTAAAAGAATACTTGAAGAGTATTGATTTCCGCGGAGACATTGACCTTAGTTGTTTTGTTTCAGAACAGCAGGTCTGGCCACTTGAGTTTACGGCTCGGTTTGGTAATCCTGCCACGGCTCTTCAGATAGAACTTCAAAATTCTCCCTGGACGGAATTTCTTTCTGCCATAGCGGATGGTCGGCCGTATGCCCTAGACTATAAGAAGGAAATGGGTATTGTAGTAACGATTGCTGTACCGCCTTTCCCATATTACTTCATGGAGTCATCGTCAGAAAGTTCTGTGGGTTTTCCGGTTATATTCTCTTGTGATCCGAGCCAGATGCGGCACTACTACTTTGAAGAAATAAGTCATGATAAGAGTCTTGGCTTTGCTGTAGCGGGCGCTCGTGGGTGTGTGATGCACGTTGGGGCTGTTGGGAAAGACGTCAGCGAAGCCAGGGATTTGGTCTATGAAAGGATCAGGAGGGTTCATATACCAAAAATGTTTTATCGGCACGATATCGGAGAAAATTTTGAAAGAAAGGGGTATAGTCTGTTAAAAAAGTGGGGATGGATTTAACCTGTTATTTTCGAGGCATGCTTGAAAACTGGTTGATTATTGCGTTTGTAGCGCCAGCCCTTTGGTCTTTGGTGAATTTGATTGATGTCTACTTCGTCAATGATGTCTATCGTGACGAGTATGATGGGACAATTATTTCAGGTCTCTTCCCACTCCTTCCATGGATCCTTGTGCCACTCGGAGTGATTTCCTTTGACTTTCCGGAGAATCAATGGCTGGTGTTTCTGCTCAGCGGAATACTTTTTCTCTTTGCGAATTTCTTCTATTTTAAGAGTCTTTTCAGTCATAATGATGCGGCTCTAGTACAGATATTTTGGAACCTCACTGTCCCGTTTACGATTATCATTTCTTGGTTGCTTCTCAAAGAAAGTCTGGAGTTGAGACAATATGTCGGAATAGGTATGGTGTTTGCCGGTGTTATTCATCTTTCTCTGCAAGAAAAGCAGGGAGAATGGCGGGTTAAGGAAGTTTTGAAAAACATGATTCCGGCCGCGATTTTTCTGGCTTTGAGTCTTGTCTTCTCAGAACATGCGTATCGAGAATCGAGTGCCGGCTTTATTGACGGCTACCTGGTATTTTCTCTCGGTATGGTGATCGGTGCTTTGGTAGTCAGTCTCATAGGTAAGGCTGGATTTCGTGATCGATTTGCCCAAGTCACGAAGTTGACTGGGAAATATTTTATAATCTTCTTCTTTGCTGAGTTGTTGGCTCTCATAGGAACAGTCGCATCGCAACGGGCCGTTGATCTGAGTCCCTCCGCCTCTTTCGTTGCTACGATCGAAAGTCTGAGTCCGGTTTTTGTCATGATCTTCAGTTTTCTTATTGTTCTCTTTGGGAAAGAGATCATAAGAAAGTTTTCGACTCACGAATCTTTGTATGGAAATCAGTTTAGTAATTTGAAACAAAAGATTCTGGTGACAGTAACGGTAGCATTGGGTATTTTTTTGATGAGCTGATGTACACATTTGTGGTACAATACGAGTAACTAAAAACACAATACGGTCATATGTTTTGTACCGACATACCTAGCCCTATCGCACTGATCTTTTCTGGCTCGACGCCACAACTTCTCTATTACTCTCATCTCCCCGCTGTTTTTATTGCGGTGATTGTCGGTCTTTTGATTTTCTCTAAGAATAAGAGTTTGGAGGCCAGGCTTCTGCTGGCTGTGGCGATGCTGTTTTCATTGTGGAACCTGATTGATCTTGTTAATTGGACTAACGTTGATAGCCGAAGAATCATGTTGACCTGGTCGGTTATGAATTTTGTAGCACTCTTAATCGCTGTGGTCACGCTGTACTTCTCTTATGTTTTTCTTGAGAAGAAAGATGTTTCGTGGAGAGCAAAGCTTTTCGTGCTTGCGTTTCTTCTGCCGTATCTCTTCCTTCTCCCAACTTCTTTGAATATCTCGACCTTCGATTTAGCTTTGTGTGAAGCAGAGCCGGGGCCAATCGACCGGTACTTCTATTTTTTGCAGATACTGTTCCTTTCTTGGGTATTCATTTACTTTGTTCAGAAGTACTTCAGGACTGCTGTGGCAAAAAGAATGCAGGTTCTGTATCTTTTCCTAGGCTCAGTCTTCTTCCTGGCATTGTTTTTCGGAGGAACATTTATTGCGAATATTACAGATACTTGGGAATATGAACAGTACGGTTTATTCGGAATGATTTTTTTCTTAGGATTGCTGACGGTTCTGATCGTTCGTTACCAAGCCTTCAATGTGAAACTGATTGGGGCGCAGGCGCTGGTTATTGGGCTTGCCTTGCTTATCGGTTCGCAATACTTCTTTACTAAGGAGATTATCAATATTGTTCTTATCAGTATCACTCTTCTTTTGGCTGTTGGTTTTGGCGTCGTACTGATCCGTTCTGTGAAGGAGGAAATTAAACGCAAGGAAGAGCTGCAGGAGCTTACGCAGGAGCTGGCAGAGGCCAACCAGGAGTTGAAGCGGCTCGATGCAGCTAAGAGTGAATTCATTTCGATCGCTTCGCATCAGCTGCGCACACCGCTTACAGCCATCAAGGGCTACATTTCCTTGGTACTTGAGGGCTCCTATGGCAAGGTGACGCCGACACTCCAGGATGTCTTGAACAAGGTCTATGTGGTAAACAATCGGATGGGACAGCTCGTCGAAGATCTCTTGAGTATCTCGCGTATCGAATCGGGCCGAGTCCAGTACAATCTCGTAGCGACTCAGCTCGAGCCGATGGTGGCCGATCTCGTCGATATGTTTAGCATCATGGCCAAGAGCAAAGGCCTCTCACTCAAGATGAAACTTCCCAAGAAGTCTCTCCCCAAGCTCATGATCGATGCGACCAAGATGCGCGAGGTGATCTCGAACTTGATCGACAACGCCCTCAAGTATACCAAGGAGGGTGGAGTGACCGTGACCGTCGATGGGGATGATCGGTATGTGGCGGTACGAGTACAGGATACCGGTATCGGGGTTGACCCGAACGATAGCAAGCGCCTTTTTGAAAAGTTTACTCGGAGTTCTGAGACGATGAAACTCGATGTGTCTGGCACAGGGCTCGGTCTCTATGTCGGCAAGAACTTTGTCGAGGCCCATGGTGGACTCCTCTCGGTTGAGTCCGAGGGCTCTGGCAAGGGGTCGACCTTTATCATCAAGCTCCCAGTAGAACCGCCTCATCCTGAGTCGGTCACGAGTTGATTCCTCGACCTATTTCTGTTATCGTAACTTTGATATAAATCTTGCGCTATGACCAAAATCCTCCTGGTTGAAGACGATCCGTTTATCGCTGAAATCTACAAGAAAAAGCTGGAAACGTCCGGTTTTGAGCTCTCGAATGTCACTTCCGGTAAGGCGGTGCTCAAAGAAGTGAAAGAACAGCATTTTGACTTGGTTCTCCTCGACCTTGTCCTCCCTGAAATGAGTGGTACCGAGGTCCTGCGCGAACTCCGACATAACAAGGAGTACGATGCCAACCTGAAAGTCGTGGTATTTAGTAACTTGAGTAGTCAGGAGGATCGTGAGCAGGTACTCAGTCTCGGCGCTAATGGCTTTATCTCCAAGACCGAATTTTCACCATCCGAAGTCGTGGCAGAGATTGAGCGTTTTCTCCGACAGTTCAAAGAGCAGGACAAGAACGCTACGGCGGAGACGACGCCGACGGTCGACAAGATTGGTCTCGGCAAAAAGCTCCTTTTGATTGAGGATGAGCCAGTATTTGTCGAGATGTTTAGCAAACGTCTCAAGAACGAGGGGTATGAAGTGGTAGCGGAACAAGATGGTGCCAAGGGCCTGGCGACGGCGCTCGAGCAGAAGTTTGACCTCATCATCACCGATGTCATGATGCCCAATATGGATGGGCGCGAGTTCATCACCAAACTGAAAGAAGAAGAGGAGGGTAAACACGTCCCGATATTTCTCCTCTCGGCGTCGGTCTCACTCGAGGACGAGAGTGTCAAAGTGCTCACCGATGCTGGTATCGTGACCAAGGCCTTTCTCAAAACAGAAATTACTCCGAGTGAACTGGCCTATGCGGTCAATGATTATTTCCAGGGCAAGTAAGTAAATATCTACGAATGTATGGAGCGAGTACTGATACATGAAGCAGTGGACCAGGTTGGAAAGGAAGTTCGGCTTTCTGGTTGGATTAGCGTGCGTCGAGACCATGGTAAGTTGGTGTTTTTTGAGATGCGTGATCGGAGTGGGCATGTACAACTTGTGGTGACGCCAGAAAAATCTGATTTGATTGAATCTACTAAGGATGTCCGTTCTGAGTATTCAGTTTCTGTGACTGGCCTCGTGAAATCACGTCCTACCAAAAAGGGGCAAGAAGCCTCGGCCAATCCAACTGATCACATTGAAATTGAAGTAACGACACTTTCCGTTCTGAGTAAGCCAACCGAAGAGCTGTCAGTGGATGTATCTCAGGCTGAGATGGGTCTCCAGCTGGAGACGCTTCTCAATAATCGGACGGTAACGCTCCGTAACCCAAAGGTGCAGGCGATTTTTCAGATTTATAGTGCTCTCCTTGCTGGGTATGCTGATTTTATGCGGAGTGAGGGTTTCATGGAAATCAAGACGCCCAAGATTCTCTCAGCAGCGACCGAGGGCGGAGCCAATTTTTTCAAGATCAAGTATTTTGACCGTGATGCCTATTTGGCCCAGAGTCCACAGTTCTACAAGCAGGCGGGGATGAGTGCCTTTGAGCGCGTGTTTGAAGTGGGTTCTGTCTTCCGAGCGGAACCGAGCTATACGACGCGTCATGTGACCGAATTCACTGGCTTGGATGCCGAAATGGCATTTATCGACAGCATGGAAGATGTGATGATGATGCTTGAGAAGACGATCTATCATGTCTTGGAGCATATTGGTGCGACCTGTCAGTCGTCCTTGGCGCTCTATGGTGCGACGATTCCAGAACGGGTCGCGATACCTCGCATCAGGCTTTCCGAAGCATTCGAGATTTTGAAGAATGAATATGGCAAGGTGCTTGAAGAAGGGGATATCGATAGTGAAGGAGAGCGTATGATTGGTGAGTATGTGAAGAAAAAGTACAACTCTGACTTTGTCTTCTTGACGCATTACCCGACGCTGGCGCGGGCGTTCTATAGCTTGCCGAGTCCAGAGAATCCAAAATTGTGTGAGTCATACGATCTCGTGTTCCGTGGTGTAGAAATTGCCTCTGGAGCACAGCGTGTCCATGACTATGTTCAACTGAAGAGTATTATTGAGAGTCGAGGACTGGATCCAGAAACATTCACAGACTATCTAGATATCTTTAAGTTTGGTGCTCCGCCACATGGTGGCTGGGGACTTGGGAGTGAGCGCATAGTACAGAAGCTCCTTGGCTTGTCTTCTATCAAAGAGGTTATCCTCTATCCGCGTGATGTGAAGCGCTTGACCCCGTAGTTTGCTGTTGTTTCCCCCTGATTCTCGTTATTAAGGTCAATCCTGCTTAATGCTGGGTTGACTTTTTAGTTAAAAAGGAGTATAATAATAGATTGAACTTTTACAACTTAGAGGAGTGAATCATGAGAGACCCTGTTGGAATCTTAAGGAATCTCTTTATTCGATTGTACGGCGTATGCTTCAATGCTACGCTAGTGCACCATTCAAAAAAGGAGGTAATCCTGCGTATGCCTGATCGGGTGGGACAAGACGAATTCTCGTGCTTGTTCTCTTTGAACCAAGCAGGTATCGAGGCGATGTTTGGTATTGAAACGCCTCAGTCATTTGGAATGGTTTTTCTAGACCCAGAAGGTTCGGAAACATCTTTCGTGTGGCAAGGCGAGGACGGATCTCTTTCCGAACGCAGAAGTGTAAAAAGGTACGCGATAAATATTGATGGTATCTATCAAGGGTACTATCGTTTCACGTATCCTCATGAACTTGTACGAGATGCTATTGCTCTTCATGAGGCGTACTCTGTCGCTCTAGTGGCGCATGAAATACGGCACGAATTACAGATGCTACGAGTGATTCCAATGGAAAATTGGCACCGAGTATTTCCTGAGTTCAGAGATGTTAACCTCACTTTCACGCGTGACATTTCAAGCAGAAGTCTTTCTTCGAACTACAGGGCTTCCCTTAAGTCCTATGGAAAAAGACTCTACAAAGATAGGTACCTGCTTGATATGGAAGTTGACGCCCTGTCGGTACAAATTGGTAGTTTTTATGCTTGGGCTGATAGCAGGGGTCTCCGCTTGGAAGAAAGGCTGAAACGCGTTCGCGACGTTATTTTTGCGCAAGCATGACCTTAGAGGATTTTAATCACAGCAGACAGAATTCCTGACTGCTGTTTTTCTTTTTTAGCACCAAGGCTGGAAAAATTCCTTGGAATGGGATAGAATGGGGGATGTCCCGTTTTTGAGCCCTTCTGGGGAATTTTTCGTCTATGTCGAGTCTTGAGCGCTTTATCAAAAACTTCCAAAAAGGCCTTATTGATAGGTTTTTTAGCCATTTGTCTCAGGATATCGGGATAGACCTCGGCACTGCCAATACCCTCGTCTATGTGCGTGGTAAGGGTATCGTCATCAACGAGCCTTCGGTCGTTGCGGTAAACCAGCGCACGGGTCAGATTCTCGCTATTGGACGCGAAGCCAAGAAGATGGTCGGGAAAACCCCAGGCCATATCGTCGCCACTCGCCCGCTCGTCGATGGCGTCATCAGTGATTTCGAGGTGACCGAGCAGATGCTCCGTTATTTTATCAACAAAGTAAACCAGGATAGTTTCTCGTTTCTCCGCCGTCCGCGTGTCCTCATCGGTATCCCATCTGGGGTGACCGAAGTAGAGAAGCGCGCCGTGATCGAAGCAGCGATGAACGCTGGGGCTCGTCAGGCCTTTCTCATCGACGAACCGATGGCCGCTGCTATCGGTGCTCGTCTCCCGGTCATCGATGCGGCTGGCAACATGGTCGTCGATATCGGTGGTGGGACGACCGAGATTGCCGTCATTTCGCTCGGTGGTGTCGTCCTCTCCCGGAGTCTCCGGATTGCAGGGGACGAGATGAACGAAGACATCGTTCGGTACAGTCGGGATGAATTCAACATTCTTATCGGCGAGCGGACTGCTGAGGACGCCAAGATTGCTATCGGGAGCGCCTATCCACAGCGGGAACGTCTCACCTTTCCGCTCCGCGGACGGGACTTGGTTTCTGGTCTCCCCAAGGAGGTTCTCGCCACCGACGAGCACATCCGCGAAGCCCTCTCTCGTTCGATTCGCATCATCGTCAACAACATCAAGACGATCGTGGAAGAAACGCCACCAGAGCTCTTGGCCGATATCATGCAACGGGGCATCATTCTCGCCGGTGGAGGCAGCCTCATCCGTGGTATGGACAAGCTCATCGCCAATCAGACGGGCATCCCAGTGCGTATGATGGAGGATCCACTCACCGCCGTGGTGCGTGGCACCGGTATTGTCCTCGATGATATGGAGAGTCTCAAGGAAGTACTTATTGAAGAAGAAACCAACAAACCTCTCGGCTAAAACGTTCTATGTTCCGTCAAAGCTTTTTTCAGACAAAATTGTTCCGAGCGATTTTGGTCGCTCTAGTTTTGACACTGTGTATTTTCCTTCAGCCGCGATTCATCATGGAGCCACTCCGCACGGTGCTCTCGACTGTGGGGTACCCGCTTCAGAGTCTATTTTCTTCGATCGCTTTTGGCCTCACTGACACGACCACGTTTCTTGGATCTATCGGTGAGCTTAAGACCGAGAATGCTAGACTTTTGGCAGAAAACACTCGTCTTACGGCTGAGCATGCACGCTATGAGGCACTCGGGCGAGAAAACGATGAGCTCCGTCGTGAACTCGAGATGCTCCCGCGGGAGAATTATCGTCTCAAGCCAGCGGCTGTCATCGGTCGTGACACCGCCGGACTCGGGAACTGGCTTACCCTCGATCAAGGTTCGTTTCAGGGGATAGCAGAGGGTATGCCCGTTATCGTCTATGGAGGAGTGCTCATCGGTCGCGTGACCGAAGTATTCCCACAGAGCGCTCGGGTGATGCTCCTCTCCAATCCTGACAGTATGGTGAGTGGGGTGACTCTCGAGGGGGAGGCCCAGGGCATCGTCAAGGGTGAGTACGGCCTCGGTATCCTCTTTGATATGGTCCTTCAGGATGCGACACTGGAGACGGGTCATCGCGTCATTACCTCTGGTCTCGGTGGCACCTATCCCAAGAATCTCCTCGTCGGCGTCCTCGACCGTCCTCAACCGACGGCCGACCACCTCTATCAGCGCGCAGCGGTCACCTCGCCAGTTGATTTCTCGACTCTCCACTATGTCTTTGTTATTCAAGAAACTCTTGCGCCATGAAAATATTTGTTCTCCGAGTACTCCTACTTTTGACGCTCGTCTTTCTGCAAGTATCTTTTTTTAGCATTCTTTTTCCCTGGTTTCGCGCCCCACTCTTTCTCTTGGGTGTCATCGCTTCGCTCACGCTAGCCCGCAATTTCCCCTCTGCACTCTTGGTGGTTGTGCCCCTCACGCTCCTCTATGATGCGGTGACCTTTGGGGGAGTGACGTGGTTCTCGGTCTACGCGGTCGTTTTCTCCTACGTCACGAGCTTTCTCCTCCGCCGCCTCCTTCTTGAGCATCAGGGTATCGGTGTGGTACTCTATGGACTCCTCTCCTATCTCGCGGCGCTCTTTTACCAATTTTTATACGGAGCGCTTTCGGTTGAGGGTGGGATGAAGCGAGTCTTTGGATTCTCGACTCCTACCGATGAGAGTTTGATTTTTTCGTTGCTTGTTTTTCTCCCAGTGTTTATGCTTACGGTAGCAGGCATCTCCCGATTTGAGACTTTTGTGAGACAGATGAGCGAGCGCCAATTTCGCAATATACGCTAGCTATGAAACTCTTTATTCGCAAAGACGAACTCCTCCATGAGCGGGGAAGTATGGAGATTGATGATGCCGTCCTCACCCTCTCCGAAAAGGACGCGGTCAAAATGGAATGGCCTCTCAATCGATCAGTCTCACGCTGGTTTCTCATGGGGATGATACTCTTTCTCGTCGTACTCGGTGGACGGATATTTTTCTTGAGCGTCATCAAAGGCGAAGAATACAGTCTCATCGCGCTCAAGAACAGCCTCCGGGCGCTCATCATCCCAGCCCCTCGAGGGATTATGTACGACATTACAGGTAAGCCCCTGGTCCAGAATATCCCCAGTGTCGACGCGGTGCTCGTACCCGCTGACGTACCGACGGATGAAGGAGCCCAGGCCGAACTGAAGCGTCGGATGGCGACGCTCTTTGGTCTCGAGAGTGAGGTCATCGACAACGCCTTTGCCAAGTTGGACCGGCGTTCGACTCTCCCGATTCTCCTCAAGGAACGTATCGGTCAAGAAGAGACGCTCCTGTATCTGAGTCAGAGCCATGAACTCCCCGGAGTAGGCCTCTATCAGACGACCCGTCGTCAGTATCTCGATAGCCTCATCTTTTCTCATATCCTTGGTTACGAGGGCAAGATTCGCAAAGAAGAGCTCGAGGCGCACCCGGACTATCTCCTCACTGATTCGATTGGCAAACAGGGGATAGAAAAGAGCTACGAGTCGGCTCTCCGTGGCAAGCACGGGTGGGAGCGGGTTGAGGTGGATGCCTTTGGCAAGGTCAAGAAAGAGCTCGGCGTTGTCCAGCCAGTCCCCGGACAGGACCTCATCCTTAATATCGATGCCGACCTTCAGAAGAAAATTTTTGATAGTCTCCAGACGATTCTCGAGAAGAATGATTTGAAGCGGGCTGGAGCGGTCGCTATCGATCCGCGGAGTGGCGCCGTACGGGCACTCGTCAGTCTCCCGAGTTTCGACAATAATCTCTTTGCTGGGGGAATCTCTGGCGAGGACTATCGCGCACTTCTGAATGATCCATCGGAGCCTCTCTTCAATCGGGTGGTGGCCGGAGCCTACCCACCTGGATCGACTATCAAGCCAGTCCTCGCGGCGGCTGCTCTCACTGAGGGGGTGGTGGATGAACATACGCAGATAGAGAGTCGGGGAGGGATCAATGTCGGACGATTCTTCTTTGGTGACTGGAAAGTTCACGGCTTTACCGATATCAGGAGAGCTATCGCTGTGTCGAGCGATGTATTTTTCTATTCTATTGGCGGGGGATATGGCGGGATACAGGGACTCGGGATGAACCGGATGAAAAAGTATGAGGAGCTCTTTGGGTATGGAGCCAAGACTGGCATCGATGTCGGCGGTGAGGTCACGGGACTTTTGCCGGATGCTACTTGGAAACAAACAAAGATTGGTGAACGTTGGTACATCGGTGATGACTACAACTCGTCGATTGGTCAGGGCTATGTGACAGCCACTCCGCTTCAAATCCTCAACTCCATCGTCGCTATCGCCAATGGCGGGACGCTCTACGAACCGCGCATCGTTTCCCAGATTCGCTCTTATGACGGCAAAGTGACAGCCGTGCCGACGCGGATCATTCGGGAGAAATTCATTGATGCCAATATCCTCCGTATCGTGCGCGAGGGTATGCGGGAGACCGTGACCGAGGGGACGGCCCAGCAGTTGGCTGATCTCCCCGTTGCTGTGGCCGGCAAGACCGGCACCGCTCAGTTCGGCAACGAGGACAAGACGCACGGTTGGTTTGTGTCCTTTGCACCGTTTGAAGCGCCCGAGCTCGCCATCATTGTCCTTGTCGAGGGACAGGGAGAGGAGGGTTACAATGCCGTCCCGGTGACCAAAGAGGTCTATCAATGGTATTTCAACCGCGAGAAATAGATATTTTTGCTATTATAAGCCATAAAAATGAGGATTGACAATTCCTCGTATTTTGGTAGTATTGAGGAACTCTTAATTCCATTCTTTCCTCTTGGGAGAGAATTTTCTTTTGTATCAACACGCTTTTATGGCAAAAATATTTACTCCGGAAGGGCTCAAAAAATTGCAGACCGAACTCGAAGAGCGGAAGACCAAAATCCGCCACGAGATTGCCGATGCCATCAAAGAAGCCAAGGAGCAGGGCGACCTCTCCGAAAACGCCGAATATAGTGAAGCCAAAAATCATCAGAACGAAAACGAATCACGCATTGCTGAGCTTGAGAGTATGCTCAAGGACTCGGTGGTGGCCGAGAAGCACAAGAGCACTGAGACCATCGGTATGGGCTCCAAGCTTGCCGTCAAAGTTGGAGGCAAAGAATTTAATTTTGAAATCGTGGGTTCGAACGAAGTAGATCCAGCCGCTGGCAAGATTTCTAACGAATCCCCACTCGGCCAGGCCTTTTTGGGCAAGGGCAAGGGCGACAAAGTAGAAGTGACCACTCCCGCCGCCACCGTCAAGTACGAAATCCTCTCTGTGAACTAGTGTTGTGTCTCTGAAAATTCTGAAAGCCGCCCTCTCTGAAATAGGGCCATGCCCGCCATACTGCGCCCTAGCGCTGTAGGCGGGTTGCTTTTTGCTTTAGGAGAGGCTATTATGGGTCTATATGCGTGAAGATATTCTCACAACCAAACTCGAAAAGCTCGAGAAGATTACAGGAGCCGCCAAGACGGCCTATCCTGACACGGTCACTCGGACTCATACTAGCGCCGAGGTGCTCCGGGATTTCACAGCGCTTGAAAGCGCTGCGACTCCGGTCTCAGTCGTCGGACGCGTTAAGTCGCTCCGGGTCATGGGCAAGATTGCCTTTTGTCATGTCGAAGACGGGAGCGGTCGGGTACAGGGATTTTTTGCACTTGAGACCCTTGGTGACGAGTCTTTCAAATTGTTCAAAGAGACGGTCGACCTCGGTGATTTCCTCGCGCTCACGGGTGCAGTCTTTCTCACCAAGCAAGATGAGAAGAGTATTCGCGTCGAGTCTTGGCAGATGATCTGTAAGTCTCTCCGTCCTATCCCGAGTGAATTCTATGGATTGAAGGACGAAGAAGAGCTCCTCCGTCGTCGTTACCTCGACCTCCTCATGAATCAGGAGACACGCGATCTCTTTGTGAAGAAAAACGCCTTTTGGCAGACGGTCCGACGGATTCTTTCCGAGGAGCGTTTCCTCGAAGTCCAGACCCCAGTCCTCGAACACATCCCTGGAGGCGCCGAAGCCGAACCATTTGTGACGCATCACAATGCCCTCGATGCCGACTTCTATCTCCGTATCTCACTTGAGCTCGCGCTCAAGCGTCTCCTCGTCGGTGGTTATGAACGCGTGTTTGAGATTGGTCGCGTCTTCCGCAATGAGGGCATCGACCGTGAGCACCTCCAGGAGTTTGATCACATGGAGTTTTACGCTGCCTACATGAACATGGAGCAGGGCATGGCGCTCGTCGAACGCCTCTACAAGGACATCGTTCGAGCCGTGGTTGGTGAGAGTATGCAGACTACCTATGAAGACGTGACGATTGATTGGAACGTGGACTTCCCTCGCGTTGATTATTTCACTGAGTTTCAGAAAGAAACGGGGATTGATCTCTCTGGCGAGGTGACCGTCGCGGAGCTCCAGAAGAAAGCCGATGAACTCCATATCAAGTACGAAAAGAACTACGGCAAGGGCCGCATGATTGATACCATCTACAAGAAAACGGTGCGTCAGAAATTGCTTCAGCCGTGTTTCTTGGTGGGACATCCACTCGAAGTGTCGCCGCTTGCCAAACTCGACCCGAACAATCCTCGCCGAACCCTCCGTTTTCAGCCGATTGCTGGGAAGAGTGAGCTCGGGAACGGCTTTGCAGAGCTCAACGACCCGATCGATCAGCGGGCTCGCTTTGAGGAGCAGATGAAGCTCCGTGATGCTGGCGACAAAGAGGGGATGATGCTTGACGAGGATTTTATCCAGGCGCTTGAGTACGGCATGCCACCAGCTTGCGGGTTTGGGATGAGCGAGCGACTCTTTGCTATCCTCATGAACCGTTCCATCCGCGAGACGGTCATCTTTCCGCCGATGAAAGACAAAGAGTAAGAGTGTCAAAAATTTGGTCGCATAGTTCAGTTGGTTAGAATGCTGCATTCACATTGCAGAGGTCCCTGGTTCGAGTCCAGGTGCGACCACCAAATTTTTAGAATTCTATAGGCTAGTGAAGCTAAAAGTTATAAGCTACCCATATGCTTGATATCGCATTCATCCGAAACAATGTCGATGCCGTCAAAGCGGCTGTCTCCGCCAAGAATCTGTCAGTCGATATTGATGTTCTTTTGGCCAAGGACCGAGAGCGGATCGCACTTCTCCAAGAAATTGAAGAGCTCCAGTCGCTCAAGAATGATATCAATGACCTCATCAAGCAGGCGAAGACTCCCGAAGAGCGGGCCGAAGTGATCGAGAAAGGCAAAGAAATCAAGCAAAAAACCGAGGCGCTCGAACCACTCTTCGCTCGGGTGAAAGATGAGTACGAAGTGCTTATGGCCCAGGTACCCAATATCATTTCTCCAGATACCCCACGGGGCAAGAGTGATGCTGAGAATCAAGAAGTCGGAAAGTACGGCGAGATAAAGTCGTTTGATTTCACTCCGCGCACCCACATCGAACTCGGCCAGATGCTCGATATCCTCGACCTCGAGCGGGGGACCAAGGTGTCTGGCTATCGGGGCTATTATCTCAAGAACGAAGGGACGCTCCTCGTCATGGGTGTGATGCTCTATGCTATTCAGAAAATGGTCGCGAAGGGATTTGCTCCGATGATTCCACCGACTTTGGTCAAGGGCTTTCCGCTCTTTGGTAGTGGCTACTTCAAGGGACTCGAATATGATGGTGGCGTCGATGAGATCTATCAGGTCGCTACCTCAGACAAAGAAGCCGATGGGAGTGTCTCCAAAGAAGCCAAGTTCTTGGTCGGGACTGCCGAGCCATCACTCCTCGCGTACTATTCGGGCGAAGTGCTTGATGGTGCGACGCTGCCACTCCGCCTCGCGGGGTTCAGTCAGTGCTATCGCAGTGAGATTGGGAGCTATGGTAAGGACACCAAGGGCATGTACCGCGTACATGAGTTCATGAAAGTTGAGCAGGTCGTCCTCTGTCCGGCCGATATCGAACTGGCCAACCAGCTTCAGGAAGAAATGATCGCTGTCTCCGAAGAGATGCATCGTGAGCTCGGTCTCCCATACCGCAAGATCCAGATTTGTAGCGGTGACATGAGCGCCGGCAAATACCGTGCCTTTGACCTCGAAGCCTGGATGCCAGGGATGAACCGTTACGGAGAGACAGGATCAGCCTCGAACTTCCTCGACTGGCAGTCACGTCGTCTCAATGTGAAGTACAAGGACGAGAACGGCGACAAGAAGCATGTCTACATGCTCAACAACACAGCTCTCCCGAGCCCGCGTATCTTTATCTCAATCCTCGAGAACTACCAACAGGCTGATGGCTCAGTCATCGTCCCCGAAGTCCTCCGTCCCTTTGTCGGCAAGGATGTGATTCGACCGAAGGGGTAGAATGCCTAGTTAGAAAGAAAAAAGACCCTGAAATAGGGTCTTTTTTTTGATTGGTGGGTGCGGGGGGAATCGGTCACAGATAATCTGTCCACCGACGTGGCCATATTTCCGCGACCCCGGCTCGTGGTTTCGCGTGCTCGCGAAATATCACTCCGCCTTTCTCATCCCTCTCGTAAGCCAAGCAGTTGGCTTCCTCCTACCCCAAAACAAAAATCCCCTTACGGGGACTTTTCGTCTGGTGGGTGCGGGGGGAATCGAACCCTCGACCGTTGGCTTAAAAGGCCACTGCTCTACCGACTGAGCTACGCACCCATGATTTTCACATAACAGTGTGTAGTCTAATGAATTTGAGCCAATCCGTCAATTGCCCTCCTGAGTTTCTTGCGCCGAACGGAGCAAACCGGACTTGTATTTTTCGGGGTGGTGCGAGTCGATAAAGGTGTGGGGCATGGAGATATCTGAGAGGGCTTGGCCGAGAGCGACCTGATCATACCCGAGGAATACGATATCAGGCTGGTGATCTTTGAGTACCTGCCAGTCACCGAGACCAGGGTCACTCGGGACCACCGTGAGGCTACTATCGAACTCCTCTATGCGAGCCACGCGCTCTTCGTAGCTATAGAGTGGCGGACGCTTCTTCATCCGCTCGACTACCTCCGAGAGGGCGACCACGACGACGAGTTTCTCACAGCGTGCTCGAGCTTGCGAGAGGAAAAACTGGTGTCCAGGATGAAATCCATCAAAAACACCAAAAACCATACCAGTGGGGAGGAGAGATTGTGACATATTCCGATTCTAGCATAGGGAGAGATTTGGCAGAAACGAGCCAGAGAGGCCCTGTTTCCCGGGGATATTTTCTGCTATACTGAAGTCAAAGAATCTATCAAAACTATGTTCAAAAAATCACTCTTACTCGTGGTGTCGGCGGTCGTTTTGTCCGGGTGTACCATCCAGTTGCCATTCAGTGTCCCGACACCAACCGCGAGCGAGCAACCGACCGATGTCTTTGGCAAAAAGATTCAGGCGGGGAGTGTTTGGAAGAGTATCGATTCAGGCCAGACTTTTGAGGTCAAGTCACGGGTGGATGACAAACAAGCCATCACCAAAGCCGACGTGTTGGCGCTCTCGTTTCATCCCAATGACTCGAACATCCTCTATATCGCGACCGCCGATCACGGCATCTTCAAATCCATGGATGCCGGAGAGTACTGGGAGCAGATAGTCTTTCCCCCGAAGAAAATCTATAGTTTCATCCTAGACCGTAACGACCCGGACAATCGCATGTTCGCCTCGGGGACCATCGGCAATCTCGGCAAGATTTTTCGGACGGATGACGGAGGTACCGAGTGGCGCGCGGTCTATACTGAGCCAGGCGCGGGCGTAGTGATCACTATCCTCGCTCAGCATCCACGAGATACCAATGTCCTCTTTGCTGGGACGAGCGCCGGGACCGTGGTGAAGAGTACCGATAGTGGTGAGACCTGGAAGAACGTCGGTCAGACCCTCGATGGTCCGATTACCGAGATTTCGTTCGATGCAGTCGAGCCCATGTCAATCTATGCCTTGAGTATCAACAAGAAAATCTATTATTCGGACAATGGTGGCGTAGCGTGGACTGACCAGATGCAAGTGACCAATACCAATAATAATGCTCCTGCTACGACGTCGACCGGCGGACCAGATATGGCCCTCTCTATCACCGCTGATCCAATCGTCTCTGGGCGTCTCTACGCGACGAAGAATGGCGGCCTCTACCGGAGCGATGACTTTACCCGGACGTGGAACAAGGTCAACATCATCGAAAGTGCTGAGAAGTTCCCCGTGCGTACCGTCGTCGTGAATCCGCGCAACTCCCAAGAAATCATCTTTTCCGCCGGCTCCGCCTTCTATCGTTCGACCAATGGTGGTGATACCTGGGCGGTGGTCGATCTCTACATCGACCGTAGCGTCTCAGTCCTCGCTTATGACCCCGCCGATTCCAGTATCATCTATATGGCCCTCCGCAATATCAAGTGAGATACCCCTAATAATTGTTGATTGTTAAGTGAACGACTATGGTCAAAGAACTGATTGAAGACAAGCGAGCCAGTTTCGAGAGTGCTATCGAACATTTTTCTGTTGAAATGGCCAAGATTCGTACGGGCCGGGCTCATCCGGGACTCGTCGAGAACCTCTCGGTGGATTATTATGGTACGCGCACGCCACTTCGTCAGATAGCGAGCATCAGTATCCCCGAGGCCCGTCAGATCCTCATCTCGCCGTGGGACAAGGGGTCACTGGTCCTCATTGAAGCAGCCATCCGTGAATCCGACCTGGGACTCAATCCCGGCAATGATGGTGTCGCCCTCCGGATCACCCTCCCGGCTCTCACCGAGGAGACCCGCAAGACCCTGGTCAAGTCATTGAACCAGCGCGCCGAGGAGGCTCGTATCGCCGTCCGCAACATCCGCGAAGAAATCTGGAAAGACATCCAGGACTTTGAAAAGGAAGGGACTATCTCCGAAGACGACAAATTCGCTGGCAAGGACGAACTCCAGAAAGTCATCGATGAATACAATCAGAAACTTGAAGTCCTCCGCAAAAAGAAAGAAGAAGAAGTGATGACCGTCTAGAAAGCTGGAGCATGAAGTACGAAGCAGGAAGTATGAAGAGTGTCTTTCTCCGGATTCTTATTCATGATTCATAACTCATTATTCAGTATTCATCTGTAAACTATGCTGACTATCCTCATTTTTGTCATCATCCTCGGTCTCCTCGTGTTTGTGCATGAGTTGGGACATTTCCTGGTCGCCAGATGGAATGGTATCCGGGTGGACGAATTTGGTTTTGGTTTCCCGCCCCGACTCTTTGGGGTGACCAAGAATGCCGAGGGCAAGTACGAGCTCGTGTGGGGGAGCAAAGAAATGCCGAGTGGGCAGACGGTGTATTCGCTCAACTGGATTCCTCTCGGCGGGTTTGTGAAAATCGCTGGTGAGGATGGACACGATACGACCGACCCGACCAGTTTCGCGGGCAAGTCCGCCTGGACCCGGATCCGGGTACTCGCTGCCGGTGTCTTCATGAACTTTCTCTTTGCCTGGTTCCTCATCTCAGTCGTCTTTATGCTCGGTTTGCCTCAGCCGATTGAGCCAGCTGATCATGGCAAGTTCGCTGATGCCAAGATCCAGGTCCTCGCCGTCGGCAAGGGGACCCCAGCCGAGATGATGGGTCTCAGTATGGGTGATGCTATCGTGAGTATCAACGGTGAGGCCATCACGACACTGGATCAGGTGACCCAGGCTATCAGTAGCCACAAGGGACAGACTATCACAGTGGTGGTAGACCGATTTGGCAAGCCCCTCACCCTCTCCGGGACTCCTCGCACTGAGTATCCAGCGACGGAGGGCGCACTTGGGATTTCTTTTTCCGAGACCGCAGTAGTGTCTTACCCATGGTACGAGGCTATCTATCGGGGAGCTATCGCGACCTATGACATTACGCTCGCTATCCTCGGTGCCTTTGGGATGATGATTGCTTCACTCTTTGGCGGAGCCAAGACGGCGCTCGACGTCACGGGCCCAGTCGGCATCGTCTACCTGACCAAGCAGATGAGCGATCTTGGTCTCCCGTACCTCCTCCAGTTTGCCGCGCTCCTCTCTATCAACCTCGGCATCATCAACATTCTCCCGATTCCGGCGCTTGATGGTGGACGCATCCTCTTTATCCTGATTGAGAAGTTGAAGGGGAGTCCAGTGAGTCATCGCGTGGAGGGGATGATCCACCAAGTCGGATTTATCCTCCTTTTGGTCCTCATGCTCCTCGTCACGGTACGTGATTTTGCCCAATTTCAGATCCTCGACAAGCTGACCCGGCTCTTCTCGTAATTCTCTTGCTGGAACCGCCAAAAACCCCTCAAATGAGGGGTTTTTCCTTTGTCTCGGCTAGCTATTGACATTTCTCGTATTTTTTGGTAATATATAAGGTCGTTAAATACTCTATATACCCTATGGGCAATCAGAACATTTTCGCACTGCTCCGCTCTAAATTTGGTACCCTCGTTATCGTAGGGCTCCTCTTTGGTGCACTGTCTTTCTTTGGTCTCATGGTGACCGAGAAGCCATTTCAGACCAAGATGGATTTCCTCGTGGTGCAGTCGAATGCCAACAATCAGGACTTCTATACGCTGTTCAAGTCGTCCGAGTATCTTGGCAAGATTCTCTCTGAAGCAGTCTACAGCGACCGCTTTATCGATGCCCTCGTCGAGACTGGCAAAGTGAACAAAGAATTTCTCCCGTTCGACAAGCAGGAGCGTCTCGCCACCTGGTCGAAGATGGTCACGGTCAACAAGAACCTCGAACTCGGAATCATCAGCGTGACCGTCTCGGGTGACCGAGAGCGCGATGTCGCTCGTATCATGGACGGTATCGCCCAGGTACTGACGGAGCGCAACTCTCTCTTCCGCAGTGGTGATGAAAAGAGTGTCGAGATCCGTATCCTCTCTGGTCCGATCCTCGAACAGAGTCCGAACGTCGCCAAGATTCTCAAGGTAGTCCT
Organism: uncultured Bdellovibrionales bacterium; assembly: GCA_964500505.1. GTDB lineage: Bacteria > Patescibacteriota > Minisyncoccia > Moranbacterales > UBA1568 > UBA1568. Next base: position 185,352 of record CAZCNN010000001.1, on the reverse strand, counting down.
CCTCGCCTTTGTCGCCGGCTTCCTCCTCAGTGCCTTCTTTGTGATTGCCAAGGAGGAATCCCGTGCCACGATCGTCCGAGGCACCCATGTACCTTTCAATGACCCGATGGCCTAAAGCCATCTCCTAGACTGAGAGCTTCAACCCTCTTGGTTCCTAGGAAGAGAGCGGTGCGGCGTTATCGTCACCACTGCTTTCTTCCTAGGATAGATTCGAATGTTGTAGTTTAACAATCTGTCTATCAGTTTTAGTGTTAAAACGCTTATGTCCGGTCGGATGTAGGCGTGATGTCATTTCACTCTGGAGGTCACATGAACAATATTCGTCGTTTGACGGGGGTTCTTGTAACCTCCGTTGCTCTCGTTGTCCTTTCGGGATGCGCGAGCATCAAAGAGGGTTCTGGATTCACTGTGCAGCCGAAGTCGGCTGAAGTAGTGCGTCAGGAGCCATGGCACAATGTGACGTTGATGGGCAACGTCAGTGCCATCGAGACGCTGGCCGTAGCGCCATTCAATTTGCCAGAGCCGTTCCCTCTCAAGTGGGAAAACGAGCTGGTCGATGAAGGGCGCGTCTATCCGGCCAAGCAGGTCGATGGCAAGGTGGTGTCAAAGCCACTGGTCCGTGTAGTAGAGCGCGCTTTGCTCTACAACGAGGATGGCAGGCTGCTTGAGCTCTTCGATGCAATCTTTCATCCTGACTACCGGATGTTCTTCGTCAATCTGCCACTGGAACGGGCTGCGGCTCTCCGGGGGCACCTGGTCATCGTGTCGTCTGACGGCACGTGGCTCATGACGGGGCGCAAGAAAATGGTGACACTGCCAGTCGGTCAGGATTTGCGGCAACTGCCCCAGGGCTTTTTCCGTGAACATCCCTCTGACCTGCGCCAGGTTCTTACGCTGAAGAGCCCCGATCCGATCATTTCGTATCTCAAGTGGCGCTTCAGCGAAACCCTGGTGGTCAATGACATCTGGTACTCTGGTACCAAAGATGCCAAGACGATCATGGGCAAGTTCACCAATCTCAGTTCGGTGGCCGACCGGGTCATTTCCTGCGGATCGTTCACGGTCTCGCCAGGCTTGATCCCGGTATTCGTGGCGATCTCTCTGGTGCGCAACATTCATGTTGCCACTCAGGAGGACTGCCTTGCGAAAAAGAGTAACTAGGAAAGGAAATGAAAGTAGCCAAAAAGTTAGGCATTCGTGCCAGGACTTGGGCTGCTCACGTAGTCCAATCCTGGCTTCTCAACCGTATTCACAAGGAGTGACGCCATGAAATGGCTCATGATTCCTCTGTGCGCTGCTTTGCTCTCCGGAGTGGGTGGTGCACACGCGACTCAGTCCGAGTATCGGGCAGAGCGCGGAGACACGCTGTCAGCGGTTTTCGGCAAGCATGCCCAAGCGGTGTGCGACGCCAACAAGGTCGCTGGTCGTATCACGAATTGCAACGGCATCATCGCTGGGAAGAGCTATATCCTCCCGGCTGGTGTCCGTACGCGGTCCGTGTCGGCAGTTGCCTCGACCGAAGCCGGCGAATTTCGCTGGAAGAAGGTCGGGGGCGCACCGCTCTATGGTTGCGGCAACAAGACCGAAGCGGTGCTGAATGAAGAAGCGTGGACCCAGATGGGTCTCACGGACGAGGAGAAATCCGAACTCCGCGGACTGGTGTCGGCTCAACCACATCCAGCATACACCTTCTTCAAGCCCGGTGATCGGTTCCAGGCAGTGGCGTTCTGTAAGGACGGCAAGGTGTCGTTCGAGAAGAACGTTTTGGCCGATTGGAGCGAGAAGACCGTGGTGCTCGCGAGGACCTACATCCTCAAGAGTGGCAAGGTCTTCCACTGGGTACGTAATTGCAACAACTGGGTCGTTGGTACGCCACTCCCGCCTGCAATCACAACGCGGACGGCAGAGGAAGAAATCGGCGAGCTCGTCATACCACCTCGCAAAAAGGTGGTGGAAGAGGAAGAAATCGGCGAGCTCGTCATCCCGCCGAAGACGGTGGTTGCAGAGAGGCGTTGCCTCCTTGATCCCAAGCTCGTGTTCGGACAAGAGCATGAGCCGAACGACAACGGCAACGAGTCTCACTCAACCTTTGTGACGGCTGCCCTGTACTGCATCAAGCGGGTTGGGGACGGCTACACGGGGTGGGGTGTCGGCCTCCAGAACTCATGGTGGGATGTGCGCGTGAACTTTGGGTCCGGAAGGGCTCACGGTCAATCACTCGCCTTTGGTCCTGCTGTTGAGCGGATCAGCGACAAGGGCTGGACGGCAGAGGGCAAGTTGCTCTTTGGCCACATGCACCAGGCATTCAGCCAGGCACAGTACCGCAACGAACGGGAAATCGATTTTGTTGGCGCTTCGGTGGCTTACAACGATTACTCGAATCGTTTGGCGGGCAAGAAGTGGATGCCGGAAACGCGCATCTACGCTAGCGTGGGTATCCCGACCTCAGTGCGGGCCACGGCGAGCAACTTCTTGCAACCGACTGACGCGTCGGAACTGGAGCGCCACAGCGTGGTGTTTCAGGCCGGTGTCCACCAGGACATCTACGACGCGAAGTTCGCGACGTTCTGGGCACGGGTAGGGTTCTTCAGTGAACTCCCGTTCTCTCAGACGGCCAATCTGCGCCTTGGCATCTCGGACCCCCTCAGGGTCTGTGGTGTTGGCATAGGGTTCGACTTTGATCTCCTTCATGGTGGCGAAGCACCCGGCTACGGCTGGTGGTGCGACGGCGTCAAGTTGGTCGAAGTCGGTCGTGAAGGTTATCGCCTGGACCAGGTGAGTGACGGGAAGACGGCCGTGCTCGGTAACGGCACTGTCATGACCCCGCTCGACCCCGACGACGAAACGCCAGACTGATAGACATTCTCTACCTTCAACATCTAAGTAGGTGCTCCCTAGGAGCATCTAGCGTCTGAGAAACCATTTGGGCTCTTCTCACGTTCTATAAAAAGGTTACGCGCCAAGGTGCAGAACATGCACATGCGACGTACACGACGAGATTTGATGTAGGTAGCGAGAGCAAAACAGTCAGCGACAACATCGCACAACTAGGCCGGGAACTCATCGAGGATCCCGGCCTAAGTCTTTTTTACGCGCTATTCTAGGCTTATTTCTGCCCACAATTAGCTCTTGACAAAAGAGCCATTTGGGTGTATACTGAATTGTTCAGTGGATACCTCGTCAAGAGGTGCCCGTTGGACGGTTTCTGTTCCTCGCGCCTGAATTCATCGACTCGGTTGGGTTGATTATCAGGCGCATCAACTCAACCACAACTGTCTGAAAGGACAGCGCCATGAAGTTCGTTTCCAAGATCCTCGCCACGTTCGTCGTGGCACTCGCAGCCCTCCCGGCCTTGGCTCAGTTCACCTCGCAGAAGAACGTGAACCAGGTCGGCGACGGCGACACGTCGGTCGCCATCGAGAACGTCAAGGGCAAGCCTGGCGTGGCCATCTTCAAGACCTCCGGTATCAAGATGGTGGTTCTGTCGGACGAGACGGCGCCGGCTGGCCTCAAGGTCGAGGCAACCAAGCCCGACACGAGCGATCCGAGCAAGAACGCCAACATCTCGAGCTTCGGCGACAACGTCGGCATGGCCAACTACAAGTTGTGCTGGCGTGGCGTCGGCCGAAAGGGCTGGAGCCAGATGTCGTGCTCGACGGTGAGTGCCAAGGGCGTGGCCAAGCACCAGGTGGCCACCGACGTCCGTGGTGAGGTGGTCGCCATGACGCCGGAGCTCCGCGACAACAGCGGCAAGCACATCACCTGGGTCTCGCACCCGGCCGAAGCGCGTCAACAGCTCACGTGCAAGGGAAAGTCGCAACAGGCCAGCGTCTTCTTCGTCGAAGCCAACGGCACCTGGCGGCCGGCCACCAAGGAAGAGGCCGACAAGTACAACCGCGAGGAGTACGCCAGCGCCTGCCAGGACGCCGCCTAGGCATCCCGGCGCCGGCAAGGCCAAGCCCCGCATCGCTGATGCGGTTCAACAACAGGAGTTTCAAGTGCAACCGCACTCTGGAACTCCTCTTTTTTTACCCAAATTATATTTTTCCATCTATCCTACTATCGAACCCTATCGCACCAATTTTATACCAGTGGCTCCTATATTCGCGGTCGCGATTTCGGGAGCCAGTATAAAGAAATTGCTTCTATAAAGAAAATTTCTTTTTGAGCGTCGACTCGTTATCGATATGTTTGGCAGTAATGAAGCGAACGTACGGTGTGGCATGATAGAGTTCGACCAATGATAGTATCTCTTTTTCACAAGGGAAGGGAAAAACAAAGACACTGTGCTGGAGTTCATGGAAGCCGATGGCTTTGAGGTGAGAGCGAAAAATATCGCGAAACTTTTTGTGTTTTTCTGGAATATCAAAAAGCACGATGCGCCAGAGCTGGTCCCAACGCTTTGGTTTTTTAATTTTGAGACCGAGGAGTTGTCCGAGTGTGGCTTGGCGCTTTCCTTCTGGCGTCAGAATGAGAGAGATAGATCCATCAGGGTTCCTTCGATCAGTGATCAGCTGTTGGGTATAAAGGAGTCGTAAAGATCGATTCAGATTCTTCTGATTGATGTCCCGCCATCCCCGGTGCACGAGTTTGACAACACGAAAACTGGTTTTTGGTGAGAAAGAACAACCAAGGGCGAGTCCACCAAGAAGCAGGAGAAGTATCTTTTGCTGTGTTGGTCCAAGTCTCATACATGCATGATGGCTCGTATATTCGCGACCGCGATTTCGGGAGCCGAAAGAGATGGGAGATAGGTGGAGATACAGGGAAAAGTTGAAAAACAAAAGATAAAGAGAGAAAACTGGCTATTGATCAAGTTTTTTCTTGGCTTCGGAGAGGGCGAGAAGGGCGCCGAGGGCCGTGAAGAAGAGCCACTGGACGGGGGTGTTTTTGAATATATTGTCGGTGAGGGCCGAGGCTTCGAGGGTGAGGAAAAAGACGAGCATGATGCCAAATGCTATCTGGAGCCCGCTCCCAGCGCGACTCATGCGGTAACCACGGATATGGAGGCGAGCGATGAGTCCGAGGTAGAGGACAAGGACTCCAATCCCGATCACTCCACCTTCGATAAAGAATTTCACAAAATCATTGTGCGGATCATTGGGACCATGAGAGGTACCACGGAGACTCTCCGAGACGCGAGGAAAGGTATCCATACCGGACCCGAGGAGAGCGTGTTCTTCTTGGACCGAGTAGCGGGTGACGTCTTGCCAGAGGGTGACGCGCCAGAGGAGCGAGCTATCTGGATCAGACTGGAGACTCTCGCTCACGCGGGCCTGGAAACTCTGCGAAAAGACAAAGAGGACAAAGGGGAAGAGAAAGAGCGGAAAGAGGAGCAGGCGATAGCGAAAGAGCGCGATCAAGAAGACAAAGAGAAAGAGTGCGATCCAGGCCACCCGAGCAAAGGTGAGGAGAAGCATGAGGGTAAAGAGGCCGAGGAGCGTGAGGATGAGTAGACGCTGCCACATGGTCCGGGCAAAGAGGGTGAGGTAGAGTGTCCCAAAGACGACGAGAGCAAAGAGGTAGAGGCTGTAGACGTTTGGGTGACTAAAGGTGCCAAAGATGCGGAGGATGGAGACATTCTCATCTGCGAGACCGATGTGAAAGAAAAATTGGTACAGTCCAAAGCCAATAGGGAGGATACTCGAGACAAAGAACGACTGAAGGAGGTGGCGGAAATCATCAGCTGTGCGCACCGTGGCGTAAGCGAGAAAGCCGAGGACAAAGAGATCAAAGATGCGGAGGAGTTCGGAGAGAGTGGTCCCGGGAGCGATACTATACGAGAGGGTGAGACCGCCCCAGATAAAGAGGAGGAGAAAGGGTGCGTTGAGTGGGTAGCGAGTGAGATACTGACGCTTGAGGATGATGATGAGGAATCCGAGGCACGCGATACCGACACCGAGGAGCTGAGAGAGCGTGAGGGTAATCTGGTACAGTGTGAGGCTCACATACTGTGAAGAATAGTCGAGTGACATCCGGACCACGATGAGCGCAAAGAGGAGCATGAGAGGAGCCCGAAACAGGAGAAAGAGAGCGAGTATCCCGGCCGCTCCTACCACAGGGAGGAGGGGTGAAAATCCGACGACGAGACCGAGCATCGCCCCAAAGGTGGTGATGGCTGAGAGGCCGAGGAGGATTTTCATCGATGAGAGTGAATGCATACTAGTCTTTGTGCCAGATGATGGTATAGGTCATAGTGAGACCACAGAAGCGGTTGGGGATGAGGGTAGAGTGAGTGATACCGACGTCCGAGAGGAGCTGTCGCAGGTCGGATACGGAGAGGAGAGACATATAGTCGCCAGCTGCCCAACCTTTACCGATCCAGGTGACAAAGCGATCAAAGTTCCTCTTGGAGAGGAGGAGGTGAAGGAGCGGGATGCGGGTATGGAGCTCGATCGGAAAATGACGGTTGGGCGTGGTGAGATAGCCCCGTCGACTGACTCGGTAGAGCTCGGCAAGGAAGCGACGTTGGTCATCAAAGTTGCCAACGTGTTCGATGACGGCGTTGGAGTAGCTCATATCAAAACTATTCTCCGCAAAGGCAAGAGCCCGACCATCACCCGCGACGGTCGTGACAAGCGGATAGCGGGCGCGGAAACTGGCTACCTCGGTATCGCTTCCCATGCCGACCGCGGTAATTTTTTCGGGATGTTGGTAAAACTTTTCGAGATAGTTGTCGGTATCTGAGTACTCAGTGGTGTTGACCCCGACGTCCACGATGGATTCGTGGGGTTGTGGCGCCATGAGCGTGAGAAACTGCGAGAACTTCTTGGCTCGACTCGAAGCCGAGATACGATAGGCAATAGTTTCGATGAGCGACATATTGTTTTTGGGTATGCTTTATTGTATAATGCCATTGTTAAGCCAAAAAGTCAAAATATGCGCGTCCTCCTCATCGACAAATATCATCGCCAGTACGCTGGTCCGCAGCGTTTGTATTTTGATACGGCCAAACTCCTCCGGGCGGAGGGTCACGAGGTCGCGTTTTTTGCCATGGCTCATCCCAAAAATGAGCCGACCGAGTGGAGTCGATACTTTGTGAAGCAGGTGGACTACGAAGAGGCGAATCAGTTGTCACTCTGGGACAAGCTCATCGTGGCGCGCAACATCATCTGGAATCCCGAGGCCAAGCGTAACCTCGAGGCCCTCATCGATGAGTACAAACCTGACGTCGCTCACCTCTTTGTTACCTATCACCAGCTCTCACCCTCCATCATCTGGGCCCTCAAGAAGAAAGGGGTCCCGATTGTGATGACGCTTTGTGACTACAAACTTGCCTCACCGAACTATAGCCTGTTTGTACGGGGTCAGATTTGGGAGCATGCGTCAGGCTTCCGCTGTCTCGTCGATCGTTGTGTCAAAGATTCGTATGGCAAGAGTCTCGTGTGTGCCGTTGAGCAATGGCTCCATCGACTCCTCGGTACCTATGGCCAGGTAGGGGCTTATATCGGGCTCAGCCAATTCCTCATCGATACCTACAAGCGCCTGGGCTTCCCTTATGATATCCAGCTCCTCCCGCAGCCTCTCGTCCCACTTCCTGATCTCACGGAGCCACTTCCAGACAAGCCTGACAAGAATTTTCTCTATTTCGGACGACTCTCAGCTGAAAAGGGGATAGGGACACTCATCCGGGCGTTTGCCGAACTCCATGATGGCGAGACCCTCTCGATCGTCGGCTTTGGGCCAGAAGAAGAACGACTGAAGTCACTCACATCTACACTGGCTCTCTCCGACAAAGTGAAGTTCCTCGGCCCGGTGTATGGCGATGATCTGCAAAAGATACTCCTCCCAGCCCGAGCGGTCGTCGTCCCGTCCGAGTGGTATGAGAACACGCCGTATGCACTCCTCGAAACCCTCGCCTCTGGGACGCCCGTGATCGCGGCTCGTGTGGGGTCACTTCCAGAGCGAGTACAGGACGGGTACAATGGATTTCTCTTTACGCCAGGGGATGCCCATGATTTGGCGGACAGGATTCGAGCGCTTGACACTGTATCACTCCCAGAACTCCAGAAAAACGCCCGGGAGAGCGTCATGGCGCTTGACCAGGCGACCTACCTCTCGGCCATCACCAGTCTCTATTCTTCCCTTACTAGAGCCAAAAAATAGCCATTCAGTACCCCTTGACAGAATGGCAAAAATAGTGTAATATGACCCGTTATCAGTAAATGGGTCTTTTCTTATGGGAAAGAAATGTGTGGTACTTGGTGGTGACGGCTTTCTCGGCTCTCACCTCGTCGACGACCTCCTCGCCCGCGGGTATGAGGTGCGGGTCTTTGACCGTTTCCACAAGGGTCGCATCAAGAACCTCAACCATTTGAAGGGGATTATTGAATTCCAGAAAGGTGACTTCTTGAACAAACGCCACCTGTCCCGAGCCCTCAAGGGCATGGACTATGTCTTTCACTTTGTGTCACTGAGTACCCCCGCCTCGACCGCCAATGATCCGCAGCGTGAAATCAAACTGAACCTCGAAGGAACCCTCCAGCTCCTCGACTTGTGTGTGAAACATAATATCAAGAAAATCATCTATCCGTCTTCGGGTGGTGCGGTCTATGGCAATGCCCTTGATGAAGTGGCGAGTGAAACGACTCAGGCTCGTCCGATGTCGCCCTATGCGGTGACCAAGCTCGCCATCGAAGAACACCTGCATTTTTACCGACGTCAGTACGGTCTCTCCTTCGTCATCTACCGTATCGCCAATCCCTACGGTGAACGCCAGGATCCGAATGGTATCCAAGGGGCGATCCCGATCTTCATGAAGCACATGATGAAGAATGAGCTCATTGAACTCTATGGCAACACGGTGCGTGACTATGTCTACGTCAAAGATGTGACCGGCTTTATGGCGGACAACTTTGCCGAGAAGCACAAGAACTCAACCTACAATGTGGGGAGTGGCCGGGGCGTGGCGCTCTTTGAGCTCGTCCTCATGCTCGCCAAAACGACCCAGTCGATGCCTCGCATGAAACGCTTGGAAAAGCGTCCTTTTGACGTACAAAAAATCGTGCTTGACATCAGTCGGGCGAGCGAAGAATTTGGGTACTACCCGATGACCTCGCTTGAGGTCGGACTGGAAAAAACCCATGCCTATCTCAAGGAGAAATACGTTCATGAGCCCGTCATTCGGACCTCTTGGTTTGACATGAACGTCGCTCGGTTCGTAAAATGGAACCGAGTCTAGATTGTAGCTGTTTAACATTTCCAACCACCCTGAGGGGGAGTAATGACCGCGTTGAAAATTTTCTGGTCCTTGTTGCTGGGTTACCTGTTGACCGTGACGGCTGCGTTTGCGGGCGAGGGCGAATTTTCTGTCGTCTACGTGCCCAAGAATGCCGTAGCTGGGGATCGTTTCATCCCCGTAGAAGTGGTGCGTCCCTCACGGGAAGAATCTGTCCGTGCTCGGGCCATCATGTGGGTGCTCGAACAGCAGGTGGGCGAGTACATGCACCCCATGCAGGACGGGACCCGCTACGTGGAGCCCGCCAAGTGTGAGGCAATGGTCCTTCAGCTCAGAAATTCTAAGACGGGTGAGAAGACGGACCCGTATTTCAGGGCTGAGTGTTTCTCGGACCGGCTGTGGGCTGGAGACAAAGGTCTCCAAAGAATCGGGGTCTTCGATTCGGTCGACGATCTCTTGGTGTTTGTCGAACGATTTTCGTCCGAGCATTTCAAGCGCCGGCGAGAGTCAATCCTTCGTCGCACGGATGACCCTGGTCTCCGTACATGAGCATCTGACCGGAACCTTCGAGCAGTCACCGCATTCGCGGGCGGCTGCTTTTTTCTTTACCTAGCTTTCTTTCAATCGGATGCGGGCATCGAGGACCCGGAAACGCGAGGCCTCGGGGAAAGCGAGGAGGGGATTGATATCGAGTTCGGCAATTTCTGGGAAGTCGCGGACAAGGAGTGAGAGCCGGCCGATGGCACCGAGAAGCGTGTCCATATCGATGCCAGCCTGCCCCCGAGTACCAGTGAGGAGCGGGAGACTCTCAAGCTCACTCAACATCTCACGGGCGTCTTCTTCGGTGAGTGGAGCAAAGCGGAACGCCACATCATGAAAGGTCTCGACATAGATACCACCGAGTCCCACCATAAGGAGCTGGCCGAGTCCTGGCTCTTCTTTCATCCCGAGGATAATCTCACGACCACCGGTCTCGGCCATCTCGACCATGAGCGCGCCCTCGAGTTTGGCCTCGGGCACATGTTCGGCCACTCGGGCGAGGAGCGCGTCATACTGCTCCCCAGCCTCTTCTGGTTTGACATTGAGCATGACACCACCAGCATCAGACTTGTGACTGATATCGGGGGAGACTATTTTGAGGGCGACCGGACCAGTGAAATCCCGGCTCGCCGCTTTGGCCTCGTCGGCACTGTGTACCGTAGCACTTCGGAGGAACTGAAACCCATAGGCCGAGAGGACGTCCCAGACTTCGGATTCGTAGAGCGTGGTCCGTCCATCAGCCCTCACCTGTTTGATAATCTTCTGCGCGCTGGTTCGGTCGATATCACTCCAGGCAAACGGAGTAGAGAGTTGGTGTGTGCGCCAATTGGCGACCTGAGCGAGCGCTCCAAGGGCACGAGCCCCGTCCTCGGGATAGGTGAGGACGGCTACTTCGTGTTCATCGAGGATCGCTATCCCTTCGGCAAAGGCGCCAGCGCCGGCCATGATAGCGACGATCGGTTTCTCGGTATGATGTTTGGTATCGACGATAGCCAGCGCCGTGTCACGTACCTCAGTCGTCGTTTGGGGAGTGATGATGACGAGGAGCATGTCGACTTCGGGATCACGGGCGAGTGCCTCGAGGGCAAGACGATAGCGGTCGGCTGGAGCATCACCCAAGACATCGACCGGGTTGTGTCGCGAGGCCGAGGGTGGGAGAGGGTCAAGGGCGGTGACGGTTTCTCCGGAGAGGGTGGCGAGGGTGAGGCCACACTGCGAGGCCATGTCGGTAGCGAGGACGCCGAGACCACCGGCGTTCGTGATGATCCCAATCCGTTTCCCCTCGGGGAGGGGATTGCGAGAAAAGACCATGAGGAGGTTGGCCAGTGACTGGAGGGACTCGGCGCGGATGATGCGAGCTTGACGGAAGAGGGCTTCATAGGCAGCGTTACTCCCAGCAAGCGCCCCGGTATGTGAGCTTGAGGCGGCGGTCCCGGCATCGGTGGTGCCGGACTTGAGTGCGATTACGGGCTTGGGCTCGGAGCGAGCGAGGATGGCGCGACCAGTCTCGATGATATGTTCACTATCGCGCATACCCTCCGCGTAGAAGGAGAGCACTTTCGTCTCTTCATCCTGGGCAAAGTACTCGAGGAACTCTATTTCGCTGAGGATGGCCTTGTTGCCGTCACTCACAAAGGCTGAGAATCCGAGTCGTCCCGCCGAGAGATCAAGGAGGGCTGTACAGAGGGCGCCACTTTGGGAAAAGAAGGTGATACCCCCCACTTTGGGCATACCACTCGCAAACGAGGCATTGAGACCAAGCGCGGGATGGAGAAAGCCAAGACAGTTGGGTCCGAGGAGGGCAATGTTGTATTCTTCGGCGATCTCACGAACTTCATCCTCGAGTGTGGTACCGTCGGCACCGGTCTCTTTGAATCCTGATGAGATGATGACCGCTGCGGGGATTTCCTTTTCACCGACTTCCCGGAGTACGGCTGGTACGAGGGCAGCCGGGATGATGATGATGGCGAGATCGATTTCTTCCTTGATATCGGAGAGGCTGGGGTAGCAGGGGAGATCAAAGAGACGGTCAGTTTTGGGATTGACGGGGTAGATGTGCCCGGTGTAGCCGTAGGAGAGGAGGTTCTTGGTGAGACTTGAGCCGACACTGCCGACTTTGGTCGAAGCACCGACGACGGCGATAGAACGCGGAGAAAAGAGAGGATGGAGATTCATACGGAGTGTTTGTTTTAGGCTATTTTGTGTCTCTATTTTACCGCAAAACCGTACCCTTGACAAAAAGCCGAAAATTTGCTAAGATAAAAGGTCTAAAAATTGACTCATGGCTCCCTATGCAAACTCGTAACTTTTGGCTTTCCCGAGAGGTTTTACTCGGTACCGCACTGACTCTATTGATCGCCGTCCCGGTGATTGTTTTGGGTGGCTCCAAAGACGTTTATGTCGATAAGGACGCCAAGGGTTCCGAAGAGGGAACCTCGAATCATCCATATCACAGTATCTCCAAAGCGCTCAAGAACGCCAAGGAAGGAACGAACGTTCATATTTCCAAGGGAACGTACAAAGAAAACATCACCATCCCCAAGGGCGTGAAGCTTTTTGGGAAGAAGAAAGATATCGGTGATGTCGTGATCAAGTCTGACAACGGCGACAAACCGACGGTGACTATGAAGCATCAGACGGAACTCAACTTCCTCACGATTGAGGGTGGTCGTCATGGCGTGCGTGTCCTCGAGGATGCCAAGGCCAAGATCTACAAGGTGACCATCAAGAAGAGTGGCCGTGATGGTATCCATATCGACTCGGCTCCTCGTGATAAGAAGCACCGAGCCCTGATCGACAGCGTTGAAGTGCGAGATAGTGCTCGCGCCGGTATCTACTCTGAGAAGCGTGATATCGTCGTTATCAATAGCAATATCCATAACAACAAGAGCGATGGTCTCGACCTGGCTGCCAGCATGGAGGCATGGCTCGAAGACAACCGCATCAACAGTAACGGTGGATCTGGTATCAAGGTGGTCCTCGATGGCGCTTCGGTCTGGTCCAAATCCAACAGTATCCGCAACAACGCCCGTGAGGGTGTCGAAGTGAACTCGTATGGTGCCGCCGGTAACGTGGGCTTGAAGAAGGCCCAGTTGGTAGGCAATGGACGCTACGGTATCGCTCGTGTCGCTCGTACTGCTAACGGCTACAAGTCATTCGGTGGTATTATTCTCGGTACAGGGGTCAATGACAATCGCATCGATACCAATCGTGTCGGCAGCACTTCACCGGTACTTCGTGGTTTCTAACCCACCGAGAGACTCGTCTCTCATGACCGTTTGAGTATGAAAATTGCATTCATCGGCCAGAAGGGAATCCCTGCCATCGCGGGCGGGGTGGAGAAGCACGTCGAGAAACTCTCTACACGTCTCGTGGCTGAGGGTCATGAGGTGACGGTCTATGTCCGTTCACACTATACCCCGGCGACACTCGAGACCTTTCAGGGGGTGAAGCTCGTGCATGTCCCGAGTATCCACACCAAGCATCTCGATGCTATCTCACATACACTGTTTGCGACGCTCCATGCTCTCTTTGCGGAGTATGATGTGATCCACTATCAGTCGATTGGGCCGAGCATCCTCTCCATCATCCCACGGCTCTTGAAGCCCAAGTGTCGCGTCGTCGCGACGTTTCACAGTCGAGATTATACCCACAAGAAGTGGGGATGGATGGCGCGTACGTTTCTCCATATGGCCGAATACATCACGTGTACGGTGCCGGAGCGTACCATCGTCTCAAGTGAGACCCTCATCGACTATGCCAAATCGACCTATGGTCGCACGGTGGCCTTTATCCCGAGTGGGGCTGAAGTAGCTTTTGAATCAGATACAACCGTACTTGCCGAGCTCGGGCTTCGTTCCAAGCGCTATCTCCTCGCGGTGCATCGGCTCGTCCCACACAAAGGGACACACTATCTCATCAAGGCCTTTAAGGAACTGGAGGACACCAATCGTATCCCCAACAACTTTAAGTTGGTGATCGTGGGGACACATGCTGATACTGAAGAGTACGAAAAGTTTCTCAAGCACTTGGCAGAGGGACGCTCCAATATCATCATGGCCGGTGAGCGGACAGGACAGGCGATGGAATCACTCTATTCGCATGCCTACCTCTACGTCCAGCCATCTGAACAAGAAGGATTGTCACTCGCTCTCCTTGAGGCGATGGGACATGGACTCCTGCCACTTGTGAGTGATATCGAACCACACAAAGAGGCTGTAGCCAATACCGGCGCTTACTTCCCGGTCAAAGATATTGAAGGGCTCAAAAAAGAATTGGCCTATTTCATCAACAAAAGTGACGAAGTAGCTGTCCTCGGTCGGGCCGCTCAGGAGCGAGTCCGTGAGCACTACAGCTGGGAAGCCGTGGCCAAGAAAACGATCGAAGTGTACCGCGATGTGACGGGAGGCAATTTGAATGAACACTATGTCAAATCTCAAGGTCGCTAATTTTATTCCGATTCATGCGTCCTGGCGTCGCTCTTTTTTTGTGGCGCTTTTTTTTGTCACCCTCGCGTCGCTTCTCTTTTGGCTGGATGATTACCGGGTGTATCAGTCAGAGATGCGTATCCTCGTCATTGGCAAAGTGCCTACGGTCGCAACCGATCAGGTGGTTGAGAACTTTACCGAGCTTTCACGCAATTTGTCGTTCTATGAGCGAGTGCTCGCTGGCAATGATCTCATTGATGATCATTTCGAAGGGTATACCAAGGATGAGCGTAAAGCTGCCTGGAACGAGATGGTGACCGTCAATCGTAGCGCTCAAAGTGGCGTACTCGTCGTGACCGCGCGCGAAGCGTCACCAGAATCGGCCAAGCGTCTCTCAGAAGAGACCGGGCGGGCCCTGTTTGCGGTGGCTGCTTTCTATTATAATGTGAAGACCGATATCGATCTCCGCGTCGTTGATGAACCAATCATCAAGACGGTTGTCGGGGAGCCGATACGGTATGTCGTGACGAGCCTCGGGAGTGCGCTTTTTTTGACCACTCTTTTCTTTATGCTTCTGTCGCTCCTCCCGACTCTTTTTGGTCGGGATCTAGGACGGACGCCTGAGTTTCCAGTCGGGGCGAGTGTCCCATATATCGATCCTCAGAAATTTGTCCCGGAGCGTCCGGTGATGACATTTGAGTCCGCTCCCAAAACACGGGGAGAGACACCCGAGACGCCGGCTAAAGCGGAGACGGAAAGTGTGACTACGGAGCGACTGCTCCCAGGGATGGATGCGACCGAGCTCCCTTTTCAGTTTGAGACCAATTTCCCAGATGATGAAGCAGAGGAGACGACCGAGCTCGCCGATCTCCCGGTCATGAATGGCTTTGTCGAGTCGACGCCGATTGCGCCGGCCACACCGGAACCAGTGAAGAAGGATGAGCCGACGATCGAAGAATACAAACGACGTCTGAACGAACTCCTTTCAGGTGGAAAATAATTTCTTTTCTATCACCATGCAGCATTCTAAGAAGTTTTGGATCATCTTTGTTACCGTGGCGGTCATTTTTTTGACCGGTTGGTTTGTGTTTTGGGAAGTGCGCACTCACGGGCTCGAGAGTCTGAAGCGTCTCCTTGGGATTCTCCCGGTAGGGCAAGAGACACGGACCGATCTCGACACCGTCATCTCGCTCGCTGACTCACTCCTCGATACTGATGGCCAGGAAAAAACATTTCTTTTGTTGTTCCAGAACAGCATGGAACTCCGCCCAGGAGGTGGCTTCATCGGGAGTTTTGGTATTCTCAAGGTTCGTGATGGTCATATCACCCAGTTTCTGGTCCATGACACCGGCAACTTTGACGGGCGTATCCCCGACACGGTTGCTCCGCCGTACCCCATGAAGGAAACCCTCAAGATTCCTTCGTGGAAGTTTCGTGATTCCAACTATTCTCCTGACTTTGCCGAAAATGCCAAGTGGGCCGAAACGTTTTATCAGATGGGGCAGGGTGGCGAAAAGTTTGATGGTATCATCGGGGTGACTACGAACGTCCTCACGTCATTCCTCCGGGTAACTGGACCGGTGGAACTTGAGGGCTACCCAGGTACCTATGGGGCTGACAACGCGATCCTCGATCTAGAGTATCAGGTAGAACAGGGCTATCTCAAGCAAAATATCGATTTTGGCGAACGCAAATCAGTGATGGGAATCCTCGGACTCGAGATACTCGATCGAGTCAAAGCTCTGCCGCTTAACAAGAAATATGAGCTCTTCCAAGTCATGCTCGATGATCTCAATCGCAAAGACGTCCAGCTCTTGTTTCGTGATGAGAACCTGCAGGAGACGGTGGTGGCAGCGGGTTGGGACGGACGTCTCGATATTGACTGGCAGAATGACTATCTCCTCCTCGTGGATGCGAACCTGAACTCCTTTAAGAGTGACTATTTCGTCAAGCGCTCGTATGACTATACCGTAGACCTCAGTAAGGACGCCCCCGAAGTGACGCTTGCGGTGACGTATCGTCATACCGCCGAGAAGAGAGACTGGTTTACTAAGGACTATCAGACGTTCCTCCGGGTCTATGTGCCACAGGGGAGCTATCTCACGAGTGCGACCAATACCGCGACCGAACCCGTATTTGGTGAGTTTGCCAACAAAAAGTATTTTGGGATGCTCGTCCATGTGCCTCTCGGTACCGAAAAGACAGTGACGCTTCGCTATACCTTGCCGAAGGACATGGAGCGGACATGGTATGATTTGAAGGTAGAGAAGCAACCAGGTCTCAACGATGTGCCAGTCTCAGTCACGGTCATCCAGGCTGATGGCACCAAAGAAACCAAGACGTTTACTCTCAATAGAAACACAATATATAGTGAGATTAAATGACGTAATTCTGCGTCATCCCGCACTCGATGCGGGTTCCAGCTGTTTCGAAACCCGCAGTTTCGAGGCAGTAGCCAAGGGGTATCCTGCATGTGCTCTTGATACCCCTTCACTACTGCCTTTTTGTTTGCATACAATTTGGCAGCGTTCTTTCCATCGCCTCATCTGAGGCTTTTACAACAAGGCGCTACGGCGCAGGAGATTTCTCATGCGATTTGAACTGACGGCGTTCGAGGTATTCATCTCGAGTTTTTATTTCATCGGGACCTTTGCGATGGCGGGTATGCTGGCGCATTGGTCGGGGATGAACCTCCTCGATATTGAACGCTATCTCGAGCGCTTTTTGCAGAAGCACTGCGCTCGCACGGGTGCGTTCTTCACCGGCTATCCGAGACCAGCGCTCGCTCGAGATCTCGAGCGATTTGACGGTGG
The DNA here is from genome assembly GCA_964500505.1 of uncultured Bdellovibrionales bacterium. Lineage (GTDB taxonomy): Bacteria > Patescibacteriota > Minisyncoccia > Moranbacterales > UBA1568 > UBA1568. The sequence continues at coordinate 168,394 of CAZCNN010000001.1, read as the reverse complement.
CATCTCGTGGCGAAGGGGACTGCTTTTCTTCTGCTTCAACATGATGTTGCTCTTCCTGTTCTCGAGATGGACGAGTGGTTGGCCGAGTCTTGTATTGGTGCTGACCGGCGCGAGCGTCATCGAGTGGTACGGGATACGTCGCTATATCAAGTGGCGGAAAGCCTGGTACATGAGCGACCTGGCGCGCACTGGACGCTACTATGGCTCTGAGTGTCGCCTGTCAGGTGTCCTGCATAAGACGGCCATTTATCCGTCAAAGGGCCGAGTACTCAGCCTACTGTTTGATGCCGATTGTCCTGATGTCATGGTCAGCGGCAGGTATGCTCTCGATGTGTGGGTGCCACCTGAGCAGGATCACCTGATTCCGATCGGCGTGAAGACGCGTTTTGATGTGTTCGCCAATCCAGTTACCGTGTTTCTGGTGAGCGAGCGACATCCTGACATGTCAACGGACATCACTTGGCGGTTGCATGACGTCTATCCTGGCGTTCTCGCGCCGAATGACGCCAGAGATCTGCGGCTGATCCGCGACTTTGTCCTGCCCGTTCTCACGGATGTCGGGGATGTGGCGACCGCCTGAGCCGTGTATGTGTTAGTCGTTGGGACATATCTCAACGGCTTTTTTTTCTACAAAAGCGAATGGAGCTATGCTACAATGGATGATAATGTAGGCGATAACATGACTCACATGAGATTTGATATTATTTCACTCTTTCCAGAAAGTTTCGACTCGTATTTTGGCGTGTCGATGCTCAAGCGCGCCTCTGACAAGGGGCTGATTGAGGTAGAGACACATCAACTGCGTGACTATGCTCATGACAAGCACAAGACGGTCGATGATACACCGTATGGTGGTGGGGCAGGCATGGTCCTCAAAGTCGAGCCGATTGCTGAAGCGCTCGAAACAGTTAAAAAATTACTACCTACCACCTACACGCTACAAGCTACTCGAACCATCCTCTTTTCTGCCAAGGGTAAAATCATGACCCAAGATGATGTGAAGCGGCTCGCCACCTACGATCGGCTGATTCTTCTCTGTGGACGCTACGAGGGGGTCGATGAGCGCGTCGCGGAGCATCTCGTCGATGAGGAGCTCTCGATCGGCGAATATGTGCTCACGGGCGGAGAACTCCCCGCCATGATCGTCGTCGACGCGGTGGCCCGACTCGTGCCGGGGGTACTCGGCAATGATGAGAGTGCGGTAACCGAGTCACACACGGTAGCTGGCGTCCTCGAGCATCCGCAGTACACCAAGCCAGAAGTTTGGCAGGGGAATCGCGTCCCACAGGTACTCCTCTCCGGTCACCATGCCGCCATCGCCAAGTGGCGTGAGAGTGTCGCCAAAACTCATACCAAAACAACAGAAACCGATGAAACGACCAACGTTTAATTTTGACCGACCGCTGTTTTTTGCTCTCCTATCCCTCCTCGGTCTCGGCCTCATCATGATCGCCAGTGCCGGTGTGGTGTACGGTCGAGTGCGCTTTGGTGATGACTATTATTTCTTGAAGGAGCAACTCCTTGGTCTCGGAGTGGGCCTCACGTTTCTCTTGATTCTCCAGCAAATCGACTATCGGGTGTGGCGCCGGTTTGTCCTCCCTATCTTTATCACGGCGCTCGTCCTCTTGGTCCTCGTTTTTATCCCCGGGTTTGGGACCACGGTCTATGGAGCGGCTCGCTGGGTCGAGATTGGACCGATTTCCTTTCAGCCATCGGAAGTGATGAAATTTGCTATTATTCTCTACCTCTCGGCCTGGCTCTCCGGCAAAGGTCGGGCCAAGACATCTGATCTCTTTGAAGGGCTGGTGCCATTTCTCGCTCTTCTCTCCATTGTCGGCTTTCTCATCATCAAACAGCCTGATACCGGGACGCTCGGACTCATTTTCCTTATTTCGCTCGCTATCTTCTTTGCTTCCGGGGCCAGTATCCGTCATATCCTCAGTCTCTTTGCTGGGGGGCTCTTGTTTCTTTTTATTCTCATCCAGATTGCCCCGTATCGGATGCAGCGTTTTCTCGTCTTTATGAATCCCGAGCATGATCCGATGGGCTTTGGGTATCAGATGACCCAGGCGCTCCTCGCCATCGGGTCGGGTGGCATCGTCGGGGCCGGGCTCGGCCAGAGTCGTCAAAAGTTCAACTATCTCCCCGAGCCGGTGACCGACTCTATCTTTGCAGTCCTCGGTGAGGAACTCGGCATGATCGGCGCTGTCGTGGTGGTCTCACTCTTTCTCTTTGTCGCGTGGCGCGGACTCCGTATCGCCGCTCGAGCGCCGGATGAATTCGGGCGACTCCTCGCCGTCGGTATCGTCTCGTGGATCGTATTTCAGGCTTTTATCAATATTTCTGCCATCACGGGACTCATCCCACTCACCGGTATTCCACTCCCATTTATTAGCTACGGAGGGACGTCACTGGCAGTGATTTTGGCAGCCATGGGAATCTTGCTTAATATAAGCAAGCACAGTACACTGAAGGAGCGGAATTAGGAATACAGAAGCACGAAGAGTGAGCCTGAAAATACTTTTCTTTGTTTTCCTGATTCATAATTCCTGATTCTTGATTCATCTTATTATGGCTATTCCTCGCGTGGTCCTCTCTGGCGGTGTTTCTGGCGGACACACCTTTCCACTTATTGCTGTGGCGCGCGCTCTTCGGGCACAATTTCCCGAAGGGATAGAGTTCTTGTTTATTGGGTCGCGTGGCCAGTTTGAGAGTGACGCCATGGCCACTGAAAATATCCCCGCACAGTATGTCATGACCGGCAAGATGCGCCGTTACTTTTCGTGGCAAAACTTTGTCGATCCTTTTAAAGTGCCGATTGGCATCATTCAGTCCCTGTGGCGACTCTTTGTCTTCATGCCAGATGTCGTCTTTGCCAAGGGCGGATCGGCTTCGGTCCCCGTTGTTATCGCCGCTTGGCTCTACCAGATTCCGGTCGTACTCCATGATTCAGACGCAGTGGCTGGGCGTGCCAATCGCTTCCTCGCTCGCTTTGCGACGCGGATCGCTATCGCCTATCCGAGCGCTCGTACCTATTTCCTTGAGGGCAAGACCGCACTCACGGGGAACCCGGTGAGGGCAGAAATCCTCTCGGGTGATGCTAGTCGCGCGGCGAGTACCTATGGCTTATCTATGGACAAACCGACTCTCCTCGTCTTAGGCGGCAGCCAGGGGGCAATGGTACTCAATGAAGCCGTCCTCCGCATCCTTCTCGAACTCCTCCAGGCCGGTATCCAGATTATTCATCAGTCAGGCAAACAGAACTTTGATACCATCCAAAAGGTACTCGCAGAAAATGGCATCGCACCAGGCAATGGCTACGTGGTGCGTGATTTCTTGACTGCGCCCGAACTCGCGGACGCTCTGGCTCTGGCAACCGTGGTCCTATCGCGGGCTGGTGCTAGCTCTATCGCTGAGCTCGCGGCGACCAAAAAGGCTACCATCCTCGTGCCACTTCTTGGAGCGGCCAATGATGAACAGCGGATGAATGCCTATGATGTCGCCGCTATCGGGGGAGCCATCGTCCTCGAAGAGCCGAACCTCGGCGAGCATCTCTTGACCCAAAAAATTATCGAACTCGTGAACAATCCGGAACTCCGTCAGTCGATGGGCGAGAAGCTCTCAGTCTTTCATCATCCGGATGCAGCCGAGGCGATAGCGACTGGTATCCGTTCGATTATTGTCCGCTAGGTATGTCAGACACTCTTTCTTTGTTTCGCTACAAAAAGCCGCACCTCATTGGTATCAAGGGGGCCGGGATGACGGCCTTGGCTGAGCTCCTCCTTCGGAATGGGATGGCGGTCACGGGATCCGATACAGACGAGGTCTTTTTTACCGACGAGATACTCAATCGTCTCGGGATAGTGGTAGAGGTGGGGTTTGCTCCCGAGCATATCCCGGAGGATGCTGACCTCATCATCTATTCGACGGCTTATACACCCGAGCGAAATACGGAACTCGCGGCCGCTCTGGCGAGTAAGCGACCGGTACTCAGTTATCCCGAAGCGCTCGGCCTCCTGACTCGTGAAAAACTCACTCTGGCAGTTTGCGGCACGCATGGCAAGACGACGACGAGCGCGCTCCTCGCCGACACCCTCGAGTATCTCGGCCAAGATCCTTCGGCCATTGTCGGCAGTCGCATCATAAGCTGGGGTGGCAATGCGCTCGCGGGCCATGGGAACTACTTGGTACTGGAAGCAGATGAGTATCAGAACAAACTGGCTCACTACCAGCCGTTTGCGGTCATCCTCACCAGTGTCGACTATGATCATCCGGATTTTTTCCTGACCGAACAGTCCTACGAACAGGCATTTATCGATTTTGTCGCTCGTATCCCTGCCCAGGGAGTCCTCGTCTATTGCGCTGATTCAGCCAGTGTCGTTCGGATAGCGGAGCATGCTCACTGTCGCAAAGTGTCCTACGGGACTCATAAGGAGGCAGAGTTTCGGGTAACTGACTATTTACCTGTCACACCGGGATTTGTGACCGAGAAGGACATGTTTCGCCAGAGCCTTTCGGTGGTAACTGGAGAACAGGCTGAGAGTTATCGTCTGCGTCTCGCTGGGGTCCACAATGCCTTGAATGCCACAGCCGTGGTGGCGCTCCTCTCGACCCTGGGGCTTAAGAATGAGCGCGTGACAGCGGCCCTTGAGCGGTTCACCGGGACCGAGCGACGCTTTGAGTATATCGGTGAGCGCTATGGTGCGATGCTTTACGATGATTATGCTCATCATCCAGAGGAGCTCCGCGTGACGCTCCGTGCCTTCCGCGATCTCTATCCTGATAAAAAAATCACCGCTATCTTTCATCCGCATTCATTTACCCGGACCGAGGCACTCCTCTCGGAATTCGCCCAGAGCTTTGATGATGCCGATCGGGTCTATGTCCTTGATATCTACGGTAGTGCCCGTGAAGTGGCTGGCCATGTATCGTCGGCTGACTTGGTGAACGAGCTCAATCGTTATTTTCCGGGCAAAGCAGAGTATGTGACTGATAGTATGGCACTCACGACCGAGCTTGAGAAGACAATGGGCCGAAACGATGTTATTATTACCGTAGGTGCGGGCAATGTGTGGGAGATATCTCATGCGCTCGCTAAACGATGATTCTCCTTTCAAATGATTGCGCTTCGTGAACATGTGCCACTCGCTCCATTTACCACGTTTAAGGTCGGAGGAGAAGCACGCTACTATGCCGAAGCCTCGGGGGCCATTGAACTCTCGGAGGTATTTGACTATGCTGAAAAACACAAGCTCCCGCTTTGGGTCCTCGGAGGAGGAAGCAACGTTCTTTTTGCAGACAAAGGCTTCCCGGGAATTGTTGCCCGAATTGTACCTGGGGGTATCAAGGTAAAGGGAGTAAAAATCATGGTCGGAGCCGGTGTCCCGCTTATGAATGTTGTCTGGTCTGCTAAAGACGCTGGACTTTCAGGAATCGAGAAACTCGCTGGTATCCCTGGGTCACTTGGCGGGGCGGTCCGGGGCAATGCGGGTGCCTTTGGGACAGAAATAGGGCAGTATGTGACGTCGGTCAAAGCGCTTGATCAGAAGACGGGCATGGTGCATGAATATACGCAGGCCGAATGTGAATTTTCCTACCGAACAAGCCATTTTAAGAAGCATCCGTCACTCGTGGTCCTCTCGGCTGAGCTCTCACTCCGTGAGGGGGGCGATCGGGTACTCCTCGAGCGTACTATCAAGGAAACCATGGCCACTCGTGAGTCCAAGCACCCTCAGGATGCCAAGTGCGCTGGTTCATTTTTTATGAATCCGTTGGTGAATGACGAACACTTACTCAAAGAATTTGAAAAGGATACCGGCAACTCCTCGAAGGATGGCAAGCTCCCAGCAGGCTGGCTCATCGATCACGTGGGACTACGGGGCAAGACCATCGGAGGTGCTCAGGTGAGTCCCAAACACCCGAACTATCTCGTAAATACTGGGACCGCTTCGGCAACTGATATCGTCATGCTGGCGAGCCTCGTCAAGACCCGTGTCCGCGACGAACTTGGCGTGAAACTCCAAGAAGAAGTGCAATTGGTTGGATTTTAATCAAACTATATCACCCATGGCAAGGAAGTTTAAAGGGTGTGTTTTTTCTGGTGAGCGTTACTCGTATGTGCTATAATTAAACAAACGAAATATAAAGAAGAGTGCACTTATGCCATTTATCTCATGCAAGGCGTATTTTAGAAATTTGCTATTAGTGAGTGGCCTAGGTTTTACCATGAGTCTCGGTCTCATCACTTCAGCGCAAGCAGCAAATGAGTCTGTTGATCTTGTTTTAGAGAGTCCGGCTACAATTGGACTTGGCGAAGAAGTGGAGTTATTCATCCAAGCTGACCAGTTCCCTCGTGATACCGAGCCAAAGCAATGTGTTTTTACTAGCAGTGATGGCTATCGACAGGTAGCAACTGCGACTCTGTATTTTGATCCAGATTCGATGGTACCCGATATCCAGGATCAATTTCATCCGATTCATACTCAGCCACGTATTTTTATCCCAACATCACTTGGACAGGTCACGTATCGCCTTGGTTGCGGGTATGCGTATCTTGCCGAAGAGAACCTTTTGTATGACGAGGTAACGGTTAATGTCATCGCCAATGGCAAATGTACGGGACTCGAACCATGGCTAGTAACGAGTGGTATAGAGATATATCCTACTGATAGTATCGATGTCCTAGCCGATACGTCTTGGATATATAGTGTGGCGGATACTGCTCGTAAGTGTGAGTGGCATTGTGGTCCCAATCATGTCCCGGGTCAGGATCAACTAGGTAATTTTGCTTGCATAGAGGCTTCTTCTGGTCCTCCTCCATCAGTCTCCGAGGTAAGCTACATATCTCTTACTACCAATCCACAATACATAGAACCAGGTGAAACAACCAAGTTGTCTTGGATAACTCAGGGGGCAGTGAGTTGTCAAATAAAGGCAGATCAAGATTCAAATCTCGCATCTTGGGTCGATGTCCCAGTCAATGGTAGTATGACCTCTCAGCCTACTGCATCTGGGGCGTATAACATGCTGTGTGTTGATAGTAAGGGCGTAGGGGCTATTACGAGTAATTATGGCCCTCACTTTTCTGCTTATGTAAATGTTGGTTTTTATCCACAAATTTTGGATTTTTATGCTGAGCCTTTATCTCTCCAAACAGTAGGGGAGACGACCACTCTCTTCTGGAGTATCAAAAACGGCACTAATTGTAGGTTGGAGGAGAACACACGCAATGATGGACAACTTGGCAATAATGCTGTTTTATTTGTAGCGAAGGATAATAGTCCCCAGACTGGGAGTCGGGTTGTAGCGCCAAAAGCAACAACAACCTATATATTCTTTTGTCAACGGCAGGACGGCGCTTATGGATTTGGTCCTAAAGAGACTGTCCAGGTTACAATTGGTTCTGGTGATACTCCACCTCCTCTGCCACCAGGCTCACCAGCTCCTGGCAATCCTCCCACCGACAACAGCAAATGTGATGTAGGCACCCCCAAAGCGAGCTGTAACGACGCCACCGAACAAGTGGTCGGTCGGACCAAAGATGGTACGGGAGTCTGTTGCCTTGCGAGAACTGGCTCTGAAGCCGTCCTCTACACTATCCCCATTAGTAACCCCTTAGCCTTTAATACCGTCGATGAGATTCTTACCTCTCTCTTAGGCTTCCTCCAAGCGATTATCGTCATCCTCTCTCTTATCATGATTGTGATTGGCTCCATAGTTTACATGACGGCCGGAGGCAATGACTCCAAGCTCTCTACCGGCAAACTCATTATTACCGCCGCTCTCATTGGCCTTGCTCTCGCTCTCGCTGCACCGTCATTCCTCAAAGAGATTGGCGCTATCTTAGGCTGGGGAGCGGTTGATGGTAGCCCAGCAGACAGTGCCAAGAGTATCACCGAGATTCTTACAGGGATCCTGAACTTCCTCCTCTCAGTCATTGGTATCATCGGGATTATCATGCTCGTGATTGGAGGCCTCATGTACCTCACGGCCACTGGAGATGAAGACCGGATCAATACCGGTAAATCTATCGTCAAATACTCCCTTATTGGTATCACGGTGGCTCTTGCAGCTCTCGTTATCATCTCTCAGGTGGCGAAGTTCTTTGGGGGGTGATCTCGTTCTTTCGAACCAACATGGAGGACAAGATGGCTGTATATATCGCTGTGTGTCCTCAGTGTAAGGGGACATTTGATTGGGCTGATGGCTATCACGACTTGTACGAAGTTCGACTGTGCTCGCTTCCGTGTCGTGACGAGTGGCACCTGCGATATCAGTACCAAGGGGTACCGGATGCCCCAGCAGTACAGTTTGCTGAATCTGACCCCGTGCGACACATGGGTGATGGTTTGCGTCGTTCACCACAAGTGAGTGAAGTGGCTCCGCGCAAGCGCGGAGAGGCACAGATGGAGTAGCTCTGGAGGTTATGGGAGTTTCCTGGACCTCCTTTTTTCTTTCTCAAGGAGTGCTATACTATGGGTATGGACCCAGAACTCAAGAAAAAACTGGAGGCGCAGGATGAACGGCTCGAGCAGATCTATCAGTCTGTTGAGAAGACGCGCAAGTATTTCTTGTGGACGATGATTGCGACGCTCGTCACGTTTGTACTCCCTCTTATTGGTCTTGTTTTTGCAGTCCCGTTTTTCTTGAGCACGCTCTCGACTGCTTACGGACTCTAATTTCTTTAACGAAACGAGTATGAATACGCGCTTTTTATTCAAAGGAGTGGAGATCGATGACCGGACGAGAGACTATATCGAGAAGCGTTTGGTCCGTATCGAGAAACTCGTTGATCCAGTGAGTGACTTTTCGATTGAGATTGATCAGGACAAGAAAGGCAAGTTTCGAGTGGAAATCATGGTCAAGACCCCGCACAACCTCTATCGGGCCGAAGAAACGACGGTAAGTATCGAAGGATCAACTGACGTCGTGATTGACGAGCTTGAGGCCCAGATCGATAAGAAAAAGAACCGTAATCGTGATCTGAAACTTCGTGGCAATCGCTCGATCAAGAAGAAACTGACCGTCGACGAATCCGCTCGGTTTTGAAGAAGAATGTAGAACGTAGAATAGTTCCATTGAGTGAGGCTCTCTTTACGAGAGCTTTGCTTTTTGCTATAATTAAATGGATTTTATGGCTTAAATAAGAGGTTATTTTTTGGCCTGCATTCGATATTCAATATTCTAAATTCTACCGAAATGTCATTCCTCGAAAAACTCTTTGGCTCAAACGAACGTGAGGTGAACCGCTTCCGTCCGATCGTGGCGACTATCAATACCTTTGACGCGACCCTAGCCTCTCTCTCTGATGAATCGCTCCGGGGGAAGACAACTGAATTCAAAGAGCGCCTCGCCAAGGGGGCGACGCTTGATGATATTTTGCCCGAGGCCTATGCTGTGGTCCGGGAAGCGGCCAAACGCGTAATCGGTGAGCGTCACTACGATGTTCAGATGCTTGGTGGTATCGCGCTCCATCAGGGCAAGATTGCTGAGATGAAGACCGGAGAAGGGAAGACTCTTACTTCGACTCTCCCCATTTACCTCAATGCCTTGACTGGCAAGGGGGTCCACGTCGTGACGGTCAATGACTACCTGGCCAAACGTGACTGTAACTGGATGGGCAAAGTGTATGAAGCCCTTGGACTCACGACCGCCTGTATCGTCGGGCAAGGCATATCATACCAGTATGTTTCCAAGATCAAAGACACTGATGAAGTGAGCGTCGAGACCTTGCCTACCGGCAGGCAGGTGGAGAATCTCCTCGCTATTACGCGCAAAGAAGCCTACGCGGCCGATATCACCTACGGGACCAACAACGAGTTCGGATTCGACTATCTCCGTGACAATATGGTGTCAACCCTCGAGGAGATGACCCAGCGACCACTCCATTTCGCCATTGTCGACGAAGTAGACTCGATCCTCATTGATGAGGCGCGGACGCCACTCATCATCTCAGCTCCGGACAGCGAGTCGACCAAGCTCTACGAGCGTTTTGCCAAGATTGTGCCCAATCTCAAGGCTGGGACCGACTACGCGGTTGATGAAAAGATGAAGGCCGTGACCCTCACCGACGAGGGTATGAACGTGGTGGAGCGACTCCTCGGTATGGAGAACATTTACGCATCCGGCAATGTCCAGTATGTTCACCACCTTGAGCAGTCACTCAAGGCCAATATCATTTTCAAATTGGACCGGGACTATGTGGTCAAAGACGATCAGGTCATTATCGTCGATGACTTTACGGGGCGTCTCATGCCGGGACGTCGGTATAGTGAGGGACTGCACCAGGCGATAGAGGCCAAGGAAGGTGTGACCGTCCAGCGCGAGTCGAAGACTCTCGCTACTATCACCTTTCAGAACTACTTCCGACTCTACGATAAACTGGCCGGTATGACAGGTACCGCCTCGACTTCGGCCGAAGAATTGGCCAAGGTCTACAAGCTCGATGTCCTTGAGATCCCAACCAATCGTCCCATGACTCGCCAGGACCTCCCAGATATCGTCTACAAGACCGAAGAAGCCAAGTTCCAGGCCATTGTGGAGCATGTGAAGGGTGTGCACGCGACTGGCCAGCCGGTCCTCATCGGTACCGTGGCCATCGAAAAGTCTGAGTATCTCTCGGCACTGCTCACACGCGAGGGTATCACGCATGAGGTTTTGAACGCTAAGAACCACGAACGGGAAGCTCAGATTATTGCGCTCGCCGGTCAGAAAGGCGCTATCACTATTGCTACCAACATGGCCGGTCGGGGGACTGACATCAAACTCGGTGACGGCGTGCGCGAAGTGGGCGGACTCCTCATCATCGGGACTGAACGGCATGAGGCGCGTCGCATCGACAATCAGCTCCGTGGTCGGGCTGGACGTCAGGGCGATCCTGGTAGGTCACAGTTCTTTGTCTCGCTCGAGGACGAACTGATGCGACGTTTCGGGGGTGAAAAGATGAAGAGCATGATGACGACGCTCGGGCTCCCAGACAATGAGCCGATCCAGAACGGTATTATCTCGAAGACTATTGAAGGTGCTCAGTCCAAGATCGAGGGCTTCAACTTTGATATTCGCAAACACGTGCTCGACTACGATGACGTGATGAACAAACAGCGTGAGGTAGTGTACCGCAAGCGCCGCACAATTCTCGAGATGAGCGAATTCGAACAAGAGACCCTACGCCTCCTCGGAGAAGAGCTCGATCATGTCATCTCGTTTCACACTTCAGTCGAAGAAGGGGAGTGGAATATGCAGGAGATCGTGAACGAAGGGAATGCTATGTTCTCGGCGCTCGATGAGGAAAGCGCTCTCAAAAAGCTGGAATCTATCCGAGACGATCGCTCCAAAGACGAGATAGAGAAGCGTGGTCTCATCCTCGAGTATCTCCTCGGTGAAGGCAAGGTCATCTATCGGGCCAAGGAAACCATGATTGGCAAAGAGACTTGGAACGCTATCCAGAAGTCGCTCTACCTCCGTTCACTCGATACGCTCTGGATGAATCACCTCGACGAGATTGATTATTTGCGTCAGGGTATCGGCCTCCGGGGCTATGGTCAGCGTGATCCGCTCATCGAATACAAGCGTGAGGCCTTTGACCTCTTCCTCGGTCTCATGGACACTGTGCGCAAGACCTATCTCATGACCATCATGAAGATAGAACAACGGACAGACTCTTTCACGGAAGAAAAGCCCCGCGAGATGCAGTTTCGTGGTGCCAGTGAAAACATAGAATCATTCGCTACCCTCAAGGGTGAAGCGGTAGCTGGCGGAGGGAGTACACAGTCCGGAGAGGCCGCGAAACAAGCTCCAATAGTGAACCAGGAAGTTACTGGTCGTAATGACCCTTGTCCTTGCGGTTCTGGTTTGAAGTACAAGCGCTGTGGGATGATCAACGCTCCAGAGCATAAAAAGTAAAGAAGCTTGCCCGACACACTTCTGGGACGGATGTGGGCGGGTGCCATCGCGCATAGCGTATGAAACAATCTTTTGATCTGAAGAAGGGCGTAGACTTCATCGGGGTGACTTGTGTATTTTACTGTCATGATGGCAAGGGTAATTTGCTCATGCACAAACGAAGTATAAACTGTCGCGATGAGCATGGGCGATGGGATCCGGGTTCGGGATCGATGGAATTTGGAGAGACATTCCTCGAGACCGCCAAGCGAGAAATTCAGGAAGAGTATTGTGTGACGCCAAAAAATCTCAAGTTTTGGGCTGTTAATAATGCACTGAGATGGAATGGTAAGACGAGAACACACTGGATTGCTGTTTTGTTTACGGCTGAGGTAGATCCGAAAAAAGCAAAGATAGGTGAGCCAGACAAGATGGACGATATTGGCTGGTTTCCTATTGATAAGCTTCCTCGACCACTTCATTCAATGACTCGTAAGCATTTGAAAATGATTCGAGAAGCAGGTGCAAAAATTTAAAATATCACTGGGCCTAAGAGGATCACGATTTTCGGTATGAAACCAGAGATTCTCGATGGAGATGTCAACCGGATCATAAGTGTCTAAGAAATTTTTTGAGGCCCTATGGGTTCATAGGGCCTCATCGGTACAGCTTCGCGCTGTAGAAGGGAGCGAGGAGGGGAGAGGGAAAAAGAAAGGCGTTGCTTTATTGTGGTGTCAATGGCTGACACCGAAGCCCCTGCAATCCCCGAATCCTCGCACCTCGAATTTACCACCACACCAACATTTATGCAAGCAGATGTGTGTGGGGTATGTTGGTGTGGTGGTATAGTACAGGCTGTTTCGTGATACAATAGGGTCATGTAACAAGGCTTGTATGCGCATAATAAGGATGGTTCAGGGCTGGTTTGCACCGAGTCAGACGTCACTCGTCTCACCCTTTCTCGATAGCATGCTCGTCGGAGGCGTGTCTATCATCGCCTATATCATACTCCAAGTGGCGGTGAGTAAAGGTGCCGATATCTTTACCTGGTCCATCGCGCTCTACTACGCCGCGTTTCTCATCAATTTCCCGCACTTTGCTGCCTCCTATCTCCTCATGTATGGCGATGCTCGCCAATCGTTTGGATCGCTACGAACGGGACGGAGATTTATGATCAAGATGTGGTGGGCGGGGCTCGCTGTCCCGGTACTCCTTATTGGGTATTTTCTTTACGCCAAGTCGCAGGGGAGTATCATGCTCATGGGCTACCTCGTGAATGCTCTCTTCTTTTTTGTCGGTTGGCATTATATCAAGCAGATATTTGGCTGTGTGGTCGTCCTCTCAGCCACGAAAAAAGTGTACTATAGTCGTCTCGAGCGTACCGCAATCCTCCTCCCACTCTACCTCCTGTGGGCCTTGTCATTCTTCTCGGCCAATATCTCTGGGGCACACAATATGTTTTATCAGGTGCCCTATACTGCTTGGACGCTCCCGCCTCTGTGGCTCAAGCTGTCGGAGCAGGTGCTCTTTGTCGCCAGTAACCTCCTTCTTGCCATGTTTATCGTGAAGTACATCATTTCGCGAGTGACCCCACCAGTCTCGGCAGTGATCGCACTCGTTTCGATCTACCTCTGGTACATTCCCGCCCTCTCTCACCCGTACTTTTTCTATATCATCCCACTCTTTCATTCGCTCCAGTATCTCCTCTTTGTTTTTGCTGCGAGACGTAATCAGGCCATCCGTGAAGAGAGAGACACTCCTGTGACGCGGAATACAGCGAGTCGCTACAACCTCTGGGGCGGTGCTTTCCTCCTCCTCTTGCCGGCGGTGTTAATCGGTCTGTCACTCAAGGAATCGGCGACTCTTACCCTTGATCGTTATATCATGACACTCTCCTCAGGATTCACGACGATTGGCTGGGTCACGGGCGCACTCCTCTGTCTCTCCGTCGGGATGCTCACGCTCCTGTATCATCGGCAGGCAAGAGGCCGATGGGGGATAGTGACGTTTTTTGGTTCCGCCTATTTCCTGGGAGCACTCTTCTTTGCTCTGATCCCGATCTGGCTCGACCTCTGGGTTGCTCGGGGGACAGCACCCGCGTGGCTCAGCTACCCGACCACTGTCTTTGGGACCTCGCTTTATTTCTTTTTCTTTACGGTGTTTCTCAATATCCATCATTACTTCATTGACAACGTCATCTGGAAGAAAGACAATCCCTATGTCGCTGAGAATCTCATGTATCGGCCGGTAGTAGCTGAATCCAAATTATGAGAACCATTCTTACTCTTTGCCTCATTGTCCGCGACGGTCGCATCCTCCTTGGGATGAAGAAGCGTGGTTTTGGTGCTGGTCGATGGAATGGGTTCGGTGGGAAAGTTGAAGAGGGCGAAAGTATCGAAGAGGGAGCCAAGCGTGAAACGCTGGAAGAATCCGGTGTGACTATTACCGAGATGGAGGCCGTAGGGATGCACGAGTTTGAATTTGCCCGCGACCGGGGCAATATCCTCGAGGTTTATGTCTACCGAGTCACTGCTTGGGAAGGTGAGCCTCGTGAGACTGAGGAGATGCGCCCCCAGTGGTTTACTACCGATGCTATTCCCTATGATGCCATGTGGCCAGACGATATCCACTGGATACCAGTGTTTCTCGCCGGCAAGAAGTTTCGGACCCGGTTTCTTTTTGGTGAAGGAGACTCGGTCCTCGAGAATCACGTCGAGGAAGTGAATGAACTCTCAATTACGTAATGAATTACGTAATTCGTTACGTAACAACTGTTATGAAAAAACTCCGCGTCGGTATCCTCTGTGGTGGCAAGTCAACTGAGCACGAAGTGTCTCTCTGGTCAGCCAAAAACGTGCTGGAGAGTCTGGATCGGGACCGATTTCAACCGGTCCTTATCGCCATCGACCGAGCTGGGCAGTGGTTCCTCCCGGAGCGTGACCCCCGAGCACTCGAGAGTGGTCTCACTGATGTCACCACCCGACAAGAGGGTGATGAAAGTGTGATGTTTCTCCCGGAGAGCCATGGTCAGATCGGAGTGGCAGGTGGTGTGAGCCAGGCTCTGGATGTCATCTTTCCGGTTCTGCATGGTGGTGCCGGTGAGGATGGGACGATCCAGGGGCTCCTCCGACTCTCTGGTGTGCCCTTTGTCGGGGCAGGGGTCCTTGGTTCAGCTATCGGGATGGATAAGGACGTGATGAAGCGACTCCTCCGCGATGCTGGTATCCCGGTCGCACGCTTCCTCACCATTCGACGGGCTACTATTCCCTCATATGAGTCGGTGGTAGAGACCTTGGGCACGCCCGTCTTTGTCAAACCAGCCAACGCCGGTTCATCTGTCGGGGTCCACAAAGTAAAAAACCATGAGGGGTATGAACGAGCCCTCAGGGACGCCTTCCTCTACGATACCAAGGTTCTCATCGAAGAGAGTATCGTCGGGCGCGAGATTGAGGTCTCAGTCCTCGGCAATGACCATCCAGAGGCCTCCATCCCGGGTGAGATTATCCCCACCAAAGAGTTTTATACCTATGAGGCCAAGTATCTCGATGAGGCCGGTGCTCGTCTCGAGATTCCAGCCAAGCTTTCCCAGGAGCAGATCGCAATGTTTCAGGAGGTGGCTTGCCATGCCTTTCGTGTCCTTGAGTGTGCTGGACTGGCGCGCGTAGACTTTTTCTTGCGCGAAAATGGTGAGATACTGGTAAATGAGATCAATACTCTCCCGGGCTTTACCGCTATCAGCATGTATCCCAAGCTCTGGGAAGCGAGTGGTCTCTCGTATACCGATCTCCTCACCCGGCTGATCGATCTCGCGCTCGAGCGCCATCAGGCTGAACAGGGCCTCAGTACCACCTATATCACCGAAACAAAATCTTGATCTATGTCACTCGAAGTTCTCGAACAACCACATCTGAGCACTAAACCAGAGAAGACTAAGACTCTGAGAAGTGCCGAACTTCCGCGACCTAAATTTGATTTAGGTAAAGATGATCATGCCTTATATGGTGAGTATAACCCAAAATTTGCAGGCCGGGGTGGCGAGCATTTGGTATTTACAATACCTGGTCATGAGAAAATTGTATTCAAAGTGGCACACAATATGATAGTAGCCACGCTCCATGATGTCGAGAGTAGAGAGGGTTCAGGGGGAGTGCTTGCAGAACGCACGTTGCGACACCAGGCGGTCGTGGCACGGGCAAAATTGGCTGACATAGAGGAGTTTTTTGGGCGTGAACATATGGCACGACAGAGAGTGAGTACTATGAATCTCCCTATCCCGGCCCATATTCTTCGAGACCTTTATAATGAAGACCTACTTCCTTCAGGTCAAGATAGTGTAACTCTGCCCGTAGTTGTGAGAATTCAGGAAGCAATTGATCTTCGTGAAAGAGAAACGCTGTTGGATCTTACGAGTTCGTATGCAGAAGAGAAGTTGAGTGATGACCCAGGTGAGCTTGAGTTGTATTCACAAGGGTCTGATCAGTGGGTTTTGAATCGTGAATCACCAAAAAACTTTGATCGGAAGACGTTCTCTAGCTGTCTTCAAAGTCCGTCCTTGGAAAAGGTGATAGTACTCGCCGAGACCGACGCTCAATTTCGGGAAACGCTCTCGGATTTTGTTTCACGCGCCATAGAGTACAGTCAGAATACGTATGAATTTCTTGATCTCGCAGGAAAAAATAACGTCGTCTTTATGAAGTCGGGAGAGTCGTGGCAGCATCTCCTCATTGATGCTGCCTATCCGGGTGCTGATACAGGGATGCTCCTCCGGGGTCAGCAGGCTCTGTACTCGTATATAACCGGCCAAATAGCGCTGAGCGAAGAGGATGTCTATGCACTCTACAATGTACTAAACTACACAAGGACAATAAACGCTCTCGCCGATGCATTGGGTATGAGCGAGCGGATACATTTGCTACATGAAGATATTTTGAGTGAAGCAACAGTTGATTGGAAAGAGTTGAGACGGTATCTCCTCACTCGAATCAAGAAGCCACCACTCGGCTTTACGGCACAGGTTTCTTGATACCATTCCGGCTATTTGCTATCCTACCCAAGTGTCCGGGCCTGTACCTGTCCCGCCACATTTCTCACTTGAGTGAGATTTGGGCGGGGTCTAAGGGTACAACGCTACACGCGCCCTGTTAGACTTTTATGGGCCTATGGTCTAGTGGTACGACGCCACATTCGCATTGTGGAGACGGCAGTTCGATTCTGCCTAGGTCCACCAACGATACGTCTAACAGGGTGAGCATTGCAGATTAATCTGCCGTAGGCAGGGGCGGCGGCCCCCTCCAAGGGCGGGCAGGGATTCTCGCCAAGTCCACCATTTTATTTAAGCTAAAGATACTGGGTATGTTCAAAACTCTACAGGTATGGCGTGATGCTCCGCTCTTTCAAGCGTTTATCACGTCGAAACCGATATTGCTTGTTTTGTCGTTCTTTTCTTGGCCACGAAAGATGATTCGCAAGATGTATGGTTGGGTGGTGGGCTGGGCTGAGACCAAGCGGGCCGAACAGGCTCTGGCCGGCGTATCGTTTGTGGAAAGTTCGTTTTTTCCGATTCCGCCCGATCCGCTCCTCATCGCTATGGTCATGGCCAGACCAGTCTCCTTTCTCCGCCATGCAGCTATTTGTACAGTTGCCAGTGTGTTTGGGGGTATGTTCGGTTACGTCATCGGACTGTTGTTGTTCAGTACTATTGGTGCCTGGATCGTGAACACCTATGGATTGCAGGAGGAGTTCGTGTATATAGGGCAGCGCTACCAGGACAATGCCTTTTTGACGGTATTTACAGCGGCTTTTACGCCGATCCCGTACAAGCTGATTACGATTGCGGGTGGCGTGTTCCACATCAACTTCCTCATGTTTGTCCTGGCCTCACTTATTGGACGCGGGATGCGGTTTTTCCTAGTGGCCACCTTTATGTACCATCTAGGACAGCGGTACAAGGATTCGATTGAAAAGTATATAGATACCCTCTCGATTGTTTTTGTTGCCCTCCTCATTCTCGGATTTTTTGCACTGAAATATCTCTAAAGGGCGAGCTCAAAGGTACTTCTATGTAACCAAGGTGTTGCTATCAATTTTTGTTGATTGAGATGATGCATTTTTCCGACTTGGCCAGGTATCGCTATGATTTACCGGCGGAACTTGTGAGGACCAAAGGTCTAGAACCCCGTGATAGCGCCCGGTTGTTTGTGTATGACACCAAGACAGACATTGTGTCGATGGGTACTTTTGCCAACCTGGCCAAGTATCTTCCGGTCCAGTCACTGGTGGTCTTGAACGACACCCGGGTACTTCCGGCGCGCCTGTGGCTCACGAAAGAGACCGGGGGTAAGATTGAGGTGTTTGTACTCGCCAATCAGATTGAGGATGAAGAGCGTATCCCGGTCCTCGTGGATCGCAAAGTCACTCTCGGTCAGAAATTGTATTTTCCCAATGGTGAATACTGTGAAGTGGTCGATCAGGCCGAGAATATTTTTTCGGTGAAACTTCACTCTGAAGGGGGTCTCCTCGCTCTTCTTGATCAGTTTGGTGAGACGCCACTCCCACACTATCTCGAGGGGGCTGGTACACCTGAGACGGAGCTCAGGGAGCGCTATCAGACGGTCTTTGCAGAATCTGGGGCATCGGTCGCCGCCCCGACCGCGTCACTTCACTTTACCGAGCGAGTCATTGAGTCTTTACAGCAGAAAAACATTGAAACAGCTCGTTTGACGCTTAATGTCGGCCTCGGAACCTTTGCGCCGCTCCGACCGGAAAACTTTGAGACCAAGCGACTTCATTGTGAGTATGCTCACATTCCCGTGGAAACGGCTGAGGCTATCAATACAGCCCATGAGCGGGGGGAGAAAGTGGTAGCAGTGGGGACAACGGTGACCAGGACCCTGGAGTCGGCCATGGAGGGTGGCCAGGTGCGCCCCATGAGTGGTCCGACCGACATCTTTATCTTCCCGCCCTATCATTTCCAAGCCGTAGATGCTCTCATGACCAACTTTCATCTCCCCGAGACATCACTCATGCTCTTAGTCGATGCCTTTCTCGGGCATAAGGGGGCTAAGCGGGACATTATGGACCTTTATAACCTCGCTATCCAGGAGCGCTATGCGTTCTACTCTTTTGGGGATAGTATGCTCATTCTCTAGTTCGCTAGACGTTGATGCCCTGGTACCACACCAAACTGTTGAGTAGGAACCTTGGTACCACACCAATATGATTGGTGTGGTACCTTGTCAAAAGGCCGGAAGTAGGCTATCCTGGTCTGAGTTAATAGGTGACTGATTTTGGTATGAAAGTAATCCTTTTGGAAGACGTTCGGGGCCTTGGGAAGGCGCTTGAAGTCAAAGAAGTGAAGAATGGCTACGGTTTCAACTATCTCCTCCCCGAAGGGTTGGCTGATTTGGCTACGCCCGGAGCACTCAAGCAGGCCGAGCGGTTTGTCGCCAAGCGTCAGGCAGAGTCGGCAAAAATGACGGAAGAAAGCCGTGTTTTGGCCAACGCACTTTCTGGCAAGAAAGTAGTGATCAAGAGTAAGGCAGAAAATGGCAAGCTCTTTGGTTCGGTCGGACGCGAAGAAGTCGTCCTCGCTCTCTCGGCCATGGGGATCACCATCGACAAGAGTGTGCTCGTCCTCGACAAAGCCATCAAAGAGACTGGAGAGTTCGCTCTCTCGGCTGATTTTGGTCATGGTGTGAAAGCCTCGTTTGAACTTGTGGTAGAATCGGAATAGTCACGCGAAAACGTAACTTACAATGAGCCGCTCGCCACTTCATCTCTGGTAGCGGCTCTTTCTCTTTAAATACCGTATGAAACAAACAGCAAAGCGGACGAAATATATCTTTGTGGTAGGGGGTGTGATGAGTGGCGTTGGCAAGGGTATTACGGCGTCTTCTATCGGCAAGATTCTCCAGTCTCGAGGTCTAGTGGTAACTGCTATCAAAATCGATCCCTATATCAATGTGGATGCGGGAACCATGAATCCGACCGAGCACGGCGAAGTGTTTGTGCTCGCTGACGGCTATGAGACCGATCAGGACATGGGGAACTACGAGCGATTTCTCAATATCAAGCTCACTCGGGAAAATTACATGACCACGGGATCGGTCTATCAGCGGGTGATCGAGCGGGAACGAAACTTGGAATATGGGGGTAAATGCGTCGAGGTGGTGCCACATATCCCACTCGAGGTCATCGGTCGAATCAAGCACGCAGCCAAACAAGCAAAGGCCGACATTGCCATCGTGGAAATAGGCGGAACCATCGGTGAGTACCAAAACATTTTGTTCTTGGAAGCGATTCGCATGCTCAAATTTGAGTCGCCTGGTGATATCGCCACCGTCATAGTGAGTTATGTGCCTACCCCTTCTCGGGTCGGAGAAATGAAGACCAAGCCAACTCAGCACGCCGTCCGGACCTTAAATGGCACTGGTATTCAACCAGATATCATCATCGCCCGAGCCGATCGGCCCCTTGATGAAAAGCGAAAGGAGAAACTCGCCGTCTTTTGTGGCGTGCATCAAGAAGACGTCATAAGCGCTCCTGATGTCGACAGTATCTATGATGTGCCACTGAATTTTGAAAAGGATCGTCTGAGTGAAATCCTGATGAAGAAACTTGGGTTAAAAATCAAGCGAGCGATGGTAGCGGGGGAATGGGAGAAACGGGTGAAACGCATCAAGAATGCTAAAGAAACGGTCAAAATTGGCATCGTGGGCAAATACTTCAAAACAGGTGATTTTGTGCTCTCGGATGCCTATATCAGCGTCATAGAGGCCATCAAACACGCGGCATGTGCGACGGGGCGCCGAGCCGAGCTCACCTGGATTGCGAGTACCGACTTTGAGGAGGATCCCAAGCTCCTCCGCACGCTCAAGCAGTATGATGGTATTCTTATCCCGGGGGGATTTGGCAGTCGGGGTATCGAGGGCAAGATAGCGGTGATTCGCTACTGTCGAGAGCATCAGATACCGTATTTTGGCCTGTGCTATGGGATGCAACTCGCTGTGATCGAATATGCTCGCCATATTCTTGGTTTGTCCGGGGCGAACACGACCGAAGTGAACCAAAAGTCGCCTTATCCGGTCGTCGATATCATGCCCGAGCAGAAAGAAAAGTTGCGGAAGAAGGACTATGGCGCCACCATGCGCCTCGGGGAGTATAGAGCGCTCGTACTACCGAAGACGCTTGCTGCTAAGGCCTACGGTACGACCAAGATTCTGGAGCGTCATCGTCATCGCTATGAGGTGAATCCGGAATATGTAGAACAGTTGAAAGCGGCTGGGTTGGTCTTCTCGGCCACTTCACCGAATGGCATCCTCATGGAGATAGCCGAGCTACCGAAGAGCGTCCATCCGTTCTTCCTCGCCACCCAGTTTCATCCGGAGTTCCAGTCATCACTCCTTCACCCGCATCCGCTTTTCGTCGCTTTTCTCGAAGCGTGTAAAAAGAAAAAATAGCTTTTCAATTGTATGGGTAGAGTTCTTGGTACTTTCGGAGTTGTTCTCATGCTTTTCATGATGGGAATATCAGGAGCAGAAGCGCGGGAGAATGTGTCCAATTGGTATGTGAAGGATCTCCGAGCCGAGTTTGTGCTCGCACCGGATTCGACTATGACGGTGACGGAGTGGATCACGGCTGACTGTGGCGAGTGTGTGGGGAAGCACGGGATTTTCCGGATTGTGCCGACCGAGGCCCGAACTGAGAGAGAAACGATCAAGACTCCGACGGAGCTCATCTCGATCACTGACTTTGCCGGGCAGTCCTATCCGTATACGGAGACAGTCAATCGTGGTGATGCGACCATCACGTGGAAGATTGGCGATCCTGATGTGACGGTTACGGGGGTCCACCAATACAAAATCGTGTATCAGGTGCGTAACGTCATCCGGTCGAACCCGGCCTCAGACGAGTTTTACTGGAATGTGAATGGCCATTTTTGGGACATGGACATCGATGCCTATGAGGCGAGTATCGTGTTTCCGGCGGGAGTGACTCGTGAGGAGAATAATCTCTCGCTCTATAGCGGGGTACTTGGAGCCAAGGACAATACTCTTGCCGAGGCGAGCTGGCAGGGAGAACGACTGATTATCGTCGGCAAGCGGATGCTCGCACCGGGCGAGGGCATCACCCTCTCAGTCAGTGTCCCAAAGGGGATATTTACTCCGTATCAATTCGGCTGGTGGGAAACCTATGGCGCCTATCTCGTCTGGCTCTTGCCCTTCCTTGTTTGGCGATCGGCGTACCGCACATGGCGGAAGTATGGTGACGATCCAGCTTGGGATAAAGTCGTGATCCCGGAATATGAAATCCCAGCACACTTGAATGCTCTTGAACTCGGCATGCTTTCGACCAATGGTGACTGGAAGAACGAGTTTGTGACGGCTGGCATCATCGAGCTCGCGGTCAAGGGAGCACTTTCTATTCGAGAGGAGGAGACCAAGATTCTGTTTTTCTCGACCAAGGAGTTTATCTTGGAAAAGCATGAACGCCCTGGTCTCACGCTGACGAAAGCAGAGCAGCTTCTCCTTGATGCCATATTTGCCACCGGCGATAGCGTGAAACTCTCAGCGCTCAAAAATAAGTTTTATAGAGTGGTGCCAGAAATCAAAAAGTCAGTCACCGAGTCACTCGCTACCAAGGGATTGCTCGTGAAAGAGGGACTGAAGTATCGAGTCTTGTTCCTGATATTGGGAGTGCTCTTGATTATGGCGAGCGTTTTCTTGCTCGCTCATTCGTACTTGGTAGCAGCAGGGGCAGTGTGCTTTTCGGGTCTTATTCTCATCGGCTTTGGACTCGTGATGCCCAAGCGCACGCTTCTTGGCACTGAGACGAATTGGAAGATCGGAGGGCTCAAACTCTATATGGAAACAGCCGAAAAGGCGCGCCAACAGTTTTATGAAAAAGAGCGTATTTTTGAAGTTTTGCTCCCGGCTGCAATCGTGTTTGGGATGACCAAGGAGTGGGTCGCCAAGATGCGAGAGCTCTACGGCGAAGCGTATTTCACTGGCTATCATCCAGCCTGGTTTGTGGCGTCGGATATGGGAGGTTTCGATACTGAGAGCTTTTCATCCCACATCGAGTCCCTTTCGTCGAGTATTGCTTCGAATACCGGGACGCCTTCCGGTTCGGGTGGCTCAGGCTCCTCGGGTGGAGGCGGTGGTGGGGGCGGGGGCGGTGGATGGTAGTATATATGGATACAAAAAACACCCTTCGAAAATCTCGGGGGTGTTTTTTGATGGGACGAACGTTACTGCTGTTCGGATTTCTTTTCTGGGAGGACATTCACGAACGTGCGAGAAACAATCTTTCCGGTGAAATCCTTGACCTTTTTGGCCTGGAACTCTACGAAACCTGAGGCCAGGGCAAAGAGGGTATCGTCTTCTCCTTGCTTGACGTTCTTGCCGGGGTGAAACTTGGTCCCACGCTGACGGATGATGATGTTACCGACCGAAACAGACTGGTTACCGAAAATCTTGACGCCGAGGCGCTTGGAAATCGAGTCACGGCCGAGGGCGGTTGATCCACCCGCTTTTCTGGTTGCCATAGGAGGGGGTCCTTACACATTAGAAGAATTGCGATATACTGTAGAGAGAGTATATCACGGCTTTCCCGAATGGTCAAGCAGGGCAAGGAAGAGTATGAAAGACCAACTCATCAACTGGTTTCGCGAGCATGGTGGGCGTCTCGGCCTCCTTTTGGGGATGTTTTTGGTGGGCGTTTTGTCCTTTGAGGCTGGGTATTTTTACCGAGGTAGTCAAGCTGAGGGGTCACTTGTGGTGACGCTCCCACCTATGCCGACGAGCGTGGTGCCAGCTCAGGCAGTGGCCGGAGAGTCGGTCACGGTACCGGCGTCACAGAATATCCTTGGTACTCCCAAGCCAGTGGTCACGGTCGGGGCAGAGATGGGGCAGTGTGTGTTTGTCGGGAGCAAAAATAGCACCAAGTATCACCTTGCCACGTGCGCAGCGGCCAAGCGGATCAAACCGGAGAATCGCCTCTGCTTTGCAACCAAGGAAGAAGCGGAGAAGCGGGGCTATGTCGCGAGCTGTATGAAGTGACAGTCCATGGCTTTGTGATATACTCAATACATACAGAGAAAACCCTTCGACGTGTCACGTCGTTCTCGTAACCACGGTGACGAGCTCAGGGTAAAACAAAAAGCATGCCGCACAAAGAAAATCTCAACAAGAAAAAAGTTCGCTTCGTGAGTGCCGTATCGTTCGTGTTCGGTTTTCTCGACGCTTTTTTTATTTACATCCTTTCGACTTTTTTTGCAGAGGTATCAGGGAGTGACAATGTTAGTGTTTTTTACCTCCTTGCCTACGTCGTCGTCTTGGGAAGTCTCTTCTATCTCCAGCCCCTGATTCGGATTATCGGACGGGCTCGCGCCCTCTATCTCTCACTCGGTCTCTCGATCTGCGCTTCTGCGGTTCTCGCGTCGGCGACCTCGGCCTACATTTCGCTTGGGGCAGCACTCCTTCTCCTTATCGCGACCAATGTGACCTGGGTGACACTCGATATTCTCCTTGAGAGCTTTTCGGAGGATAAGGTGTCGGGAAGTATCCGGGGTCTTTACCTCACTATCATGAACGCGGGGCTCCTCATTGCTCCAGTTCTTTCGGTGAAAACGCTTGAATCCTATGATTACAGCGGGATCTTTTTGGCCTTGGTGATTGGCTATACCATCATTTTCATTGCCACGTTGGTCGGTTTTCGGTTGGATAATCGGACCATTCAGAAGAAAATTCGATTTCGGGCGACGTTCGGCAAGATGCTCGCTTCGCGGAATCTGTCCCGAATCTACCACGTATCGCTCGCGCTTGAGTTCTTTTATGCCCTGATGATTGTCTACACTCCTCTCTATCTCCGTGAGAGTGGTTTTGCCTGGAGTGAGATTGGGATCATCTTTACCGTCATGCTCCTCCCGTTTGTCCTCCTCCAGTACCCACTCGGGAGGTTGGCTGATCGCTATTTCGGAGAGAAAGAGATGCTCATCGGGAGTATTGCCATCGCAGCCGCAGCCACCTTTATCCTGCCATTTCTCGCGCCGGGTGACATCGTGGTGTGGGGGACGGCCCTCTTTATGACCCGGGTCGGTATCGCGGGTATCGAGATCCTTCGTGACTCGTACTTTTACAAGCAGATTGGTCCTGATGACATGGATATCATTGCGTTTTTCCGGACCGCTCGGCCCGTCGCTAATATCCTGGCCGCACTCCTCTCAGCACTGATGCTCGCTGTCTTCCCAGTGCAGAGTATTTTCTTCCTCGTGGCCATCGTCCTCTTCGTCGCACTCTTTGAAACTTGCTTCCTTCATGATACTACGGTTCATCCCGAGGCCACACATACGTACACATCATAATTTAATTCACTTGGAGCATTCTTCTATGTCACCCACCCCATGTACCCACACCCATCTTCGAACCCTCTTCCTCGGAGGCATCATGGGACTCATCATGAGTTTTGGACTGACTTCACCCGTATCTCTTGCGACTGATGGCTGGGTTATTTACATGGATCGTTGGGATGATACGAAAGGGGTGGTGCCATCAACGGCAACCATTAATAAGGGGGAGACTATTAGGATCATATATCATGTCTCCAGCACGCCAAGTAACCTTTCTAATCAGCCTTTAGCCTGTGTTATCTCGGATAGTAGCGGATATTCAGAGATAATCCGCGCTACTTCAGCCCCTGAGTTCCATGATGAGTTGACGAAAAAAGTATTTTCTTACACCCCTACCCAAAACACTATCTATGAATTTCGCTGTGGATATGTCAGTAGCGACTTATCTACCTATACGTCAGCCTCTCCAGTGGTCAATATTACGGTAGTAGGAGGAGGGAATTTCTCCTGTACCGGGCAAATGCCATATGGGGATAATGTCGAAGTTTATCCTAATGATACGGATAATGTAACGGGTAGTGTCGCATGGACCTATTCTGAAACGGATACGAATCAAAAATGTGAATTTCGGTGTAAAAGTGGCTATGTATACAACCCAGATGGGCTTAACAGTGTATGTCAGGATTCGAATGGCACCCCTTCTTCTCCTAATATTCCCATCGATATAGATGCTAATCCTGATGAGATAGAGCTGGGAAACACCACGGAGATTTCGTGGGAGGCACCAGGAGCAGTGAGTTGTCAGATGAAAGCGGATTACGATCCAAATTGGTCTGACTGGCAAGATGTCTCTGTGAATGGGAGTATTGAAGGATGGCCGACCCAGACCGGGTATTATAATCTGCGGTGTCTCGATAGTAGTGGAGTAGCTACTGAGACCGGCTCTCATCCGAATGCGCAGATCAAGGGAGCTTTGGTGAAGGTTGGATACTTTACTACTATCGTCAAATTCTTTGCCTCGCCAGCCCCACCTCAACAGATCTACCCCGGCCAATCTGTTACGCTTGTTTGGGAGTTTAAACACGAAGCTTTTTTTGGTTGTACACTGTGGGATAATCGGAATATGAGTGGAGAGCCACTGGCCAGTCCATCAACAGCCAGTGGTACGCAGAAAGGATCATTGGTTGTTTCTCCTCAGGTGAGTACGGAATATATTCTGTTTTGTCAAGACCCTACCAAGTCAAAGGGCAGTGGTCCGAAAAGAGGAGTTACTGTCTTGGTAGAAGGTAACAATACCCCGCCTCCACCCCTCCCACCTGGATCACCGTCACCAGGATCACCCAGTTCCCCTGGTGGCGACGGCACCTGCCAATCACCCAATACCTGTGTTTCAGGAGGGTGTGCACCTGATAAATACAAGCCTGCCCCTGGCACCTGTGGTGATACCGGACTCTCTTGTTGTGCCCCACTCGCCCTCCCTTCTCCTGGAGTAGGCTACTTCAACCCCCTCAAGTACAACTCCCTAGACAGCGTGCTAACTGCCGTCCTCTCAACGCTCCAAAGTATCATCGTCGTCCTCTCTATCATCATGATTATCGTAGGAGCGGTCATGTATATCCTCTCGGCCGGGAATGAATCACGAGTCTCTCAAGCCAAAGTGGCTATCACTGCTTCGGTAGTCGGTCTCGCTCTCGCTATCGCTGCTCCTGCCTTCCTCAAAGAAATTGGAGAACTTTTAGGCTGGATAGAAGTAACCCAAGTCGTCGAAGAAGCCCAAACCTTTACTGAGATAGCCTCTAAGGTCTTAAGCTTCCTCCTCTCCATCGTCGGCATCATCGCGATCATCATGCTTGTTATCGGTGGCTTCATGTATCTCACGGCTGGAGGAGATGAAGGCAAGGCAGAAACAGGCAAGAAGATCGTGACCTATGCTACTATCGCTATCGCTATTGCTCTCGCAGCCCTGGTCTTGGTGACTCAGGTGGCTGGGTTTTTTGGGTAAGGTTTCAAAAAAGGCATAAAAATGGTATCGTAGAGAGGAAGTGGATTGTCCCATTTCCTCTTTCATTTGTGCGCTTTTACTCCGTTTTGACTCTTATGGCGTATCAATTTCATCTGGAAAAGTTTGAGGGACCACTTGATCTCCTCCTCACGCTCATCGAAAAGGAGAAGATGGACATCACCCAAGTCAGTCTCGCCCAGGTGGCCGATCAGTACCTTGCCTACATTCGAGATGAAGAGCATCTGTCGCTTGAGAATCTTTCGGCGTTTCTCACCATCGCGGCTCGGCTCATCCTGATCAAGTCGCGAGCGCTCCTCCCTATTCTCACCTTTAGTGATGAAGAAGAAGAGGCGATGGAGGACCTCGAGTATCATCTCAAAGCCTATCGCTTGTTTCGTGAGGCTTCACAGGGACTGGGAAACTTTTTTCGGACGAGGAAAAGCGCCTATCATCGCGAGAGTTTTCTTGGCACACAGGTGGTCTTTTATCCTCCCAAGGGACTGACCAAAGAAATGCTACGCCAGCACTTTGTCGATGTCCTCGGTGATATTCCTGTATTTGAAGTCCTACCAGAAAAGGAAATCGCCCTCGTGATTACCCTTGAGGAAAAAATCTCACATCTCCAGACGACCCTCGGCGCGCGGGTAGAGTCATCGTTCCGAGAGATTATCGAAAATGCCGAGAATCGGGTGGAAGTCATCGTTTCATTTCTCGCTATGCTCGAGCTCATCAAGCAACGCTTTATCTCGGTGGAGCAGGAGAGGTATTTTAGCGATATCCGTATAAAAAGATTGGTTTCTTAGCCTATGTCTCAATCCTCCCTCCAGTCATCACTCGAAGCGCTCCTTTTTGTCAGTGGGGAGGCACTGTCTCTCGTTCGTCTGGAGAAAATTCTCGGTGTACCCAAAGATGAGATACGAGCAGCAGGACAAGCATTGGCGGTAGAATATCAGAGTAATGCTTTGCGCGGACTCATGATTCTTTCGGATGGCGAGTCGTTACTTATGGCTACCAAACCTGAGCACGCCCCAATCGTTGAGGCCCTGACCAAAAGCGAGCTCCAAGAAAACCTGAGCAAAGCGGCGCTAGAGGTGCTCTCGATTGTCGCGTATCGCTCCCCGATATCGCGCTCTGAAATCGATGCTATCCGCGGAGTCAACTGTAGCTTTACGCTCCGCAACCTTCTCCTCCGAGACCTTATTTCACGTGAGGGGAATCCGAGTGACAGTCGGGGGTATCTCTACCGCCCGACGTTCCGATTTCTTGAGTCATTGGGATTGGGGCAGATTTCGGAGTTACCGGATTTTGAGACTCTCTCCCAGGATGAGCGACTCAAGCTCATCTTGGCTGGACAGCCAGATGTCGCATCTGATGAGGAGACGCAAACAAAAAAGTCATCACCCATCGAAGAATAATCTATGCGCTTTTTCTTACTCAGTCTTATGCTTGTCGCAACCGCCTTTGCTTTTGGGTGGTACAGCGGTGGGAGTCAGCCACTTCTCGCGTGGTTCGAGTCAACGCTCGATGCTTATTTTTCTGAAGCGGACCGATTTGATGCTCCAGTAGCGACGGCGGTGCTCGGCGTCGCGCAAGAAGTACAGCCAGTGGTGGAAGAAAGTCGGGAGCTCGCTACTAGTTTCCAACCAGAACTGAAAGAATATTCGCCTCGTCTGGCTATAGTAACGGCGCATGCTTCGATTATCATGGATGCTGAATCAGGCAAAGTGCTCTATGAGCGCAATGCCCATGAACAGCGTCAGATTGCTTCGCTTACCAAGCTCTTTACGGCTACGATCGTCATGGAGCGGGTCAAGGATCTTGATGAACTCGTGACCATCGATGAAGAAGCGGTCTATGCGGAGGGGACACGAGTCGGATGTCCACGCTCCGGGTTCTGTAACGGCGTTCGCCTCAAGCCGGGGGAGCAAATGAGCGTTCGAAATCTCTTGAAGGCGGCCCTTATGAATAGCGCCAATGACGCTGCTATCGCTTTAGGCAAACACATCGGCAAGACGCAGGATGGCTTTGCCAAGATTATGAATGAGCGAGCGAAGGAGCTCGGGCTAGAAAATTCAAACTTCTGTACGCCCTCGGGACTGGAGCCAGATGGACGCGAGGCGGAGTGTTATTCTTCGGCGGCAGATATCGCGAAAGTGACCATCCATGCTCTCAAATACCCGGAAATTTGGGAAATTATGCGCAATGAAAAGCAGTTTATCACTTCGGCCGATGGTCGCTACCAGCATGAAATTTTCAATACTGATGAACTGCTCGGCCAATTCCCGAATCTCATCGGCACCAAGACGGGCTTTACCCCACTCGCTGGATACTCGCTTCTCGCCGTAGCGACTGACTATACTGCGAATCACAAAGTAGTGGCCGTAGTCCTCGATGATCAGTCACGCTGGCAGAGTATCCGGTCTATGTTTGACTGGAGTTTTCAGGCGCATGATTGGAAATAGTTATTAAATTACTCGGTATGGATGCTATACAAATTGCGCAGATTCAGAGTGTTCCCACGATCATAAACGTGCTCAAAGTATTGACCACGGGTCTCTTGGCGTTTCTTATCGCGTTTGGATTGACGCCGCTGTGGACGCATCTTCTCTACAAGTACAAATTTGGCATCAAAATCAAAGAGCGCTCAGTTAATGGTGAGCAGCTCACGTTTGTGAACAAGCTCCATGCGGGTAAAGCCGGGACACCGACAATGGGTGGAGTCATCGTCTGGGTGACGGTGCTCCTTCTCGTACTCCTCTCCCACTATGTTTTCCCGTTTATCGCTGAGTGGACTAATACGAACTTCATCGCTCGGCTGGATTTCTTCAAGCGCTCTCAGGTGTGGCTCCCACTCTTTGTCCTCGTCACGGCTGGCCTCCTGGGCCTCCTCGATGACTACATGAGCGTCCGTGGCAAAGGGACCAACAAGGGTGGCGGGATGCGTTTCGCTTTTCGGTTCTGGTGGCTGTTTCTTATCGCAGGATTTGGGGCCTGGTGGTTTTATAGCAAGCTTGGTTGGGATGAGATTCATATCCCGGCTGTCGGTGACTTCACTATCGGCTGGTGGTATGTCCCGCTTTTTATCTTTGTTATTCTGTTTGCAGCTATTTCCTCCAATGAAACCGACGGACTTGATGGGTTAAACGGTGGAGTACTGCTCATCGCCTTCAGTGCCTTTTCGCTCATTGCCTTTGTACACAACAAGATGGATCTCGCCGCGTTCTGTGCAGCGCTCGCTGGAGCACTCCTCGCGTTTCTCTGGTTCAACATCTACCCGGCACGATTCTTTATGGGCGATACGGGTGCCATTGCGCTCGGGACGACACTCGGGGTGGTCGCGATGCTCACGAATTCTGCTCTCGTCCTCTTTGTGATCGTGGCTATCTACTCTATCGAGTCAGGCAGTGTCGCCATTCAGCTCCTTTCCAAGCGTTTCTTTGGTCGCAAAGTATTTCTCGCTGCCCCCATCCACCATCATTTTGAAGCCAAGGGATGGCCAGAGCCCAAGATTGTTATGCGCGCCTGGATATTTACGGCACTGACCGCGCTCATTGGTGTCATGATCGGTATCCTCGGCATGGGCGAATAATTTCAGTAATTTTTGAAGACAAGAAACCTATGGAACTGCGCAGTATGGAGGGGGTAGATTTTTCCGGTGCACGTGTCCTCATGCGAGTTGATTTCAACATCGAGCAGAGTAATATCGGTGACATCGAAGAGCATTTCCGACTAGATATCGTCAAGAAATCCGTGGACCGGATTGCTGAAAGTGCCCATGTCAAAATCGCTCTCCTCACTCATTTTGGCCGTCCGGATGGCAAGCCGGACCAGGGGTACTCGGTGGCCAAACTTACCGATGCTGTGGCCAGAGCGCTCGACCGTGAAGTCGTCTTTGTGCCTGACTGTGTCGGGGATTCAGTCGTGACAGCACTGGAGGCACTCCTCCCGGGGCAGGTGCTTCTCCTCGAAAATGTCCGTTTTTACGCCGAAGAAGAAAAGAACGATGGAGAATTTTCCAAGCGACTCGTGACTCCGTTTACTCACTACGTCAATGAGGCGTTTAGCGTTTGTCACCGCGCTCATGCCTCGGTCGAGGCCGTGACCAGGCTCCTGCCATCCTACGCTGGACTACGGCTCGTGGAGGAGTTGACCGAGCTTGATCGGGTGCGGACCGCTCCCGAGCATCCGGCCATCGCTATCATCGGTGGTGCCAAGATCGAGACCAAACTCCCGCTCATTCAGGCGCTCGAACAGAGCTATGATGCGGTCTTGGTGGGTGGGAGAATCGCCAATGAAGCGTTGGATCAGAAAATTGCATTCTCAGAGAGAGTACTCCTTCCGAATGACTTTGATTCATCGCTCCGTCTCGATATCGGACCGCAAACCATCGGGTACTATACGCAGATTATTGCTACCGCCAAGACCATCATCTGGAATGGACCGATGGGTAAGTTTGAAGAAAAGCCGTATGACATAGGGACCGACGCTATCCTCCACGCTATCCTCGAAAGCAAAGCCTATGTTGTCATTGGTGGCGGAGAGTCGCTCGCAGTACTCGAAAAGGCGGATGCCATTGGCAAAATTAGTTTTGTGTCGTCTGGTGGTGGAGCGATGCTTGAGTACTTGAGTGGAGACAGTCTCCCGGGTCTCGTGGCTCTCCAGGCGTGATATAATAGACCAGTAGGAGTGAGCACAAGTCGCCTCTAAAAACATCATGTATGGCCAAGATTCTAGAAGTGTGGGCGCGTGAAATTCTTGATTCACGGGGCGATCCGACCGTCGAGGTTCGGGTGACACTCGACGATGGTACCGTGGCCAAGGCAGGGGTCCCTTCAGGGAAGTCAACCGGTGCTTTTGAGGCATTGGAGCTTCGTGACGGCGACACCAGACGATACCGTGGCCAAGGAGTGCTTCAGGCCGTGGCGCACGTAAATACGCTCATAGCTGATGCGGTGCGAGGCATGGAGGCATCGAAACAGACCGAGCTCGACCAAGCGATGCGGACGCTCGATGGGACGCCCAACAAGGGGCGACTCGGGGCGAACGCTATCCTCGGGGTGTCACTTGCTGTCTGTCGTGCTGCCGCCTTGTCCGCAAGTGTACCGCTTCATACTCATATCGCCAGTTTGTATGGCAAGAAAGAAGCCAAGGGGCATTTCCCAGTCCCGATGTTCAACATCGTGAATGGTGGTAAACACGCCGATTCTGGGCTCTCCGTGCAGGAATTCAAGATTGTTCCCTTTGGCATTGCCTCATTTCCTGAGCAACTCCGGGCTGGGAGTGAGATTTTTCACGCCTTGGAAGAATTGCTCCATCAACGTGGCTTCACCACCGCGGTGGGCGATGAGGGTGGATTTGCGCCACGAGTGGAGGGACATGCTCAGGCACTCGAACTCATCGGCGAGGCAGTGCGCGAGGCAGGCTACGTGCTCGGGGAGCAGATCTATGTCGGGCTCGATGTGGCAGCTGATTCATTTTATGATAAGACAGAGGATCAGTATCTCTTGAAGCCCGAAGACGTAAAGCTGTCACGAGAATCACTGGTCAATCTCTACCGCGAATGGATGACTAAGCACGCTATCGTGTCGATCGAGGATGGTCTCCATGAAGAAGACTGGCAGGGATGGGCCGCCATGAAGGAAAAGCTCGAGCGTGAGCCAGCCTCATGGCACCAGACCGTGATGCTCATCGGTGATGATCTCTTGGTGACCAATGTCTCCCGATTGGAAAAAGCGATTGCTGAAAAGGCCTGCAATGCGGTCCTCATCAAAGTCAATCAGATCGGAACGGTGACGGAGACCCTGGATTGTATGCGCCTTGCTCAAGCAAATAGCATGAACCGCATCATCTCTCATCGTTCTGGTGAGACACCAGATGATTTCATCGCTGATTTGGCTGTCGGGACAGGGGCTGAATTCATCAAATCAGGCTCGCTCTCCCGAGGTGAACGCCTCGCCAAGTACAATCGCCTCTCCGAAATCTATCAAGAGCTTCAGAAGGTTGAGATACCTGTCACACTAACTGAATAAGCGAGTCCACTATGTGGTTTCATAAAAGTCCAGAGGTTATTTGTATCGGCTCCTCTTCGAAGGATATATTTTTTCCGACCGATGAAGGCATCATATTCGAGACGCCTGATGATATCACAGCCAAAGAGAAAATCGCGTTTGAGCTCGGTGGTAAGTACCGCGTCGCGGACCGCTACGAAGCGATTGGTGGTGTAGCGGCCAATGTCGCCTGTGGTTTGGCACGACTCGGTCGCTCTGTCGCAACATACAGTTGTATCGGCGGAGACGAAATTGGTCGGTACATCATGCACGAACTCGACCGTATCGGTGTCGCCACAGACCTCCTTACGACGTATCCCGATGCCAAGACTGACCTCTCGGCTATCATTGTGGTCATGGAGACTGGTGAGCGCACTATCTTTCACAATCGTGATGCCAATGAACGACTCGTCGTCGAGTCATCTCGACTCAAGGGGGCAGAGTGGCTTTTTGTCAGTGCTTTAAACGGCGATTGGCACGCTAATCTCTTGGCCATACGCGAGGCCAAAAAGCAGTATGGACAAAAGCTCGCGCTCAATCCGGGGCAACACAATATCCGTGAGGATGCCAAGTATATCTTTGAGATGCTTCCCGAGGTCGACGTGCTTCTCCTCAATAAAGACGAAGCCATCGAGCTCCTCATGCAGTCGAGTCCTCGACCGACTGATGATGAACTGAACGACGAAGCCTTTCTCCTCCGGAGTCTCGCCCGTCATGGTGTCAAGATGATTGGGATGACTGATGGTAAGCGGGGGGCTTGGGGCTATGACGGGACGGAACTCTGGTACTGTCCGATTCATACACGCACTACGGTAGTAGATAGTACCGGAGCAGGTGACGCGTTTGGATCAGGCTTCTTTGGGGCGCACCTAGCTGGCCGGACACTGCCTGAGGCGCTTGCCTGTGGGATTGCCAATAGCGGAAGCGTCGTCGGGGAGTATGGTGCCATCGAGGGGCTCCTCGATGAGTCAACGATGGAGGCCATGAGAAAGAGTATCACCCCGGAACGACTCGGGTAGTGCTATAATAGAAACACAAACATTTCGCGTATACTATGGGTCTTTTTGGTAGTCTCTCATTTCGTAAAGATTCAGATCTGGTCTTGGCGCTTGATATCGGGACCGAGGTGGTCAAAGCGCTTATTCTTCGTATTGAAAAGGGTGCGCGTCGTGGTGTCGTCATTGGTGTCGGCCGGACAGCTCAGAAGATTGGCAATATGCAAAGTGGCGCCGTCTCTGACATCAGTGGCGTGATTGAATCTGCGCGAGAGGCCATCACTATCGCCAAGGAAAAGGCAGGGGTCAAGCGTATTGAGAAGAGTATTATCGGTATCGCTGGTGAGCTCGTCAAGGGGACGACAACGACTGTACACTATGAGCGAGTCAATCCAGAGATGCACATCGGCGTGTCCGAGCTCAAGATGATCATTCAAAAGGTTCAGGAAAAGGCCTATGAACGTATCAAGCGCCAGCTGTCGTGGGAGACGGGTCAGAATGATATCGATGTGAAGCTCATCAATGCTGCCATGGTAGATGTCCGTATCGATGGCTATCATGTCTTGAACCCCATAGATTTCCAGGGCCGGTCAGTATCAATGAGCGTGTTTAACGCCTACGCCCCAATGATTCACTTGGGAGCTCTCGAGACGATTGCTGATGAGCTTGATCTCGACCTCCTCTCAGTAGCGGCCGAGCCCTACGCGGTCGCCCGTTCGGTGGAGGTTGAGGATATGATGGATTTTAGTGCCATATTTATTGATGTCGGTGGTGGGACGACGGATATCGCAGTCGTCAGAAATGGCGGTCTCGAAGGGACCAAAATGTTTGCTCTCGGCGGTCGTGCTTTTACCAAACGCTTGGCCCAAGAGTTCGGTCTGTCTTTTGAGCTGGCCGAAACTATGAAACTCGACTACGCCAACGGGAGACTCAAGAGCGATGATGCCGAGCGGGTAGCAGCGCTGTTTGCCGATGACTGTCGGATTTGGCTCGGTGGAGTGGAGCTTTCCCTTATGGAGTTTGCTGAGACTGATCTCCTGCCATCACGTATTTTTCTCTGTGGTGGTGGTTCGGCGCTCCCGGGTATCAAACAGTCACTCCTTACTCCAGAATGGGCTGGGACGCTACCATTTTCCAAGCCACCCCAGGTTTCTTTTCTCCAGCCTCATGATGTAGCGAGTATCACCGATGAGACGGGCGAGCTCAATAATCCTCAGGATATGACCCCGATTGGCCTCGCTCATCTGGCGCTTCTCGATGCTATCGAGGAAGAAAAGATGCTCTCTGCTATCCTCCATCGGAGTATGGAATCACTTGAAAAAAAATAGTCAAACACATAATAGGATAGTGGTATGCCTCAGACATTTTATATCGAAAACGACGAAGAAATAATCTCGGTGATTGGGCGATTGCGTCGCTCATCATCCGAGGAGAATTACTTTGTCTTTCCCAAGCGTGCGCTAGTCCTTCAGAGTATTGTCAACTTGCGACTCTTTCAACGTGAAGCAGAAAAGCTTGGCAAACGCATCGTGATCGTGACCCAAGACGAGGCTGGGATGCTCCTCGCTGAGAAGGCTGGGCTCACGGCCGAGCGCTATACGGACGATTTTTCACGCGCTGCAGAGCATATCGAACTCACCCCGGAAGTGACACCTGCGCCTCTTTCTACCATCAAGCCCACGTTCGGTGGGCTCCGATCTCAGGATATCGGAAGTAGTGATTTTTATGGAGGGGGGACCAAACCTCCGATGAGTGTGCCACCTCGCGCACCGGTGGCGCCAGCCACGCGGACACTCCGTATCCGCAATGCTACACCCGAACGGCCACCGAGTCTCAATTCTAAGCGCTTTGATGGTGCGCCGAGTATGCAAGCGAAACCCGCTCCGCAGGGTCTCCGACCACAGATAGTACTCCCGATTGAGCGCTCGATGCCTGTCGTGCCTCCGACCCCAAGTGAACGTGTGGCGAATCGCGAGGATACTCAAACTGTCCGAGAAGCTCGCCTCCGCAATTTTTTTACTCAAGGCGGTGTACCGAGAAATGAGTCAGAGCCCAAGTTGGCCGAAGTGGCCCCCTCATCCGCACCTCGCGTCCCCGTGACGTCGCCCAAGGCTGGTCGAATTTTTGCCATACTTGGAGGCATTTCACTTTTGTCACTCATCGGTGTGGCGATATTTCTCTTTCTCCCCAAAGCAGAGGTGCATGTCGTACCGTATCGAACGGTGCAAGAAGTGGACCTCCCATTTGAGGGTCGCGCCGATGTAGAACCATCTGATACTCTTACGGTGCCCGTTCGTATCATTGAAAAAGAGCAGAAGGCCAAACTTTCAGTCGAGGCGACTGGTACCGCCGCTGGTACCACTCAGAAAGCTCGCGGGACGATAGCTATCTCGAACACGTTTAGCAGTGATCCACAGTCTCTCGTGGCTACGACTCGATTTGAGACCGCTGATGGCAAGGTATTTCGTCTCACCGAGGGCGTAACAGTGCCGGGGATGAAAGGGACGACTCCTGGGACCATAGAGGCGAGCGTCATCGCCGATCAGACAGGTACGAGTTACAATATTTCTTCAGGGACTTTTACCATCCCCGGATTCAAGGGGAGTCCCAAGTATGATAAATTCTCGGCCCGAATCGTGAAGGCCATGGCTGGTGGCAGTGATGGGAGTGGCAGTGCCAATCAAACAGTTATTGCCAAGTCCGACCTCGAAAAAGCCTCGCTCGAAGCACGGACCAGGGCGCGAGAGGTATTTCTCGAAAGTGCCAAGTCAGAGCTCTTGCCTGGTGAACGTATCCTGGAGGAGAATCTCGATATCATCTCATTGAGCGACGCAACGCTGCCACTTTCCGGTACTGTGGCGACATCGTTTGAGTACGAAAACACCTATCGAATACGAGGCTTCGTGTACTCAGAAGAAGCTATCAAGCAGTATATACTCTCGCAGGGGAAGAATATGGTTTCTGGCGTATCGTTTCAACCAGTCGATGTGGTCCTAAGTTATGGAGAGGCCGTACCCGATTTTGACGCTCGGACAGTCAAGTTAAAGACTCATGCCAAGGTCATTTCGGAGTCAGTGATCAATCGCGACGTGTTCGAAGAAGCCATCCTCGGTAAAGATGAGAAGGGTATCGATGAAGCCTTGGCGTCATTCCCAGAAATCAAGAAAATTGAGATTGCGTTCAAGCCCCAGTGGTTCACGAGGACGGTCCCCAGCTCAAACAGTCGGGTGACGGTACTCATTGAACCTGGTCAGGAATAGGCGCACTTGAGTTTCTCGCTGTATTTTGCTACGATAAAGGACCAACTTTTACACTATGATTGATCCTCAGGATGCCGAAGCTCAGGCCATGAGACGCCGACTCCAGTCCGAACTCTTTGTGTTTGAAGGAGACAAGAGTCGCTTCACGCGCCTCCATGAAGACGCTACGATAGCTATCCGCAAGTTGAAGACTGATATCGGGCATTTGCAGGGCGACCTTGAGGTCAAAATAGCTGAAAGTCACGAGCTCGAGCGAAAGATTGCTACGCTCACTGATGAAATCGCCCGCCATAAACGCAAGATGAATACTACCTAACCTCTCCTGCTATGCCCGGTAGTAGAACTTCGACCAGCATTCAGATAAACCTATCAAATAGAAACGTTTAGAATTATAATAATTTGTTACACTTCAACATTTTTTGTAAGAAATTGTAGAAGTTTCACTACCGGGTATGCATACCAACGAACTCCGTGAGAAATACCTCCAGTTTTTTCAGACCAAGGGTCACGAGGTGATCCCATCAGCTCCGCTTGTACCAGAGAACGATCCATCGGTTCTGTTTAATACAGCTGGAATGCAACCGCTCGTGCCGTACCTCCTCGGCAAGCCTCATCCGATGGGCAAGCGCCTCGTGGATGTCCAGAAGTGTGTGCGGACGGGTGATATCGATGATGTTGGTGACGATACGCACCTGACATTTTTTGAGATGCTCGGCAACTGGTCACTTGGTGACTATTTCAAGCAAGAATCTATCACCTGGTCCTGGGAGTTTTTGACCAGCCGAGAGTGGCTCGCGCTCGATCCGGCTATGCTCTCGGTCACAGTCTTTGAAGGTGATAACAACGCTCCGCGTGACGAAGAATCAGCCAGTATCTGGCAGTCTCTTGGAGTACCAATCGAACGTATCGCTTATCTCCCCGCCGAAGACAACTGGTGGGCAGCCGGACCGACGGGTCCCTGTGGACCAGATACGGAAATCTTTTATTGGGTGGGCGAAGGAGCGCCAGAGGGTAACAAGGGGACTCATCCGAAGCAGTGGATGGAGATCTGGAATAACGTGTTCATGCAGTACAACCGAGTTGATGCCGACACACTCGATACACTGCCAGCCCCATGTGTGGATACTGGCATGGGACTTGAGCGTACTATTGTGACCTTGAATGGCCAGAAGAATGTCTACGAAACCGATGCTTTCGCACCGGTACTCCATGAGATCCGGACACTCGTGGGTCCCGAGCGCTATGTTGAGCGTTCGGGTCGGATCATTGCAGATCATTTGCGGGCAGCCACCCATATGATAGCCGACGGGGTGGTACCGAAGAATGTCGACCAGGGTTATATCCTCCGCCGACTCATCCGTCGCGCCATCCGCGAGTTTTACAAGATGGGCTATGAGGAGCCCGTGGTAGCACAAATCGCCCAGGCCTATATCACGCTCTTTGCTCCCGTCTACGACTCAGTCAAGCGAGGCGAGGCAACTATTTTGAGTGAGTTGACGCGCGAGGAGTCCAAGTTTCGAGCCACAATCTCAAAAGGGCTCAAAGAGGTAGCACGGCGGACAGAAGCTGGGACACTCACCGGAGAGGATGCCTTTGAATTGTTTTCTACTTACGGTTTCCCTCTCGAAATGACCGAAGAATTGGCGCGAGAGAAGGGAGCGACCATCGACAAGGTTGCTTTCCAGGCCGAATTCAAGAAGCACCAGGACCTCTCGCGTACTGCGAGTGCCGGCAAGTTCAAGGGCGGTCTCGCGGATCACAGTGCCAAAGTGACCGCCTACCACACTGCGACCCATCTCATGCTCGCCGCCCTCCGCAAGGAGCTTGGTGACGGAGTGCATCAGGCCGGGTCCAACATCACCGAAGAGCGTACCCGATTTGACTTTACCTACCCGGAAAAGGTACCTCGTGAGGTCCTCGATCGGGTGGAAAGCTACGTCAACGAAGCGATCAAAGCTGGCGCCACCGTCGGGACGACGGTCATGGACAAGGACGTCGCCAAAAGTGAGGGGGTAGAGGGGAGCTTCTGGGAGAAGTATCCAGAAAAAGTGACTGTGTACCAGGTAGTCGCTCCAGGCGGGACCATCTATTCGCGCGAACTCTGTGGTGGTCCTCATGTCGTCACTACGGCTGATATCGCTACCTTTGGCACCTTCAAAATCGTGAAAGAAGAGGCGAGCTCAGCCGGGGTCAGACGTATCAAAGCAGTCCTCGCCTAGGCGTCATTGACAGAATCAGGCAAATCCGGTACAGTGGACAAGTATATTATTGGCTTACGAAAGGCATATGCTCGCGATTATCAGAACGGGTGGCAAACAATACAAAGTCTCAGAGGGAGACAAGGTCAAGATTGAAAAACTCGACACCGAAATTGACGGCCTCGTGAAGTTTGAGGTGCTCTTTGTCGGGGATGAAACAGTGGCTCATGTCGGGACTCCAGTCCTCGAAAAGGCTGTGGTAGAGGGCAAAGTCGTCGCCCAGGATCGTCACGACAAAGTGAAGGGTATCAAGCACAAGCCAAAGAAGCGCTACTTGGTCCGCTATGGCCATCGTCAGGCCTATACTGAAGTCGAAATC
Organism: uncultured Bdellovibrionales bacterium; assembly: GCA_964500505.1. Lineage (GTDB taxonomy): Bacteria > Patescibacteriota > Minisyncoccia > Moranbacterales > UBA1568 > UBA1568. Next base: position 128,285 of record CAZCNN010000001.1, on the reverse strand, counting down.
ACCAAGATTTCCGCCTAAATATCAAAGCCACCCGAAAGGGTGGTTTTTTCGTTCCAGCAAAGAAAAAGGCGGGTCCGAGTTCGGATCCGCTTTGAGGTTACCCCCCCCAGCTACAGCTGCCAGGGTTGCTTGTTCATGATGAGGCCAGCGGTCGCCATACGTTCCGATAGGGGCAACTGACCATTCGAAGAATGTGACGCTGCCATATCGATGTGTGCGACTGGGAAAAAAGCCGGCCCACTCTTGTCCGCTTCGTAGGGCTCAAGTGGGATTTTTTTGCCGTCTGGCAAAAGCAAAACGAGCATCGTTGTCTCCTGGTTGAGATACGATAATTATGCCAGTTCCTTACGATTTGTCAAGGCGGCACTAAGGGTGAGCTCATCGGCGTATTCGATGTCACCTCCCGTTGCGAGACCTCGTCCTATACGCGTAATTTTGACCCCTGAGGCCTCGAGTTTCTTCTTGAGGTAGAGAGCCGTCAAATCGCCCTCGGTCGTCGGGTTGGTGGCGAGAATCACTTCGACGACCCCATCATGGGCGACACGGTCGAGGAGTTCGCTGATGCGGAGATTGCCACTGTTGTCATTTTTGCCTGTTTCGAGGAGTCCGCCAAGCACATGGTAGAGACCGGAGTAGATACCGAGTCGTTCAAGGGCGATGACATCGAGGGGCTCCTCGACGACACAGAGCGCGGTAGTATCACGCCGACTGTCAGCGCAGATACTACAGAGCTCGCTTTCGGCGATGTGGTAGCAGCGGGTACAGCTCTTGAGACGCGGGAGTTCTTCGAGACTCTCAGCAAAGCTCTGGAGCTTCTCGGCATCTTGCTTGAAGAGGTAAAGCACGATACGCTCAGCCATTTTGGGACCGACCGAGGGAAGGGCCGAAAAATGCGCGATGAGTGACTGAAACGCTTTGGGATATTGCATACTAGTGACTGGTTTCGAGTGAACGGAACGTCGTTGAGTTCTCATCAAAGTAGAGCGAGATCTTGCCGACGGGACCGTTACGGTGCTTGGCGATGATGACATCAGCGATGCCCTTGTTCGGGGTATCGGGCTTTACCCGGTCTTCACGGTAGAGAAACATGACCACGTCAGCGTCTTGTTCGATAGATCCGGATTCACGGAGGTCGGAGAGTTTTGGGATTTGGTCCGGGCGGGATTCGACGGCACGCGACAACTGCGAGAGGGCGATGACGGGGATGTTGAGTTCACGAGCCAGTTGCTTGAGGCCACGTGAGATTTCAGAAATTTCTTGGACACGGTTGTCGCCCTTGGAACTGCGACCCTCCATGAGCTGGAGGTAGTCGACTATGATGAGGCCGAGATCATGCTCAGCCTGGAGGCGACGGGCCATAGTCCGCATCTCCATGATGTTGAGCGAACCCGAGTCGTCGATGAATATGGGGGCCTCGGAGAGGATACCCATAGCATCAGAGATTTTCTCAAAGTCATTACCGGCGCCTTCACTCGAGAGTTTGCCGGTGCGGAGTCGCCAGAGGTCGACCCCGGCCTGCGCGGCAATCATACGGTCGACGAGCTGGTCTGCACCCATTTCGAGCGAGAATATTCCGACCGGTACCTTGCTGTGGACTCCCACCTGACGGGCGAGGTCGAGAGCAAAGGTCGTCTTACCGACCGATGGTCGAGCCGCGAGGATGATGAGGTCAGACTTCTGGAGTCCGGCGAGGAGGTTGTCGAGGTCGGGGTAGTGGGTCTCGACGCCGCGGAAAGCATTGTCACTCTTGTGGAGCTCATCGATACGGTTGAACGCGAGCTCGAGAATGGACTTGATCGGGATAAAGTCCTGCTTGATGTACTTCTGTGACACCGCAAAGATTTTTTGTTCGGCTTCATCGAGGAGCTTCTGGGCGTCCTCGGATTCGTCATAGCCGAGCTCGATGATGTCACTCGCTGCCGTGATGAGCCGACGGAGGAGGGCCTTTTTCTGGACCACCTTGGCATAGTGGACGACGTTCACGGCCGATGGCACGGTGTTTACGAGTGACGCGAGATAGCTTGAGCCACCGACTTTCTCGAGTTTGCCTTTTTCTTCCAGTTTGTTTGAGAGTGACAGGACGTCAATTGGCTCACGTTCTTCGTAGAGAGCGAGCATCGTTTCATAGATCAGGTTGTGATCGTCTTTGTAGAAATCACCGAGCTTCAAGAGATCGGCAATCTTGATGACGGCGTCTTTATCGAGCATAAGTGACCCCAAGACCGAGGCTTCGGCTTCGAGGTTGTGTGGGGGAACGCGCAGGTGATCAGTTTTGCTTGCCATGAAGGTAACTCAAGAATTGAACATACTGCATTATAGCGTGCTCATGGCAACCAAGCCAGTAATGGGGGATATGTGGATATATAGCGATGGTTGACAATAGAGTGAAAAAGGAGTATAATACACAAATCGTGCTTCAAGTGCGAAAATCAACCCTAACCAAGAGGAGAACGAGGTTGAAATTGCTGTCCATCATCAGTACTGCGGTGGTACTGCTCGTAAGTGCACTCATCGGCGTCTTGCCCTGGGTCAAACGGGCCCGGATCCACCAAGACTCCCAACGGGTCGCGATGGAGCAAGTACAGGGTGGGGAGGGTGTCGAGCGTTCTTTCCTCCCGCCAACTGAACCGCCCGCGAAAAGCGGGTAAAATCAAGGTCGAGGTGTCCCGCGTGACGCCCCGACCTTTGAACTTTCTATAAGTCAATTTATCTTGACAAAAATGATAAAACGTGCGTAAATATATGGAACGCTTACGTGGTGGAGGTGTGCAACAGGAGGCACAAACCGTGCACAGAAAACGATCTTTTTCATTTGGCTTGATGCTGTTGGTCATGATCATGGCTGGTTGCGCGCAGCTGCCAGGATCCAGTCAACCGCGTCCTGCAGCGCCGGAGTCAACAGCTACCCCATCAGAGGTCATCGAACTGTCACGTCGTGTGACGGCGCTGGAGAACTGGGAGATCCGACGAAATCTGGCTCAAGACAACGCTACCAGGGTTGGTCGCAACGCTGCGGCCACTCAGGTTGCGCCGAAAAGTCTGGCCTGTGTCAGGATTCCCATAGCGCTCAAGCAGTCGTTGCACTATGCAGATTTCGGCCGCCTGATGGAAGTGGTCTATACTGCATCATGCTTGTACGAAGTGGACAGATTAGCTGAAACGCAGGCAGCCAATACGGTCAAGCCTGTGCCGCCGCAACCTCCATTGATGCTGAAGAAGGCCACGCCACCGGCCAAGAAGTAGTCCATGTCTCACTGTGAGACAAAGCCTAAACATAAGGAGCATCCTACGGGGAGCTCCTTTTTAATTTGCCTTTTTCAAACGATAGCCACGAGCGGTGTCTTCGACTTTGTAGCCCGCGGTCGCTATCTCATCGCGCAGACGGTCAGACTCGGCCCAGTCACGATTCTCGCGGGCGGTGTCACGGGCTTTGGCGAGGGCATGGATGGCCTCGGGGATAACCTGATTCTCGAGAGCCAGACCAAAGAAGAAAAATATTTTTTCAAATACGAGTCCGAGCACGGTAGCATTGACCCGTTCTTTGCTATCGAGCAGGGTATTGATTTTCTTTGAGAGTTCGAGCGTGAGGGCAAGGGCTTCGGGAGTATTGAGGTCGTCTTGCATGGCGCTCCGTATCGCACTGAGCGATTCAGCTCCATCGAATCCCGTAGCATCGTTTTCGGCAGCAGGAATATCAGACAGGCGACTGACGATAGCAAAGAGCGTTTCTTTGTTTTTCTTCGCTTGCTCGAGCGACTCCCAAGTGAAATTCATCTGGCTCCGATAGTGAGCGCTTGTGAGGAGCATGCGGAAATCCATTGGGGTATAGCCCCGGGTGATGAGGTCCTCGAGGACATAGAAGTTCCCCTTGGATTTGGACATTTTGGTACCGTCGACGAGCATGTGGCGCGTGTGGAGCCAATACCGTACAAATGGCTTGCCGGTCACCCCCTCTGACTGGACGATTTCTGCTTCGTGATGCGGAAAGATATTGTCTTCACCACCAGTATGGATATCGAGCGTATCCCCGAGATACTCCATGCTCATCGCGCTACACTCGATGTGCCAGCCAGGATAGCCCTCGCTCCAAGGGGAGGGCCAATGCATGAGGTGTCCCTCGGGGGCATGGAGCCAGAGCGCGAAGTCCCACGGATTCCGCTTGTCGGGATGCTCTTCGAGCCGGGCGCCCACTTCGAGATTGGCGAGAGTATTGCCAGAGAGACGACCATAGTCGGGAAAGGTCGTCACATCGAGGAAAACATTGCCATTCTTCTCATAGGCGTGACCCTTGGCGATGAGCTCTTCGATGAGCACGATCATCTGCTTGATATGTGCCGTGGCCCGGGGAAAGTAATGAGCTGGTTCGATGTTCATCTGCTTCTCGGTCGTGAGGGCATACTCCTCGTAGAACCGAGCAATTTCTTCCGGAGTCTTGTGTTCTTTGGCTGCTTTTTTGGCGACTTTGTCTTCACCGCTATCACCCTGGGCGATATCATCGGCGGTAAGGTGGCCGACGTCGGTGATGTTTTTGATCAGGCGCACTTCGTAGCCGATATCCTCAAGCACCCGGCGGAGGGTATCCGCAAAAGTATAGGCGCGGATATTGCCGATGTGGATGTAGTCATAGACGGTCGGCCCACAGACATACATGCCCACCTTGCCAGTATGGAGCGGGTTGAATGCTTCCTTTTGCTTGGTGAGGGTATTGTAGAGTTGCATGGAATAGAGAATAGTGATTCTTGAATACAGCATAGAGAATAACGTGGCCCAAAGCAAGCCGAGCAGTCGGTTTTTCTCGTCATTCTCCTTTCTATGTTCTACATTCTGCTCCCCCAAGCTACAGCCAATTGCGGACCTTGAAGATGGCAAAGGTGATAATCGAGATGAACCCCATTATGAGGAGATGAATCCAAAAGCCGAAGTCGTTGTGGATAAAGGGCACAGCGGCATTCATCGACATCATGTTGGAATAGGCAGTGAGTGGGAGGAGGATAGCCGAAAAAATGGTGAGTATTTTCATCGTCTGATCGAGCTTGTTTGAGAGGAGGGAGTTGTTGGTGTCCTCAAGCGCTTCGATAGTCTCTTTTTGGCTCTCGAGGAGGTTCCACAGGCGAATATTGGTACCGATGAGGTCCTGGTAGTAGACGGTGAGCTCGTTCGGGATATGGGGGTGGTCACGCTGGATGAGCGACTCGATGATGGCCCGCTGGGGCTTGAGTGTTCGGCGGAAATTGAGGATATCACGCTTGAGTACCGAGATTTCGAGTACCATCTCTTTCTCTTTGCCCGAGAATACCTGCATCTCGATAAAGTCGAGCTTTTCGGTGATATGGTCGAGCTTGGGGAAACAAGAATTGAGGAGAATTTCGAGGATATGATGGAGGAGCCGGGCGGGATTGCTTTCGAGGTAGAGGCGACGCTTGCCCTCACTTTGTTCAAGCAAATCAAAAAAACTTGTGAGCTGGTAGATGGTGTGGCGATGGCTGGTGATGAGGTGCTCCTTGGTCAGGATGATATCGAGCTCACCAGGATAGGTAGTGCGGAGTTTAGTATCAAAGAGGGGGATATGAATCGAAAAAAACAAACACCCATCGTACTGAACGACTTTGGGCTGATAGGTCGGGGTGACCAGTTCCTCGATAGCGAGGGGGTGGATATTGAAGTTCTCCTGGAGGTAGGTGATATCATCCGGAGTCGGGTCCTCGAAATCAATCCACGTAAGGTTTTTGTGTTGTATCGTTTTCATTGAGCCAGAAAAATCATCAGCCCTGGGCTGAGAATCTCTTTGTGTTTGTTTCCTCAACATTATACCATTGACAAAAGCTGGAAACAAGAGACAATGACGATATGTTCAAAAGCATCGCTCTCGGCATCATTCGCATCTATCAAAAGACCCTCTCTTTTGATCATGGGATTATCGGTCGAGTCATACCGATGCGGTTCTGTCGCTTCTATCCTACCTGCTCAGAGTATTCCTATCAGGCTATCGCCCGGTATGGAGTGTTCCGAGGAAGTTGGATGAGCGCCAAGCGCATCATCCGCTGCCATCCGTGGCACGACGGGGGCTATGACCCTGTCGTATAGTTTTCTTACCAACCTAGAGGATTGCATGAACACGAGGACAAGGCGGGCCAAGAGAGTCGCCCAGAATCAACAGGCTGCAGGGACTTCGAATCCGGCCCCAGCCCCAGCTGATCAAAGCATAGTGGCAAAGGCCGAATCTACCGAGACCTCCCGATGTCTCAACCCGGCTTGCAAGACGGTCATCACAGACAAGAACAGGTATGGGAGTCATGGCGACCGCTGGACTTGTTGTCAGGCCTGTGATGACATCGTTGACCCCGTGAGCGCGAAATTCAGAATCTCCCACTCAGGGCACGACACCCCGATTATCTGGGGAGTTGATTGGGGATCCGCAACTCAACGAATTGAGGAGGCATGATGATTGATGAAAATGATCAAGACCCCGCCGTGGTTGTCACGGCTGGGTTGGCCGTGCATGTCGGCGTGGTCTTTATGACCGTGGAGCAAGCGCGTGCTTTGCGTGAACCCGGCGCCCTCTTTGAGCGCGTGCCCACCAATCGCGTCCTGATTTGCGATGACAGTGATGCGATAGCGCGACTCCTCAAGGCTGTCGCGGGTGATTTGGACCAGTGCCCCGACCTCGGGGAGCCGAGGCTCGACAACCTCACCATTGACGAGCCGGCAGTGACTCTGCTTTCTCGTACAAAGCGCGTCATGCCTTCAATATCGGGGTATTCACCCTATGGTCCCGCGCATCATCGACGCTGGCCTCGGCAACGCTCCAACCGTCCCCACACTCGCAACCGTTAGGAGACAACATGGGAATACCTATCCCACTTTCTGTCCCGGTTATCCTGTGCCTGTCCAAGGGCCAGGGTACCGGGGTCCAGGTCCCTATCGCTGACACGTCAAGACTTCGCGGGAGCGAGCACTGCCTCGCCTGCGTGTCGCGTACGTACTGCGACAACCACGCCACTCTGGCGCAACCTAAGGAGACATGATGCAGTTGTCACTTATGTCGGCTAAGTCACCAGCTGACCCAGATGCCGTGAATGTGTTGCCTGCTGAAGTCACCTGGTGCGCTCGTCTCGAGGCGCGGACGAATCTGCGCCATGCATCGTGGTCATTTCGAAACGATGAGTGCGTTCTCGGCCCGAGACCTTGTCCGAATTGCGATTTGTGTCAGCGAGTGGTCGACGCCCTCAATCGGCCCAGTCACTGAGCCACGACCAAGTCACATCGCCCAAAGGAGACTTCTCCAGAGGGCCTGCCCGCAACGATTCGCAACTCATCATTGCGATTCGGGCGGGCTTTTTTTATTCCACCACACCAATGACCACTCTCGAAGAATTACTTTTATAAAGCCTTAAAATTGGTGTGGTGGCGTGCCAAAAACTTCCAATTAGCACTCGACTTGACAGAGTGCTAACCACTTATTATAATGAAATTGTATTGAAGTTTTATGATTTTTCCCGGGGTATTTCCTACAAGCTAATGCCTATAAGCTAAAAGCTTCTTCCTATGATCGATCGTCAAAAACAACTACTTTCCGCTATCGTCGAGCTCTACACCAAGACCGCGGTGCCGGTGGGGTCACAGGCGCTCCTTGAGCACTATGACTTCGGGGTAAGCAGCGCGACTCTACGCAACGATATGGTGACGCTTGAGGAAGAAGGGTACCTCTATCAGCCTCACGTCTCGGCCGGTCGCATCCCGACTGACCTCGGGTATCGGATGTACGTGGAGGAGATGATGGGAGATACCGATCTTTCCCGAGAGGACCAGCGCCGACTCCAGAAAGAACTCCTCCAGCTCAAAGCCAAGCATATGCGGTTAGGACGGAGTACCGCCAAACTCCTCTCGTCTCTCTCTGGCAATCTCGCTGTTTCAGGCATCGTCGACAAGGATGAATTCTACGATTTCGGGATGCGGGATCTCATCGACAATCCGGAGTTTCAAGAAATGGATGAACTCTGTCGCCTTGTCGAAACACTTGATTCACTCGATGAAAAGTTGGACGGGGTGATGCTCAAACTAAAGGACGGTGAAACGCGTATCTTTATCGGCAATGAAAACCCCATCGACGGTATCAACAATTGTTCTATGATTGTAGCGCCGTATCAGACAGATGAAGGACGCGGGATGCTCGCTATCATCGGACCCAAGCGGATGGACTACGCCAAGAACAAATCCCTTATCGAATACATGCGCAAGTTCCTCGGGACTTCGATGGGAGTGATGATTATCTTCATCCCACAGGTATGGTAGACCAAGACACGGAAGCAGAAGAACCAGAGGTCATGACCGAAGAAGAGCGCCAGAGACAATTTGAGATAGCCAAGAGTGCCCTCACTCGTTCATCCTAATAAAATAATGTGCAAATATATGCTTAAGAAAAAACCAACAATGAATGAGGAGGAAGAAGAGAGTAGCAAGGAGCAAGCAGGCGAAGAGCCGATGACGAATGAAAACACTGATGAAGTAAAGTCAGAATGGCAGGTGAAAGCCGAAGAGTATCTCGATGATCTCAAACGGACCCAAGCGGACTTTGAAAACTACAAGAAGCGGCAGGCAGAATCGCAGAAAGAACTGGGCGGATATCTCATAGAAAAGCTCGTCCTCGATATTGTCCCTGTGCTCGACAACTTCCGCGCCGCGACATCTCATGTCCCACCCGAACAGAAAGACAGCCCATGGGTGACCGGTATCCAGTACATTGAGAAACAATTGGAAGCAGTACTCGTCGACAATGGTGTCACTCCCATAGATGCCGAGCCAGGCGATGCATTTGACCCAAATCTGCATGAGGCAGTTGGGACCGAGGAGACCGAGGAGGGGAATAGCGAACAGCACAAAATCGCCAAGGTTCTCCAAAAGGGATACAAAGTAGGTACGAAAGTAGTCAGACCAGCCAGAGTGAGCGTTAATTGAAATTTATAAAGTTATAAATAAGCAGTAAATATAAGATTATGAGTAAAATATTAGGAATCGATCTCGGGACAACCAACTCTGCCATGGCATTCGTGGAGGGTGGGACTCCGACCATTATCGAGAACAAAGAAGGGAATCGCACGACTCCGTCGATGATTGCCGTGTCAAAGACTGGTGAGCGTCTGGTGGGGCTCCTCGCCAAGCGTCAGTCTGTCACCAACCCAGAGAATACTCTCTTCTCCGTCAAGCGTCTCATCGGGCGACACTTTAGCGACGAAGATGCCCAGCGTGACATGAAGACTCTGCCGTACAAGGTGGTCCAGGCCGGTGAAGGCGTCAAGATCGTCATGGGTGGCAAGGAGTACAGCCCACAGGAGATAAGCGCCATGGTCTTGGCCAAGCTCAAGGCCGATGCCGAGGAAAAGCTCGGAGAGAAAATCACCGATGCCGTCATCACGGTCCCGGCCTACTTCGATGACTCACAGCGCAAAGCGACCAAAGAAGCGGGAGAAATCGCTGGCTTCAATGTCCGTCGTATCATCAACGAACCGACGGCTGCTGCGCTCGCCTATGGCTTCAACAAGAAGAAAGATGAAAAGATCGCCGTCTATGACCTCGGTGGTGGGACGTTCGATATCTCGATCCTCGAAGTATCCGAAGACACGGTAGAAGTCCGCTCGACCAATGGTGACACGCATCTCGGAGGTGACGACTTTGACCAGCGCATTATCCACTGGATCCTCGATGAATTCAAGAAGCAAGAAGGACTCGACCTGTCCAAAGACCCACTCGCTCTCCAGCGCATCAAGGAAGCCGCCGAGAAGGCCAAGATCGAGCTCTCGACCGCACAGGAATCCGAAATCAACCAGCCGTTTATCACTGCTGATGCCTCTGGTCCCAAGCACCTCCTCATCAAACTCTCTCGGGCCAAGCTCGAGGAATTGGTCGGGGATTTGGTCAAGGCTTCGTTTGAGCCAGTGAAAAAGGCCCTGGCTGATGCCAAGATTGACGTGAAGGACCTCTCCGAAGTGGTGCTCGTCGGTGGTATGACCCGCATGCCTCTCGTCCTCGCCGAAGTAGAGAAATTCTTTGGCAAGAAGCCCAACATCACGGTGAACCCTGATGAAGTCGTCGCCCTCGGTGCTGCTATCCAGGGTGGTGTGCTCGAAGGCTCAGTCAAGGATGTCCTCCTCCTCGATGTCACTCCGCTCACGTTCGGTATCGAGACCATGGGTGGAGTCCGTACGCCACTCATCGACCGCAACACTACCGTGCCAGTCAGTCGCTCACAGGTATTCTCGACCGCTTCTGACAATCAGCCGTCGGTCCAGATCCATGTGCTCCAGGGTGAGCGCGAGATGGCAGGGGACAACAAATCGCTCGGTCAGTTCATCCTCGATGGTATCATGCCGGCTCCCCGGGGTGTGCCACAGATTGAGGTGACGTTTGATATCGACGCCTCTGGTATCCTCACGGTGTCCGCCAAAGACAAGGCCACAGGGAAGAGCCAGAACATCCGCATCGAATCATCGACCGGTTTGTCAAAAGATGAAATCGAGCGCATGAAGAAAGATGCCGAGCTCCACGCCGAAGAGGATAAGAACAAAAAGGCCCTCATCGAAGCCCGCAACATGGCCGACACTCTGTCCTACACGACCGAAAAAGCCATGAAGGATGCAGGGGATAAGATCACGGCCGAAGAGAAGAAGCCAGTAGAGGATGCTATCACCGAGCTCAACAAAGTAAAGAACGGTGACGACCTCGACGCTATCAAGAAAGCGACCGAGACCCTCTCCCAAGCTGCTCAGAAGATTGGTGAGAAACTCTACAAAGCCGCTTCTGAAGCTGAGGCCGCCAAGCAGGGTGCTACCAGTGAAGCCAAGGCTGAGGGTACGGCTGATGCGCCAAAAGACGCTGAAACTGAGGCTCCTGAGAGCAAAGTTGAAGAAGAAAAGAAATAAGAGTAGCATAAAAGCGGGGCATTTCGCCCCGCTTTTATACTTATAACTTAATACTAAACTGTATGAAAAAAGTATTTGACTTCGCAACATATCTAGTTACTTCAACTGCGATATTAGCTGGGGCAATCTTTATATTAAGTGCTGTAATTGAAAACTTTCCAAAAGTTTGGTTGGCACTTAATTCTCAGTTTTTCGTGGCTGCGCTAACTCTTTTTACAGCATTTGTTGCTTACTATTTGTATTTGAAACAAAAGCAGGACCAGAAACGCGACATTGCTAGCCTCATCCTCCAAGAAATACGTAGTGCAGAACAAAGGATTAGAGAAGCCAGATTAAATAACCATACATATCGATTATCGCACACCCTTTTACCAACAAATAGTTGGAACAATAGTATACATTTATTCATTTCAGAGCTTGAGGAAACCGGAGCAGATACTATAAGTCGATTCTATTCAAGTGTAGAGTTTCTTGACTATTTGATTAGAAGAATTGCAGATCAGAAAATTTCTCCAGCTCAGTCTACAACAAGCGCACCAGTTATCGTTCAACCTGGTTTACAAGCAATGAATGTCCCAGGTCAACCCATGCCACAACCCGGACAGATCCACATCGAGTTTACGGCAACTGGAAGTGCACATAATATTCTTACAGAGGTAAGTTCGCAGGTAGAATTTATTTATAATTCTCCCGCAGTAGATGTAATTAGAAAGATAGCTAAGCAATAATGGATATGAAGCCGCTATATATTATTTTTCAGGCTGGTGTAAATCCTCAGTCGGCTGGACAACTGCTTGCTACGATTACAAACGCAATAAACAGTCAATTCACCGAAATAACAATTCTTATCTCATCACCGGGTGGAAGCGTTTTTGATGGTATGAATATTGCGACTCTTATCAAGTCTTCGCCGATACCAATTAATGTCCATAATGTGGGACAAATTGATTCAATTGCAAGTGTGATATTTTCCGCTGGCACAAAGCGCATCGCACAGAAAAACTCTTCTTTTCTCTTTCATGGGGTGATGGCCAATTTTCCTCAATCAAGCTTAACTGAACAACAGCTTGAAGAAAGATTGGCTACTCTCAGGCGAGACAGAGAAAACATAGCAAAAAACATTAGCGATTTTACAGCTATAAACTACGCCACTGTCGATGATTTAATGAAAAAGGGCAGTATAATTTCAGCCGAAGAAGCGAGGGGAATAGGCCTTGTGCATGAAATTTCTGAGGCAAGAATTCCTGCTGGCGTCCAGATTGTAACCATTGCGTAAATATTAAATGAAATACATTACACTAATAGTATTTGCACTCGCTCTGTCAGGATGTTCAAAGAACGCTGATTGGGTAGGTTTCTATTATCCTGACAAAGATAATATAGGAGACAGTTCTAAATGGGTTATTATGCCTGGTTTTGAGACTCTTGATCAGTGTCGATTATGGGTTGCAGATATTTCAAACGGCAAATCAAATTATGATTATGAATGTGGCAAGAAGTGCCGTCGTGAGGATAGTGGACTTATGATTTGTAAGGAAACCGTAAAGTAGATTAGAGCAATATGAAATTCATCAGCATCTACATCGCCCACAAGAATAAGAAAGATGCGAAGAAAGTCGCGGAGGCTCTGCTTCGTGACAGACTCATCGCCTGCGTGAACTATTTCCCTATCGAAAGCTCGTACTGGTGGAAAGGTGAGATTGCCACGAGTAAAGAAATTGTCACGCTGGTTAAAACCAAGAAAGAGAATTGGGTCAAGGTAAAGATAGCAGTCGAAGCCATCCATCCCTACGAAGCCCCGTGCATCATGAAACTCAATGCCGAATCCAACGCCTCTTATGCCAAGTGGATAGAGGATGAAGCGAAATAATATACTTATCGCCTCAAACTATGCAACCAGCGTTACTCGTTATTGATCTCCAGCAAGAATTTTTCCTTAGCGGTCCGTTAGCAGAACGTCGGGAAAAGCTCACAAACTCAGTGAATGCACTTGTGGATAGGGCTCACACTCGAGGTATCCCGGTCATATGGATACGTCAGGAATACAAAGCTGATCTCTCTGATGCTCCACTTTATAATCGCAAGCATAATAAGCCGGTGACCATAGAGGGTACCGATGGCGTGAGGTTGCTGCCCGAACTGCACCGCGATGACGAAGACAAAGAGATAGTAAAAAAGCGTTTTAGTTCTTTTTTCAATACCGACCTCGAAACATACTTGGTAGCAAAGGGCATTGATACGCTCATTCTCACTGGTATCAATACGATGACGTGCGTCCGAACGACCGCTATCGACGCCTATATGCGTGACTATGAAGTCATCTTGGCCCTCAATGGAGTCGATGCCTACGATGCCGAACAGCATGAAAATTCTCTCAAGTATCTGGAGTACGCTGTGGCGCGTGGTATGCACAACGATGAAATACTGCCGCTTTTACAATTAACGGAAGAAATATAAATACCGTAGAATTACGTAATTAATTACGTAACAAAGAAAAACGCCGGCCCTCACGTGGAGAGTCGGCGGGCATAGGCGCATCCGGACTATTTCTGGGTGCTTCTACGAATCGAAGTGCAAACCCGTAGGGAGGAACGTCTCGACTGAATTAGTCGCGGTCTATTCTTGGATGTATCCTTCTGCAGGATGCCATCAATCCAGAGCTTGCCTGCTTGCATTACTCCCTCGATGCACGCGAGATGGAGCTGGGCCCCGGATAGTTCGTATTTCTGGTGGACAATCACTTGTGCCATCGCGTGTTCAATTATTGGGCGGTACTCCTCGGGAAAAGCCCAACGCCCGGCGGCGAATTGACCACTCGTGATTCGTAAATCCGGCAATGCTTCATCTGCGCGTAACTGTTCCGCAACGTTCCTAGCCATGTGGTCGATAGCTGCCTTGAAGTTGATCACTGACTGACGGCGGACTGATTCATTTCGGATTGCCATCATGTCTCCTTGTTAAGGTTCATGTTGATTGGTGGTATAATGCCAGTAACAAAGGGGCATTGTCAACACAATTGAAGAATGTACTGCTAATTTATTTTCGACTAGAACATATGAATGCCGGTATACAAAAGAAGCACATTTTGATTGCGCTTGGTGTGTCAGTCATCGTAGGGGTTGCCTGGTATGCACTGTCACCGCTTTTCGATAATAAAGTGGTGAATGATGATTTGCCCATAGTGGTACCGATAGAGAAGGAATCAACCGAGGCAACTCCGTCGATAGCGGTCGGAGAGCCGAATCCAAGTAGAGAGTCCGTGCCATTTATATCTGGACCATTTCCCATCGTAGATACTCCGGCTCATCCTGCTTCGGGTGTTGTCCGCATCGTGCGGAATGCCGACGAAACGATTCTCCGGTATGAAAACTACAAAACCATCAACGGTCCCGATGTGAGAGTCTATCTCGCCAAGGACTTGGCGGCCAAAGAGTATGTCGACCTCGGACCTATCAAAGGGACGGAGGGCAATATCAATTACACTGTACCGAAGGGGATAGATATCTCACAGTATCGCTATGCTCTCACGTGGTGTGAAGATTTCTCCGTACTATTTAATTCAGCCGAAATATCGGTGACAAAATAATTGTAATAAAGAAAAAGGCCGGCCCTCAGTTTAGGGTCGGCGGTGGGTGGCTCAGGGCTCGGTAATCGCGGGAAAGCCTCTTACGTTGAAATAGACATCCCGACGAGCTCGGTCGACTGGGACACGCTCCCATGTTTCCGTTTGGAGGAAGCGTAGCATCACTTGTCCTCCCAATTGGGTGCGATAGAAATGCCCCAAAGCGAGCGTTCTCATGAGGTCTTCGGTTTGCCAGGCGAGGAGGAAGAACGGCTGTTGCTTGCTCCGTTGAAAGGTACAGGCAACGACGTGCTTGATGGGTACTGCCACTCCGTACACCCTTTCACAACTGCGGACGAACGCTCGTCGGGCAAAGATGGCCAACTCGGCCGGGAGCTCTTGGTGTGCTCGCTCAATTTTCCAATTCATCGCACCTCCAGTGTGGTTTGCAACAAGAATTTTCTTGTTGATTGTTCATACCTTCGCATGAATTGCCGCCTTCGTCAATGGTCAAGTGAAAGAAGAATTACGTAACTCATTACGTAATTAAAATATTAGCAAGAAAAAACCCGGTCAAGTTTACCGGGATGGGGTGGTCTGCATGGTTGTGATCTTATCGTGCTTGGCAGCGACCTTCAGAAATACAGCGCGAATTTCGCTGTGTTGGAGCAGATACCTCTGAGTGGAAAGCGCCCAAGCATGAAGAAAATAGAGGTACTGGCGATAGACGTCTTCCAGGTGGATATATTCGACACCTGGCTCTTTCCGGATATTTGGTAAGTCAGGACTACTCTCGAAAAGTAGTTCCAATAACCCCTCCAGTTTTTGGAGCGTGTCCCTCCGGATGTCCTTTGTCTTGAGGACGGCAGGAACAGTGGCGTTCATCACGATTCCTTTCCGAAGGGTGGTGAAGATGCCTGCATTGTCTCGCAAACAGGTCTTTTGTCAAGCGAGAGAGTCAGAAAGTGGTATAATAAGGCGTAACTGCTTTACCTCATCGTATGACCCAAGAATCGCCGAACAAACCCGTCGAAGATGCATCGCCAAGGCAGGTCCAGATCAAAGCGAGTGATGAAGCCCTCCGGGGACTCTACTCCAACATGGCCAATGTCCTCCATACCCAGGAAGAATTTGTGATTGATTTCCTGAACGTGTTTCCTCCAACGGGCACGCTTAATGCTCGGATTATCCTAAACCCGGGCCATTTCAAACGCCTCCTCGTCGCGATGACAGACAATCTCGGCAAGTATGAAGCGCAGTTTGGCAACGTCACTCCATCGGAAGGACCAACGAGCAAAATTGGTTTTGAGGCCTAATCACTTTACGTCAACTCTATGAAACTCTGGACCTGGGTCAAAGATCAAGTCTATCGACCAGCGTTTTTCGTTGAGCAGTCTTTTACACTCAAGCAGGGGCTGAAATTTTATGCGGGGCTGATTGGTGTCCTCGTCATCGCCCAAATAGTCATCGCCCTCCCGGGGACCGTCCGATTTGTGCATGAGATTCTTTCGGAGCGCTGGGACCATGAGGTAGCGAACGTCACGGTACTCTTTCCAGAGGAGTTGGAGCTCACGGTCAAACAAGGTGTCGTCTCAACCAATGTCAGTGAACCGTATACGATCCCAATCCCAATTGAGTGGCGCACGACCGAAGCCGACATGCCTGAGAATCTCCTGGTCATCGATACGACCCGGACAATTTCTACGAGTGATTTTACCCGTCATGATACCTGGTTCATCCTCGGAGAGCAGAGTGCTGGGTTTTACAATGCCGAGAAAAGCGAATACCGCATCTATGATTTGACGCGATTGCTGGGACGCGAGACTTTTACTGTAGACGAGTCGACGTATAATAATTTTGTAGCTCAGGCCTCGCACTACCTCAAGCTCACCATCCTGATCGGGCTCTGTCTCATGCCATTCATACTCTACGGATGGTATTTTGTCGGTTATCTCGTCTATCTCATCTTGGGTGCCGTCGTTGTCTTACTCGTGGCGCGTTATCGAGAGTACTCACTGTCTTATGGTCGAGCCTATCTCACTGGACTCTTTCTCCTCCCGCTCCCACTTGGATATCACCTCCTCCTCTCACTCTTTGGAGTGATGGGAATGCCGTTTGCCTTTACGCTGGTTCTCATAATCGCAACCCTCGTGAACTTCCCCAAAAAATCTATGCCGGTACCAGTGGTGACAACAGAAATGGAAAAGGGGATTGAGTAAGAAAAAACGGCCCGGGAATCCCGAACCGTGATGTGGGCACCTTCATCCGAATGGGCAGGCGTCATCTGGTGGCCAAGTGACCAGCGCTCGCTGTCGCGGGGAGTACCAGCGATAGACGTTTGAAGCAAGTGAATTGCCAGTCCGTCTTGCTATGAGCTGGAAGCCAAACAAACTGAGTGTTGATGTGACATCAAGCTCAATCTCTTCGGTTTCGAGCAGTGGTAATTCGATAGAAAGGTAATTGTTTTCTGTGGCGATCTCGACGAGGCTTGCGACTGCTTCAGGAAAGGCTTGTCTCGCACGTTGGTAGAGCCTCTTGTCAGAGACAATGAGTCGACGTTCGGTGCCCATGGAACCGACAAGGACTTCAAGAAAGAGCGCGGGAACATCATCGAATTCCCAGTGTGCGCTACCCTTGGAAGAAAAGGCAAGTACTCGATAGAGCATATGCTCCCAGTAGAGCATCCTACCAGGACCGTACACCGTACGAATTTGATTCTCAAGAAAGTTTCGCCAGGCTGCGGTCTCTGATTCGTGAGAGTTGAGGCCGGGGACGAAAACACGAGCCCCGGTACAGACATACGACATGATGTGTCTCCATCTGGGGTTGTCAACGAACCGGCGGACCGGACATACCTACTTTATATGCTTCCTCGGGTCCAAAGTCAAACAAAAAATAATCCCGAGGCAGTCACTGCCGCTTCGGGTCGATGGTCATCACCTGCCTCCTTGATTGTTGCGCTTCGATGAGGCGCTGGAAGTACGCCCTATCAGCCCTAGGAATAACTCCCGGACGAGCGAGCAGGGACTCTAAGCAGGTCACGCACACTCGGTGATCGGGGTGTTCAGACCATTCCATAAACACGAGCTCGCTACCACAGGCACGACAGGCGTAGACAAAGTACAGGGGACGTGACGGGAGCGGAGGGGTCCACGCCACAGTTTTTGGCATGTGCCTCTCCAGTTGGGGGGATAGAGACTATATACCGTGCTCAAGAGGGATTGTCAACCACTGTCGCTCGCCATCGTCGTTACGCGAACGACCGTGGCAAGCGAGCGACGTGGTCAAGATAGAGAAATCGTGGTAGAGTATGTCGATATGAATGATACCACCCCAAAACCAGACGCTCGTGCGACTATCAAGGTCTGTCTCGAGCCTAGTTGTCGCCAAAGGGGCGCCGAGAACGTATTGCGTGCTCTCAAGCTTGGATTTGCCCCTGAGGAGGCCCTCGTGATGCCAGCTTCCCGCTGTCTCTCCGGATGTGGTATTGGCCCAAATATCGCCGTAAACGACAATATTATCCGAGGGGTAGCTCCGATATCAGTCGTGGAGAAAGTGCGCTCTGAACTCGATAATCCATCGTGCAAGGCTGATGGTATCGGCTCGCGAAGTATCGATGATTTGGACAGTGTTCTCGACAACATCGACCTCCTTGACAGTCATGACAAAGCGTGATTCAATATACAGTCGCCTTTTGAAACGACACCAAACTTCCTTAACAAGGAGTCAGTCATGAAAAGAACCTGGATACTATTCGCTGTTCTCATCGGTCTCATCACCTTTGGTGTGCGGTCGTACGGGCAATCACTCGAGACTACTCAGGTCATCTGTGCTTTCAATGAAAAGGCACCGGCCGTCACTAGTTTGTTCGACGTCCCGTTCGGTGCGCAACATCGTAGCGAGGTGGTGTGGCGGAAGTCAGCACCAGAGAATTTCCACGCTGTGTTGGCACTGATGCAGGTCGTGAGCGTCGCGCCATGCCCGATGCAACCCGGCCAAGAAGCCAAGCTCACGATCAAGGCTATTCGCCTCATTGAGCGCAATCCTGAAACAGGGATCGAAGCGGTGGTGAGCGAAGTCACGGACTTTTCCAAGAAGAAGGGAAATTTCCGCTTTGGCGGCGAACTCTATCCGCGCACTCCTCGTTGGTATGCAGGGAGCTCGGAGAAGGCTGGCTCGATTCTTTCAAGCGATGTATCGAATCTCGTCATTGACCTCGCCGGAGCCCCATCCCGCATATTCCATGGTTGGACCGACCCCAAGGTCGCCATCAAGCCTGGTATGAACTACTTGGTTGAAATGGAAGTCAAGCTCACTGGGTTTGCGCGCCTCCAAATGGGTATCGACTACTGGCGCGAGATTGGATCCTTCTACAACGAGTTTGATGCCACCTGTCAGAAGAGCAACAACTGCGAGGGCCACCTCTCGCGGTGGTACGGCCCGGCCAAGGACGGCGAGTGGCAAACCATCCGCACCCCAGACGCCCTTAAGAAGTAGCCTCTGCACCTGCGCTTTTAGCCCAGGTGCTTTTTCTTTACCCTGAGCGCAGTCGAAGGGTTGATCCTGAGCCTGTCGAAGGGATTGTCAAAAACTGACCAGTATGATACGGTGATTCTTCAAACTTCATACCCTATGGACTTGGCACTGTGGCTCGCAAGAGGTAAAAAGCAACTCCTCCGACTCAGGACCATCCTTGGTCATGCCACTAAACGAGAATATACGCCCCGAGCGCTCGCCATCCTGTTTCTCATAGCGACGCTTCTTGGTGCTGGTATCAAATCCGTAGCCAATGATCGCCTCACTATCGGGTACGATGATTATCGCCTGACGAGCCGTGCTGGTACGCTCGATCTGAATCTCCTCGAAAAAGAACTGATCCGCACCAGCACATCGAGTACAAAGCGGTCTGTAGCTCCACAAGGAGAGTCTTGCGCCGAGGCAGTAACTGAGTAATATCACCCGTATGACCGAAGAATCCAAGACGAGTGAAGCTAAGCCAAAGTATGATGCCCAGAATCTTCTGGCGCTCGCTATCATCTTGGGTGGATTGTTTCTCGGCAGCCTCGTAGTGGATTTTGTTCAGCTGGTGAGTGGTGAGGGATTCTCTTCCTATGCCACCAAAACTCACAATGTCCTCGAAACGAACGACAAGACTTGGGTGGGCTATGCCGATCCCAAAGTTGAGCTCACAGTTATTACCGACAAAAACTGTGATGCTTGTGACCCGAACGAGGCCCTGGTGTGGCTCCGTCGTGTCATCCCGACCCTCGATGCGGTCCGGGTCGACATCGGTGATGAGTACGGGAAGCGTTTGGCCGAACGATTTGATATTGTGACTCTCCCAGCTTTTATCTTTTCGAAAGACATCCTCCATACCAATTTCTATTCTCAGGCCTCCAGTCTCTTCGCCGGACAGGATGGTCAGTATTTCTTTGACATGAGTCGGATTGGACTCCCGGCCGGGCGCTACCTCAAGCTACCAACTGTTGGAGAGGGGGACATCGTCCGTGGTGGAGCAGATGCTCCCGTCACTATCGTCACCTATACTGACTTTGAGTGTACCCACTGTGGCACCTACCGTGAAACCCTCAAGCAAGCTGTCGTGCCATTTGGCGATCAGGTCCGGGTAGTCTACAAACACTTGCCATTGTCGTTTCATGCCCAGGCCGAGAATGCTGCCGTCGCCTCACTCTGTGCTCATGCGCAGGGTAAGTTTGATGTGTATGCTGACTATCTCTTTGCCAAGCAAGGGGAGTGGAGCAAAGCCAAGGGCACGCAGAAGTTCAAAGACTATGCTTGGTGGCTCAAGCTCGACGGTCGGGCTTTTACTGCCTGCCTCCCAACCAGTGGTCCGAGTGAACAAGTAGCTCGTGATAAGGAAGAAGCGTCGGCTCTCAACATCACAGCGACTCCAACCACCTTCGTGAACGGTACGTTCCTCGACGGCGCTGTCAGCCGTGAGGACATCCAATCTGCCATCGAAACCGAATTAGCGAAATGACTCATCAAAAAACGCCTTCATGAAGGCGTTTTTTCTATGGAGCCGATGACCGGTGAGACCTGTTCGTTATTTTCTGAGAGCCGTCTCGGAGGATCGAACTCCGGACCTTGGCGTTACCCCAGTCACATTTACTTTTGAGCCACCTTCCAGGATCGAACTGGAGACCTGCGCGTTACGAGTGCGCCGCTCTGCCAACTGAGCTAAGGTGGCTTGTTATGCTGGCTCAAAAATGTGACGGGGCAAGCGAATGCGCCGCTCCCCGTCCGTACCGAACGCCAGCCCGACATGAATGTCATTCTGGCGGGGTACGTTCGGGCGGGTACCAACCTCGCCTGCAACGCTTATGCGTAGCATTGCGGGCAGGTGAGCTACATCGGCATTGCTTCGGAAAGTCTAGCGCAGTTCTGGAAAAGGTTCAAGAGCAGGGCGGAATATGGTATACTTTTCCTATGAATGACATGAGTCAAAAAGTCGCCGTTCTTCAACAAAAACTCCTGGAGCTCCAGGACTATCTTTGACTTTGCCAAAAAGGCCGAGCGGGTCACTGTCCTCAAGAAAGAGAGTGAGAGCCCGTCGTTTTGGGATGACCCTAAAAAGGCTGGACGGGTGATGCAAGAAATAGAGATGCTCCAGCGCGAACGCCAGTCTTTTGATACGCTTCGCGACACTCTCGCGAACCTCGCGCTCTTTGCCGAGGAGGAGGGGGTCGACATGTCCCTCATCACACCGGAGTATGAGAGTGCTGAGGAGACGATTCGCTCGCTTGAGTTCCGGACCCTCCTCGGTGGGGAGTATGATAGTGCATCGGCTCTCCTCACGGTACGGAGTGGCGCCGGCGGTGTCGATGCCCAGGACTGGGCTGAAATGCTTATGCGCATGTATCTCCGTTATGCTGAGCAAAATGGTTTCCGCTCGAGCGTCCTCGATGAGACTCGAGGTGGTGAAGCTGGTATCAAAAGTGTGACGCTCGAAATCGATGGCGCCTACGCCTACGGCTATCTCCGTGGTGAAGCAGGAATTCATCGGTTGGTGCGACTCTCACCGTTCAATGCCAACTCGCTTCGGCAGACGTCATTTGCTTCGGTTGAAGTGATGCCGGTGATTGAAAATGATGACACGGCTATTGTCCTCAAACCCGAGGACCTGCGCATCGATACCTACCGCTCATCAGGGGCAGGGGGGCAAAACGTCAACAAGACCGAGAGTGCTGTGCGCATCACGCATCTCGCTACGAACACCGTCGTCGCCTGCCAGACCGAACGCTCGCAACTCCAGAATCGTGAGCAAGCGATGAAGCTCCTCCGCTCCAAACTCCTCCAGCAAAAATTGGAGGCTGAGGCCGAGGCTAAACGAGCGCTCCGAGGTGAGTTCAAAAGTGCCGAGTGGGGGAATCAAATCCGTTCCTACGTGCTCCATCCCTATACCATGGTCAAAGATCACCGCACCAACGTCGAGACGAGCGATACCAGTAAGGTCCTAGATGGTGGCCTCGAACCCTTTATCGAAAGCACCCTACGTTATCTCAAAACAAACTAATAGCAAATATATAATCTTATGCCCGAACAGAAGCCAATCATCCGATTTGAAAATGTCACCAAGACGTATCTCGAAAATACTCCTGTTCTGAACAAGGTGAATTTGGTTATTTATCCGGGCGAATTCCTCTCACTCGTCGGGGCGAGTGGGGTCGGCAAGTCGACACTCCTCAAGCTCATCTACGCTGAGGAAATGCCGACTGAGGGCGAAGTCTACTTCAACGAGCGACCCCTCAGCGCCATAAACCGCAAGCACCTGCCATTTTATCGACGCAATATCGGGACAGTGTTTCAGGACTTCAAACTATTGCCGAACAAGACGGCCTTTGAAAACGTCGCCTATGCCCTTGAAGTCGATGGTCGTAGTCAGGAAGAAATTGATGCCGAAGTGCCAGAAATCCTTGAGATTGTCGGTCTTGGTACCAAGATGCACCAGTTCCCCAAGGAACTCTCTGGTGGAGAGCAACAGCGCGTCTCCCTCGCTCGGGCTCTCATCCATCGTCCCAAGGTCATCATCGCTGACGAACCGACCGGCAACCTCGATCCAGTCTCATCGAATGAAATCATCCGACTTCTTCTCGAGATAAACTCATTTGGAACTACGGTGATCCTCGCGACTCACAACAAGGGTATCGTCGACAAACTCGGCAAGCGCGTCATCATCGTGAATGGTGGTCGCATCGCCCATGACGAGAGCAAGGGGAAATATATGCTACAATAAACAAACATAAGTGATAAGCGGTTCTCTTTTGGTATGAAGACTCTCAAACTGTGGCGAACATTTCGTGAAGGGTGGCAAAACTTCCGTCGCAACGGTTGGTTGTCATTTGCCACGGTCAGTATCTTGACGCTCTCACTCTTTATCGTGGGCATCTCGTCGCTCCTCGGACTGACCACTCACTACATGCTCCAGAACATGCGCGACAAAGTGAGCATCAACGTCTCATTCAACCCTGACGTCCCAGAATACCGCATGCTTGAGATCCGTGACGAGCTCTCCAAATACAAAAAGGAAATCTCTTCAGTCGAATATGTTTCTCGTGACGCAGCGCTTGAGACGTTCCTCGCTGAAAACAAGAATAACGCGGCGGTCACCCAGGCTATCGAAGAAATAGGGGAGAATCCGCTCCTGGCGTCCCTCGTCATCAAGGCCGTGGCCCCAGAGTACTACGAGGTCATCGTCAATCAGCTGGAGCGTTCGACCTTTCAGAGTGATATCAGTCGCATCAACTACGACAAGAACAAAAAGATTTTTGCCAATCTTGAGCGCATCAACCAGACTACCCAGAAGATTGGTTTGGGCCTCGGTGCTGCTTTTATCTTTATCGCGGTCCTTATCACCTTCAATACGATCCGGATCACTATCTACTCACACCGCCAGGAGTTTGAAATCATGCGCTTGGTCGGTGCGTCGAACATCTATGTCCGGATGCCCTTTGTCTTCGAAGGAGTGTTCTACGGCATCGCGGCTGCTCTCGCTACTGCCGTCGCTCTCTTTGGGGCCGCCTATTTCATCTCGCCCCTCACCGAGGGGGCTATCCCACAGGGGAATTTCATGGGGCTCTATATCAGTTTCTTTCTTCCAGTCTTTGGCGGCATCCTCCTCCTCGGTATCGCCTTAGGCGTCCTCTCGAGTAGCATCGCCATCCGCCGTTACCTCAAGGTATAAGGCAGAGGACCGTCAGCAGTTATCAAACAGCAAAGAAATATCTTGCTTTAAAAGCGGGGGTTGAAAAAAAATGGCATTTCGGCTAGTATATGAAAACACTTAAAAGTGGTGTTTTTTGTTGACTGATATTTGTTGATTGTTCTCTAATACTTTGGGGAGTAGCCAAGCGGTAAGGCAGTGGGTTCTGGTCCCACCATGCGAAGGTTCGATCCCTTCCTCCCCAGCTAAGAAAAATCATCATGCCCCTTGTGGGTATGGTGATTTTCTTTTATCTTGAAGAGGTAAAGGGATCGAACGGGAGGGGGTCGGGGAACGGGAGTTCCCAGTACGAGGTGACCGGCCTGCCGGACTAGAGGGCGGAAGCCCTATAGAGCGCATCCGCCAGCCAGCGGAGAGCAGTTCGATTTCCCTTCCTCCCCAGCACAACATATGATATTCTATCTGTCATCATATAAAATTGGTAATCATCCAGAATCGCTTTTAGCATTGTTTTCAGAAAATAAAAGTGTAGGATATATACCGAATGCCTTGGACTTTACCGGAGCTGATCCGAAAAGACGCGAAATGCATGTAGCAAGTGATATGCAGAGTCTGGCTGATGTTGGACTTCAAGCAGAGGTCCTTGATTTGAAAAATTTCTTCGATAAAGAAGATAGACTCAAAGAAAAACTGCAGAGCTTAGGAGGAATCTTTATAAGCGGGGGAAATACTTTTATACTCCGCCAAGCGATGAGACTTAGTGGGCTCGATACTATATTGCGAGAGTATAATAAAACTCAAAAAGATTTTGTTTACGCTGGCTATAGCGCCGCGGGATGTGTGCTCTCTCCATCTTTGAGGGGATATGCTATCGTTGATGATCCAACAGATCTTCCGTATTCTGGTCAAAAAGAAACGATTTGGGAGGGGCTCGGTATGATTGATTACGCATTCTTACCACACTTTGATTCTGACCATCCTGAATCAGCTGACATTAGCAAAGAAGTACAGTATTGCATTGAAAACAAGATTCCTTATAAAACTCTAAAAGATGGCGATGCTTTGATTTTTGAGTAGAATAATCTCCATCATTGTCCGATGTTCACAACATATAACCAAAATCCCTCAGAGGGGCTTTTTTGTTGACCCTGCCAAATGGCGAATTGGAGGTATAATGGGGGCGCAATATTCCCACCCTCCCTTCTAGGAGAAACCATGAAAGTCTTTCGTATTGCATGCACTGGTCCGTGCGGTGACTGCCCGCCCGGCAGTCAGAAGCACTGCTCGGAGATGGTGCTGGTGCCGTGGAGCGATGTGCGTCTATCAGAGCCTGGTGCGCCACTGGCGCCAAAGGCTCAGGAGGGGCTGCTCACTCTCGGTCGTGCCGTTTGCGGTCGCATGGATCCGAACAACTGTCTCGTATGGGCCGGCTCGAGTACGGGCCTCAATGCTTACCTCGAAATCGTTCTCGAGGAAGCAGACCGGAGCGTAATCCCTGAGGTCGACGTCACTACCTGGTTGCAGTCAGTCCTCCGGGACCCGGAGTGCGTGCCTGATGTGCTCAGGCGAGCTATGGAAGCCGCCGGCGACACCGAGGCACTGGACCGACTGGTGGCACATTGCGTTGCCCTCCGTCGCAAGCCCGTCGGCGAGCTCCACTCGCTCAACGACGCCGTGCCGGCCTAAGCGCCGCACACAACCACAGGCGCACCGCATCGACGGGCGCCTCTTTTTTATTTACACGCACTTCACTCCGATATATACTACAGTCATGAAACACAAACACACCAAGTGGCATCACACGCTCCATCCCGACACGATGTTGTTCTCGATCTTGATACTCTTTGTTTTTCTCCTGGGGGCTTTCGTTTTGTCGTATGTAGACTTCACTCGTCAGGGGAACGATCTCGGTATTGCTTGCACAGAGGAAGCTATGATGTGTCCAGACGGGAGTGCCGTCGGTCGCAGTGGTCCGTACTGTCAGTTTGCTCCGTGTCCTCAGGGGTTGCCCAACCGTCGGGGTATCATCGATGCACCGCTCGAAGTCCCGTCTCCCACCACCAAAACCAAGGGCAAAGAATCGTTTGTTTGCACCCAAGAAGTCAAAACCTGCCCTGATGGCAGTTTCGTCGGCAAAGTCGGCCCTGAGTGCCAATTTGCCCCTTGTCCGGACGATGGGAGTACACTCGAATCCGGTGAATAATATTGAAACGAAAGAAGCTAGAGGCTGAGCTCGTCATCGACCTCTATTTTGTTTTTCTTGACCGTCAAACTGGTACTTTCTTTATCGAGCACCTTGGCCTTTTCGACCTCATCTTGGGTCGAGGAGGGGAGGGTAGCGAGGATGGTGCGAAGGGCGATACTATCAACTTTGAGTACTGATTCCCACTTGTCGAGTGGTTCGAAGACGGCACGGAGCTTCTCGGCATCGTACTTGTAGGTCTTGCGCATTGACTTGCCGATGATGCCCTGTTCGTCAAAGACGCGATCGACTCCTTCTTGCTCCATATAGTCGAGGATCAGAGTCTGGAGTTTACCGAGACGGAGTTTTTCTTCTGAGAGCTTTCCCTTGAGATCGAGGTATTCTGCGATGGCCTGTTTCACATCCTCAGTCTCGACTCGGCGTGTCTCAGCGAACTTGTGCTTCCACAAAGGACAAATTTTCTGATACCCACACCAGTCACAGAGAGGCGAGAGAATGGGTTCAAATTTGGCCTCTTCGATCGACTTGATCACGCTGAGGAACGTCTCATCCACGCGGTCGAGCTGTTCTCGAGTTCGAGTACTTGAGAGCTTGACGCCGTGCTTCAAATAGTAGAGACTGACGGTTATTTTATCGAGATTGGCTACTTCTTTGGGATAGCGAGCGAGAAAGGCCTTGAGGTAGATAGAAAGCTGGAGGTCATTGTCGACTTTGTCCTGACTCGGCATCTTGCGTGTCGTTTTGTAATCGATGATTTCATAACCATCCTTGGTCCGGTCGATCCGGTCGATGATTCCCGAGACGATATGCTTGCCCGAGACTTCATCACCAATTTCAATAGCGAACCGACTTTCGAGGTCAACAATCGTGTAGTCACTCGGTTTGTTGCGCGAGAGATAGTCCTGGATGATAGTGACACCCTGTGAGAATGCCGCTCGCTCCTCGAGCTCGTCCTCGTAGACTTCGCTGTTCCAACCCTTGGCGAAGTAGTCGAGGGCTTGCTCGACTGTGGGTGCGAGTAGGGCAGGGGTGTGAACGTACTTCATGACCGCATGAACGAGTGTCCCAAAAACGGCCTCCTTGCTCTTGGGCTCTGGGATTCGGTCGACGTGCTGATACTTGTACTTGAGTGGACAGGTTTGGTACGTGCCGACACTCGAATAGGAGATACGCATATTTGAAGAGGAATTATGAAGTATGAAGCAGGAATCATGAGGCAAAAACTACCTTTATCTTATCAAGAAATTCTGGTCGCGTAACCTTGACAAAGCATCAATTCCATGCCAGAATAAAACGTTGTCCTTTTCCAACCCAACCCACCAACCCAACGCCCAAAAAGGGGACCATCCATGAATTACTTTGTCGTCAGCATGCTTCTCGGCGTCCTTGTCCTGATTCTGACCGTCATCCTCTGGATTGCCCGTGTCGCTGCCACAAGAGCGGAGGAGCGACACGCGATGACGGAGAAAGCTCTGGAAGATAAGCTCAGCAAGCTAGAGGAAGCGAATAAGGCGCTCCTTGCGGGCATTGAAGCCATGAGGCACAACGAGGCTGCGGCCACGGAGACTGGCACACACACCTTCGAAGGACTGATCAGCGAGCTCGATCAGGCACAGCAGGAAATCAAGCGTCTCCGGCCTCAGGTAGCGTCTCTTGCGGAGGCCTTGCAGCTGGCAGAAGAACGCTCAACGAGGGACCCGTTGACGGGTCTTCTGAGTCGTTCTGGATTCGAGGAGTTCTTTCTCGTCGAGGCACAGAACCAGCTCCGAGCGTCATACCCTCAGTCGACTGCGGATGTCTCAGTCCTCTACGTGGACCTTGATGGTTTCAAGATCTACAACGATAGCGAGGGACACGACGGTGGCGATCGCGTGCTGCGTGCCTTTGCCCAACTCGTTCGCGAGTGCTTCCCTCGGGGAACGGACCTCATTGGTCGACGAGGTGGAGATGAATTCGTGCTAGCGGTGTTCAATGCGAATGCATCATTTGCCAGCGAACGCGCACAGCGGCTCCTCATGCAGATGTCTCAGGATGGGCGCTTCCAACTCATCGAAGGCAAGCCACAGGTAACGGCTTCCATCGGCATCATGGATGGCAGCATTGAGCCGGAGTCCGATATCGCAGTGACTCTGAGCAGGCTGATGAGCCTAGCCGATGAGGCCATGTACCGCGCCAAAAGGAAAGGCGGCAATACCGTCTGCATCTCGACCAAGTCGGTGCTCCACACAGCGCTCGATATCAACCTTGACGCTATTGAGTAGAACCGGCCACCGGAAGGTACGCATCGCGTGCCGACCGGTTTTTTCTTACCAAAAACTACTCCAATGTGTGCTATGCTAGAGGAGCTTGTAATTCGCTAATCTCGCTATTATGTTTGTCGGATTTGGTAACAGGTTCGGTGGTATGCGTCGCCGCCGTGGCTGTGGTTGTGTCGGCCTCGCCGTAGTCGTCATCCTTGTCCTCTTGATCCTTCGCACCTTCCGCTAAAGAATCAAATGCACGTCAAGCTCCGTGAGTACGGAGCTTTTTCAATTGGGGAAACTCGTGCTTATTTGAAATGTATGTTATACTGTAATAGTAGTAAACTTATTAATATGCCAAAAAGAAAATGGACTTTAGAAAAAGTGCAGGCTGGGTTCAAAAAATTTGAAGTTGAAAATGGAAGATTACCCACTGGACCAGAAATTGATATTTGCCCCGATCTTCCCTCATCACGACAGTTGAATCGATTATTTGGTGGATTGCCCGAATTGCGAAAACTTCTTGGTTACAGCGAAACTGACTTTTCAAAAGGAAAGTATCGATCTGAAATCGGTATAGCCTCAAATAAGCGCTCAAAGGTGAGTGAAGACGCGTTGAGAGATATTCTTTTTGAAAGGTTCCATGAGCCATTTGTTCATTTAGAAAAGCCAATTGATAAATACAGAAAACTAAGAGCAGATTTCTATGTATTTAATCCAGTGAAGAATTTCGCAGTAGATGTATTCTCAACCGAGACCTACCATAACCTTGACACAAACGTTTATATAAAACTCAAGAAGTACTCGCATATTAGAGAATTATTCTATCTCGTTTTAACTTCTAAAAATCTTACAGCAGGGGACGTTGCGCTTTTTAACCAAAGGAAGGCAAAGAACATTCCGACAAATATAAAACTTATTACCGTTGAACAATTTGTTGAGATCATAATCTTGATCCCATCCTACCAAAACCCTGTTAAAAATACTGAGTAATCGTTATCGAATTGCGTTCCATGCGAGTCATTTTCCTTGAAGGGTGAGTTTTCTTGATATTTTCATAACGTCCCGCAATGTAACTTATAGGACATTACGTATGGAAAGGCCGGAGAGGTATAATCTGGGACCGCGTGCAATCATCGTACTCCACTCACGCTTTTCATTTTTATGAATAAACGAATGCGTATAATCGATTGTGAGGCATTTGAATCTACAGAGGTGTACATCTATATCACCCTAGAACGGTATGAATACTGGGATATGAGTTATGAAGTATGAATTTTTCTGACCATGAATTCAGACTCATGCTTCATATGTCATACTTCATATTTCAAAAAAAACACTCCCCTCTTTTAAAAAAATCGCCAGGGGAGTCTCACGTCAAATTTTTGTAGCTAGCGTTTCTTGAGAAAGGCCTCAACTTTCTTCCACAGAAACCGATGTTCGAACTTGATGCTGTGACCACCATGAGGCTTGAGGTAGTACGTAGCTCCGATTTTTTTCGCGAATGGTACAACAGGATCGACTGGTACATTGGTATCATCTTTGGCATGAAGAATGAACACTTTTCTGCCATCGATCTTTTCGACGTGGGCCACAGGATTATAGAAATCAGTCTTGGTCAGTTTCTGCCAGTCTAATGGTGTCTTGGTTCGATACGCTCCACCAAAGCCCTGGCACGAATACCGTACAAACTCATCAAATGGTTCGTCCTCCCCTTCTACACTCCGATCAATGACAGGGGAATGAGCAATCACTTTTTTGACAATCGGCAAATCGGTATTCAGAAGTACGGCTGGACCACCAAACGAGCCCCCAAAAAGATGTACCGCCGAAACCCTAATCGGAAATACTTCGCCAGTCATGACACTGGTAACAGATTTTTTGTTTTCTAATTCGACGATAATATCTCGAATATCGTCAGCTGGTGAATGTTCGAGAAACCAACCATCGCTCTCCCAAGTCCCCCGATAACGTGGGTAGACAACCACATAGCCTCGAGATGCCAAAAACTCAATCCTCTCTTTCTTGGAAGATCCCGATGGAGCACCGATAGCGAGGATAGCAACTTTGCCAGTCTGACGCTCTGGGAAGAGGACCTCGGCAACGATATCTCGCGCAAAACGGACACGGTGAGGACGTGGAAATTTCAGCATAGAACGGTATAAGAATCCCTTACCAGCTAAGGAAGATAGTTCATTGGATTGACGGTGGCACCAATCGGGATATTGAGGCCCTTAACGGTCTTCGATGGTACGACATCATAGGATTTCTCTGAGAAAACGGTGAAATGGAGGTGATTGCCAGTGGAGTAGCCGGTACTTCCCATCTTGCCAATTGACTCCCCTTTCGTGACCTTTTCCCCTTTACTGACATTCTGAGAGCTCAAATGACCATAGAGGGTAATCATACCGTTGTCGTGGTCGATAGCAATCCAACGACCGTAGGCGTATTTACCGAGATTTCCGATACCGACCACCTTACCATCGGCTGCAGCATATATTGTTGTGCCGTAAGCACCGCCAAAGTCCACACCGTTGTGTTTACCCGAAGCGTAGGCTTTCTTGGAAAAACTCGTCTTGCCGTACCCTTGGGTTATCTTGACACTCTTCACCGGATACGCGAGTAGACTCTTCGATGAGCTCGGCAGTCCATCCGTCGAAAGCCCGGATTCCAAATCATTGATTTCATTCTCGATATCATCGCGCTGTTTCTGGAGGTCATCGACGAGGCCATCATACTTGGTTTCTTCTGCTTGGGTCTTGGCGAGGAGCGCTGCTTTACTTTTTTTGGTGGCCTCGAGATTGGCATTGCGACCGGCAAGATCCTTGTAGAGGGCATCTACCTCTGCCTTTTTCTCACTCACTTCTTGCTGCTCTTTGGTGAGGCTATCACGGAGAGTTTTGACAGAATCCAGGAGCTCGCTCACTCGGTCGCTGATACTTGCGGTCCAGCCCTCGCTCTTGAAATACAAGAGACTCTCAGCCGAAGCCAAAAATACCGGCTGACTGTCGCCCGAGTACTCGCTATAGTAGACGCGCATGAGCTCGGAGAGGATGCGCTTTTGACGGTCGATTAGAATACTTTTCTCAGCGACGCGGAGCGACAAATCCCGAATCTGTCCCTCCAGCTCATTGATTTGTTTGGTGGCTGTTTTGATCTCGAGTTCAAGCTTGTCTACCTGAGCCTGGAGCCCCTCGATTTGTTCGGCGAGTGTAGCCCCCTGGCGTTGCTTGAGATCAATGATTTGTTTATATGCCTTGATCTTGGCGTCAATTTCCTCGAGCTCGTCCTCCTTGTCCTCTAGTGCCTTTTGCTGAGCATCAGAGAGCGTCGTCACACTATCACTCGCTCGAACCAAAAAAGTAGAAACCAGGCCTCCAGAGAGAAGCGCGACGAGAAAAAATGATTGAATGAAAGTATTTCTCTTGGGCATGGTTGATTTTTTGGTCAAGCTCCGTAACTCTCAGTATACCATACCCATATCTGGTACTACACCAGCTTGGCGATGGCTTGTTTGAGGCGTGCGAGACTCTCGTTTTTCCCAAGAACCCAGGCGACTTGGGCTGGTGAAGGTGAACGTTCGGCACCCGTGAGCGCTACCCGCAGTGGCCAGAGAAAGTCACCACGCTTATCGCCAGCTTCTGTGAGCAGTTTTTCTTCAATGAGATTGAGCGTTGCCCAGGTAGTATCGTCAAAGTTCTCAAGGAGCTTCTCTGCTTGTTCCAAAGAAGCTCGCGTCATGCTGGCATCATTGTCCTTCCAATTGAGCATCTTGGCCTCATATTCCCCCATCACAAAGAAAAAGGGATTGTGGAGCCCGATGTCTGTGAGACGGGTCAGTCGATCATGCTCAACCGCGAGAACACGTTTGAGATAAGTCTCAGATTTCAGTGCTTCCCCTACCGTCGCAAAAAATTCGTTTTGAAACTGACCGAACTCAAGCGCCCGAGTGTAGAGCTCATCGACAGAGAGTTTCTTCAGGTATTCACCATTCATCCAGTCGAGCTTCTTCAAGTCAAACACCGCGCCAGCTTTGTGTAAGCCGGATAAACTAAATGATTGCTCGAGCTCCTCAAGGGTAAAAATTTCTTGCGTATTCCCCTGCCCCGGGTTCCAACCAAGAAGTGCGATGAAATTGATGAGTGCCTCTTTTAGGTAACCCTGAGCAAGAAAGTATTCCACCGATACACCGCCATCGCGTTTGGACAACTTTTTCTTACCATCCTTACCTAGGATAACCGAGAGATGCCCAATATGCGGTGCCTCCCAACCGAGTG
Organism: uncultured Bdellovibrionales bacterium; assembly: GCA_964500505.1. Classification (GTDB taxonomy): domain Bacteria; phylum Patescibacteriota; class Minisyncoccia; order Moranbacterales; family UBA1568; genus UBA1568. The sequence continues at coordinate 95,903 of CAZCNN010000001.1, read as the reverse complement.
CTTCGTAGAGGAGGATGTGTTTGGGGGTACTCGGGACCCACTCTTCGGAGCGGAGAGCATGAGTGATGCCCATCAGGTGATCATCCACCACCACAGCCAGGTGATAGGTAGGATAGCCATCAGACTTCATGAGGACATGGTCGTCAAGATCTTTGGTATGAAACTTAACTTTGCCTCGAACCAAATCTACGAACTCGATTTCTCTGTCTTCAGGAATGAGAAAACGGACCACATACGGCTCACCAGCTTCCTTCTTGCGAGTAACCTCTGATTCAGAAAGTTTTAAACAAAATCGGTCGTACTTTGGGGCCTGCTTATTGCGCGATTGTTCTGTCCGCATCTCCTCTAGGCGTTCCGGTGTACAAAAACATCGGTAAGCCTTCCTCTCAGCTATGAGCTCATCCGTGTACTTCTGGTAGAGATCGAGACGTTCAGATTGAATATATGGGCCATACTCTCCCATCTCCACAATGCCTGGGTACTTCGTAGACTCTCTCGATGGTCCACTCGTCACATCTTTTTCAAATGGACCTTCCGTGTGGCGCACTCCCATTGCAAGTAGCGTCTGAATGAGACTCTCTACAGATCCTGGGACAAGCCGTTTTTGGTCCGTGTCTTCAATGCGCAAGATATATGTCCCACCTTCTTTCTTGGCAAAGAGGTAGCTATAAAGTGCTGTACGGAGCCCTCCCACATGGAGAAATCCAGTTGGTGATGGGGCAAATCTGACTCGAACGTTTGACATAAAACACTACTATACGGATTTGTGGCTTTATTCTAACCTTATTTCACTATTTAATCAATACTTTGAGCGGAAAAACGACCACTGCGTTCCAGATACGTCGCCATCTCCTCGGCTGAAGGATGAGGCGCCAGAGCCATTCGAGGCCGAAGGTACGGAGCCACTGCGGCGCGCGCTTTTGTTTGCCAGTCAGAAAATCAAAGCTTCCTCCTACACCCATAGCGAGACGGATATCGCCCGGATTAGTTCTCAGACTTTCGAGAAAGAGTTCTTGGGCTGGGGCACCGAAATTGCACAAAACGAGCTTATAGCTTTTAGCTTTTAGCTGATAGTGTTCCCAGGGTTCCGTCATGATAACCTCTACCCCCGCAACAGAAAGTTTCGGATACCTTTTGAGAAGAGACTGACGGATTTCTTGATACGAAGAAAGACCGTCTTTTTTGATAGCGAGGAAGATAGGATGTCCATCTCGCTCAGCGATGGTGAGGATTTCATGGAGGAGGTCCGCACCGGGAAATCGTGTGACATTCTTTCCCTTGAATAGTCCGGCGAGTACGATACCGGTACCATCTGCTACACACAGGTCGGCCGAAAGGAGTGATTGTTTGAATGCCTCATCATGACCGGCCATGACCAAGAACTCGGGATTGACCGTCGCAATGCGATGGAATCGTGGCTCAGTCAAAAATCTTTTGACTTGTGCCAGGATAACCTCGCGGGATCCCATAGCAATAGGAATGTCGAGTATTCTCATAACTCTGGCGTCATGATTCATACCTCAAAGCAAAGAAAAGGTATCGATAGGCTCGTAGCGACGTTTGCCATCGATGGTGAGGCTTTCGTAGACACACACCGTGTCAATTGGTTCCATGAGGTGTAGTTGGTCCTTGAGCACGGGCTTCTCCGGCAGAGCGAGCCAACGCTGCTTCTTGATTTTAGCAAGTGTGATATGCGGACGGTAGAGTTTCTTCTCGGTCACAAACGAAGCAAACTCCTTTTCTATTTCTTCCCGTAATATTTTGAGTCCTTCACTGGCTTCCCCTTTCAGCCAAATCATCTTGGGATTCTCTGCACTTTCCATGAGCGAAATGCCACTAAACTCCAGTTCAAAGGCTTCAAGGTTTTCGCAGACCGACCCCACCCGAGCACAGACATCGGCTACTTCACCCTCATGGACAAACCCGAGGAAAAAGACAGTCACTTGGAGGTTCTCTTCGCGGGTCAAAAGCGACGCTTCCTTTGGGAAAACGTCCATTTCACGCACCAGGCGTTTCTTGAGCTCCCGCGAGAGCGGAAGGCCAACAAAGAGTCTTCGAGTCTTGTTCATGACGGAAGAGTAGCGCAAAAAAGCCAAAAGAGCAATAATTTGCTACACTGACAGCATATGAAAGACTTTTCGCTCTATCGTCTCGAAGTGGCCCCCCTCATGATCCTGCCTCTCGCGCGATCACCGCTTTTTAGCTATGCGAGCACCGTACCCGTCAAGCCTGGGTCACTCGTTTCCATATCGTTTGGACGTCAGATGGGACAAGGTATCGTCTTTAAGTGTCAGGCTCTCCCAGGACGGAGACCTACTTGGATGAAATTTGTCACCGCCGTCGTAGAACCAGCGCTCCTTACTGGGGCACAGTGCGCACTTGCCCAAGAAATCAGTACTGAATATTTTACTCCGCTTGGGAAGACACTCAAACATTTTATCGCCAAGCGGGTCAGAGAGCGCCTCACCAAAAAATCTGGAGGCCATACCGTAGTACCGAAAGTCATCCGACTCACCAAGGAAGAACGTGTCCTCATGGCGAATCCATTCTGGGCACAGAGTGAGCGACCACTCTTTATCGATACCTCACTCGATACCGGAGCCAAGCGTTCTCTCCTTCTCGCCATCAAGCACTACGAAAAGTCTCAGAAACAAGTCCTCGTCTTGGTTCCGGAAATCACGCTCATTCCCATCCTTCTCCGCGCTCTAGAGAGCGCTTTCCCCACCGCGAAAATTGCCACGCTCCAGAGCCACCTCTCGGACGGTGCCTACTTCTCGGCCTGGGAACGAGTGCGAAGTGGCGAAGCCCGGATTATCCTCTCGACTCGCCAGGGCTTGTTTGCCCCTTTCAAGAATCTGGGTGCCATCATTGTCACTGAGGAGCAAGATGAGAGTTATAAGCAATGGGACATGAGTCCGCGCTACCACGGCAAACGCGTCGCCGAGCTACTCGCTCACATCCACCAAGCCACCCTCATACTGACCTCTGGTACTCCGAGTGTTGAGACTCTGGCCCGGATAGAACGTGGCGATATGCTACCAGTCGCACGTCTACCAATCCATCCACCCTTTGGGAGTCGGCTCTCGGTGGTGAACCTGCGCCTCGAGCGCTACCGTCGGAATTACTCCCCAGTCTCTGAAGAGCTCGCGCTCCATATCGAAGAAGCGCTCTCTCGACGTGAGCAAATCCTTCTCTACATCAATCGTCAGGGCCTGAGTGCATTCTCCGTGTGCGAACGCTGTAAAGAAGTTTTCCGCTGTAAGGAGTGCGATCACCCCCTCATTAATACCGTAGATGGTGGTTTCCGCTGTCTCAATTGCTCCTTTGAGACCGGGAGTTTCCCCAGCTGCCCAAGCTGTGGGCACCTCGTGTTTCGTCATGTGGGCTTTGGCACCGAAAAGGTTGAACGTGAAATCCGCAAGCGTTTTCCGCGAGCTCGTATCGCCCGCCTCGATAGCTCTACTCAAAAATCAGCCAGAGCGCTGCAAGAGATCATCTCTCAAGGCCTCGCCGGAGAACTCGATATCATCATCGGTACCCAGATGGTCCTCAAAGATCCACCCTTGCCGAAACTCTCGCTCGTTGCTATGATTGATGCGGATAGTCTCCTTCTTTTTCCTGATTTTCAGGCTGATGAGCGCCTTTTTCGGGACATTTCCCGAGCCATGCGCCAGACCGTATCCTCCCCTTCTGGGCGAGTCATCGTCCAAACTTTTCATCCAGAACATGCCTTTTTCCAAAAAATAGTGACCGAGGGGAGCTCGAGTATCTTGGCCACGTTCATCGAGGAGAGACGAGACTTTGCTTATCCGCCCTTTGCACGTTTTGTCGCTCTCGGCGCAACTGGGAAGTCAGCACAGGAAGTCAATAAAAAAAGTGAGCACCTCGCGAGGGCACTCTCACCGCTCCTCACCAAGGACTGTCGACTCTATCCGACCAAGAGCGTGGATCGACCGAAGAAGCGTGGTCAGTTTGAGTCGACGACGCTTCTCCGTTTCCGGGAGACGCTCCCATCCAGTATCCGTACCTTTCTCGAAAAAAATAGCAAAGACCTCATCATTGATATTGATCCACTCGCTCTCCGCTAAACGACTCCCTATGCTTCCAATCGTTACTGGCGAGGACAAATCCATCCTCTGTCAAAAAACCAAGCTGGTCACAGACCCGCTCTCTCCTGAGATCCAGGAACTCCTCCCCAAAATGATTGTGACCATGCACAAAGAGCACGGTGTCGGTTTGGCGGCGCCTCAGATCAATATCCCACTCCGGCTCGCTGTCGCTGAAGTCGAGAAAAAGCAGTATTTCCTCATCAATCCCGAGATCACATCCCGCTCACAAGAACTCATCGTTTCAGAAGAGGGTTGCCTCAGTCTCCCAGGTGAATTCTTTCCCATCCTCCGTTCCGAGACGGTCACAGTCAGATATATCAATGAAAAGGGTCTCCCGAAGAAGTTGCGCGCGAGCGGATTCCTCGCGACAGTCATCCAACACGAAGTCGATCACTTAGATGGCGTGCTCATCCTCCATCGTTTCCTCAAACAAGAGAAAAAACAAAAAAATTTACCGTATGTCCAGTCTCTTTAGACGCTTTGTAGAGCATTTCTGGCCTACCCGCGGCCACAAAGTGATGGTCCATCACTCAAAGGATAAGCGCTCTCTTCATAAAACAAAGCCCGCTGTCGCCGACAAGCAAGGCCCGCCCAAGGTCCGGGTCGTCTTTATGGGTACGCCGACACTTTCCGCCACACTCCTCCAGGCGCTCCTCGATGCCGAATACAACATAGTCGGAGTGGTTACGAAGCCCGACAAACCGGTCGGTCGAAAACGAGAGATTGAAGAGAGTCCGGTCAAAAAACTCGCCGTCGAACGCGCCCTCCCACTGCTCCAGCCTGAACGGATAGATGATGCAACACTCAAAACTCTGACAGATTGGAAGCCAGATCTCATTGTGGTCGCTGCCTATGGCAAAATTCTCCCCGAATCGGTCCTCAACCTCCCAGGATTCGGCTGTATCAACTTTCATACCTCACTTCTCCCACTGTGGAGAGGTGCCTCTCCGATCCAAAACGCGCTCCTTGCCGGTGCGACCGAAACTGGCGTCACTATCATGCTCATGGACCGCGGGATGGATACGGGTGATATCTTGACCCAAGTGACGGTCCCCATTGCCCCAGATGATACTACGGAGACTCTCACAGGCAAGCTTACGATGGCTGGCCGTGACCTCCTCCTCTCTACCCTCCCAGACTGGGTAGAGCGTCGCATCACCCTAAAGAAGCAAAACCACGAAGATGCTACTCTCTGCCAGCTCATCGAACGGAGCGACGGCAAGATCGTCTGGAGTGACGATGCCGAGAGTATCTACAACCGCTATCGCGCTCTCTCTCCGTGGCCGGGCATCTTTGCTTACTGGCATAAAAAGGACAATCTCCTCCGCCTCAAGCTCCTCACCGTTTCAGTCCAAAAGTTGAATCCTGGTCTCAAACAACCCATCGGGATGGTCTGTGAAATCGGTGAAAAAATCGGTGTTCAAACAGGTAGCGGTATACTCTTCCTCGAGACAGTCCAACTAGAAGGCAAATCACCCCTCCCGATCCGGGAATTTCTCAATGGCAACGAAGGTTTTGTTGGTACTCTCCTCGAGTAGCACCCACTCTTATGCGTGAACTCCCTACTTCACAAGACAAGAAAAATGCTCGAGCTGTACTCGTAGGTGGTTTGCTCGTGCTCTTAGTCGGTGGCTACTTCATCGGACGAACGCTTTTTAAAGATACTCCCAAAGAAGAAGACATCTCCGCTGCCCTCCCTTCTCCTGCACAAAGTAATCCCATCCCCGAACTCGATGCCAATACCATCCGGCAAAAGCTCATGAACAAAGAACAGTTCGTCTTCGTGGATGTCCGTGGCCAGGCTGACTTTGAGAGTGAACACCTCCTCGGATCCCGATCCATTTCAACGGGAGCCCTCGCTACCTTTGTGCCAGAAGAAGGCCGTACGGTCATCATTGTTTTCTCGGCACAGGATAAGAATACACGAGAAACGACTGAGACCATCCTCCGTCAGAAATCCTACCCTGTTTTCATGTTGAAAGGTGGCATCGAGGCTTGGAAGCGAGGTGGCAATCAACTCATTTCAGCGGGCGATCCCAACTCATTTCTCGATCAGTCTAAAGTAACCTACATCAGTTTAGATGAGTTTAAAAAGCTCTATTTTAATCCCCCAACCAATCTCTTGCTCCTCGATGTCCAGACGACGGAAGCCTATGAACGGGCTCATATTCGAGGAGCCTTTCATATTCCGCTCAAAGAATTAGAGAAGCGCTCAGGCGAGATCCCAGCAGGTAGTACCATCGTGGTCTATGGCGAAAACGAACTGACCTCATTTCAAGGTGGTGTCAGATTAGCCGATCTCAATATCTTTACTGGCAAGACGCTCGCTGGCAGTGATTATCTCAAAAAAGAGAGCGGTCTCCCCATCGAACCATAGCAACAAAAAACACCCTCCCGGGTGCTTTTTGTTTTGTCTTAGTCCTTGACTACGGCGAGGACATCCTTGTAGTTGCAGATGAGGTACGACGCGCCCAGGATAGTGACTTCTTCACCACCGTACAGTCGAAAGATGACTCGGTCACCTGGTTTTACTTTGATACGATCGCTTTCACCGACACCAGCGACTCTCCCAAACTGGGAACGCTCTTCCTTGGCTGTTTCTGGGAGGTAGATACCGGCTTCCGTCTTCTGCTCAGGCTTTTCAAGTTGAATCAAGATATTCTCACCAAGCGGATGTACATTCGTTTTCTTCATAGAGTTTTCTTACGGGTTATGCACCTCACAGTATAGAAAATCTCCCTCTACTGGTCAAGACGGCCCGTTATTTTCTCAATTCCTCAAGAGCACGATCAAGCTGCGGGTCACGCTTATTTTCGCGATCTTCAGCGGTCATGCCTACTTCTATATCCGGACTGATACCGGCCTTATTGATCTGGTGCCCTTCTGGTGTCAACCATCGTGCGACGGTAATCTTGACCGCCGTATCCTTGCCTACTGGTATCAGTTCCTGCACGGATCCTTTACCGTAAGATTTTTTGCCGATAAGGGTCACATTGTCCCGGTTCTCACGGAGCGCTCCAGCGAGTATCTCGGAGGCACTCGCACTACCTTCATTGATGAGAACAACCGTCGGAAGAGCACTCAAGATATCTCCGCCTCGTGCTTTGAGCTCCTTGCGCTTGCCAGCACCGTCTTCTTCGATGACCACAATCTGTCCCGATGGGAGCATAAAACTCGCCATCTCTACGGCCGTATCGAGAAATCCGCCTGGGTTACTCCGGAGGTCGATAATCACGCCCTTGGATTGATCACTAGCTGCCTTTTTGACGGCTTCTGTAAACAGTGCATCGGTGTCCTCGCCAAATCGACTGACGCGAATGTACGCAATATTGCCCTCTTTTGTTTCAGAACGAACACTCTTCACAGAAATAATACCTCGCTCTACGGTGATATCACGAGTTTCTTCATCGCCTTCCCGGAAAATAGTCAGTTTGACCGAGGTCCCCTTGGCTCCTCGAATGCGCTTGACTGCCTCATCGAGCGAGTAGCCACTCGAAGCCACATCATCGATCTTGACGATTTTATCACCCGGGAGGAGACCGGCCTTTTCCGCAGGCATCCCCTCAAGTGGCGCAATGATGGTGATGATATTATCCTTCATGCCCATTTCGGCTCCGATACCCTCAAAGACCCCCGATATATCTTCATTGAACTCTCTATTCTCTTCTGGGCTAAAAAAGGTCGTATACGGGTCCCCAGTGGCAGCGAGCATCCCATCAATAGCCCCGTAAAAGAGCTCTCGGGCATCGAGACCAGTTCGATCGACATATTTGTCCTTGAGGAGCTCCCACACCTTCCAGAAGAGCGAGAAATCAATCGTCGTGTCAGCACTCTTTTTGTTGACGACGATGGCGTCCTCTGGGGAGAGCACTTCCGAAGCAGTGACGTCCCCCATTTCGCGCCCATTTTCATACCCTGTATAGTAGGTCACGCCAAACAAGAAAAGGATAAAAAAAGCAAGGAACGCTTTTTTGAAGAGGCGATGACCCTGCTCTTTCTTTTCTGGTGTGGTCTGCGGAACCTGGTTTGTCTCTATCATATGTTGCTGTTAGTGTACTGTTGGTAATGATTTCCCACGATACTTCCAAAAGTATTTGAGGGCACTCTCGATATGATACCACGTCAGACGATTCCCAAAGAGTGAACCAAAGAACCCTCCCTTGGCGCTCCCCTTGCCATGGTAATGGTAGACAAACGTATTCGGATAGTGCACCACCTTAAATCCGTGCTCCCAGAAGCGGCGACACCAGTCAACATCCTCCATATAGAGAAAGAAACGTTCGTCCATCGGTCCCACTTCCTTGGCTTTGGCTCGAGACACGAGCATAGCTGATCCGATAATCCAGTCGACAGCTTGAGGCCGACTCAAATCGAGGTCTGCCAGGGTAAACCAGCGGAGGTGGTTCCTGCCAAATGGGAGTTTGCCGAGCCACGTCCGGCGATAGAGGATGGTCTCGGGTCGATAAAAATGGAAACAACTCTGCTGGAGACTGCCGTTGAAATTGTACTGTTTTGGTCCCAAGAGTCCGATTTCTGGATGAGCCTTGAGGTAGGTGAGCATCTCTGGCACCGCACCCGGACTGAGCACGATGTCACTGTTAATGAGAAAGACGTATTCTCCTCGCGCTTCCTCGAGCGATACATTCACGAGCTTCTTGAAGCCGACATTTTGAGCAAAGGGAAAAAATCTCATATTTGGAAATTCTTCCCGCATGAGCATCTCAGTAGCCTCCTCTGTGGCGCTATCAGCCACAATAACCTCGTAGTCTATGCCGCTCCCCGTCATTTCCCGTTCGATAGACTGAAGACAGAGTCGGAGAATTTCCGGACTGCGATACCCATTGACAGCGATAGTGAGCTCCAGCGTTTTCATCACTGTTACGCTTGGTTCCTAGTAGTTGAGTGAATTCCTGAATAACTCCTTGATCCGATCATAGTTATCTCCGATAGGGAGGAGGATGTACCCGGTTTCCTTGGTCTGCGGTGGGTTGTAGAGCAGTCCCTCCTCAGAGTTTTCAAGTACTTTCTGGTTGATGTTGCCTGCGTCTCCAGCTTTTTGGTAGAGCTCGAGCATACGCTTCATCTCCCAGGCTTCAAGGTTGGTACTGACATTGTTGCCGAGACTATCGAGCATAGCTGTCACCTTGGAGAAATCAGTGAGTGTCCCCAGAGAAAGTGCCTTGGCCTTGATGAGTTTGATTACCTCCTGTTGTCGGCGCGCACGGTCAAAGTCACTCGAGGTATAGCGAGCACGAGCATAACAGAGCGCTTTCTCACCATCGAGCAAGTTCTCGCCCGCTGGCAGTTTGAAGTTACCGCCACACTCAAGTTCTGCGATAGCCACTGTAGTCATCTTTTCAAAGCAGAGCGGGTAGCGCTTCGGGTTAGCATAGTAGGTGCCATTTTTACGCTGGATCCGCTTTTCCTCATAACTCCCAGATGGCACAGTATAGGTGATGCCATCGCAGCGCTTTTCGAGGCCACGGAACTGCATCCCTTCTTCAAACGGCAGTTCAAGCGTAATCGTAATACCACCAATAGCATTGACGAGGTCCTTGAAGCCCTGAAAGTTGATAGTGACGCCGTACGGGATATCGAGTCCCGTCACTTCGCCTACAGTAGTGCGCATATCCTCGATACCACCACCGCCATGCGAACGCTCTTCACCGAGGGCGTAGACGGCATTGATTTTACGCTGTTCGTCACGACCAGGCACCTTGACATAGAGGTCGCGCGGGATGGAAATAAGCGAGGCTTTGCTCATATCTCCCTCGCCGTTCTTGGGATGAATCGAAAGCACCATGATGGTATCTGCGAGGAGTCCGCCACCTTCGACACCCTCGCCGCGCATCCCGAGGAGGAGGATGTTGATGCGACCTTCTGTCTCACCACTCAAGGTCTTTTCGACGCCCGGGAGCGTTTTTACAAGGGACTTGAAGATATTGGCATCGCCCTGTGAAATTTTGTCGAGAGTCATGCCTGTCTTCCAGGCAAAGGCACCCCCTGCAATGAGGAGGAGAGCCAGACCAAAGAGTGCCACCCGAATAACGCGCTTCTTGGTCGACACTTTTCCTTCGCCGAGCGAGGCATCGGTTGACTTCGGTGTATACATAACGTAAACGATAATGAATTGAACGGCATGTCAGCGACTGAGCTCGTCATAGAGTGACAAGAGCTTGGTGGCACTGGTCCGCCAGGAAAATAACGAGACCCGCCCTCTCCCGAGAGAGATGGCGTTTTCTCGTACATTGTTGTCAGTAAGAAGAGTATACAGTTTTTCCTCGCATGTAGCAACACTCGTTGGGTCGAAATAGAGCGCCGCTGGCCCGGCGACTTCCGAGAGGCACGGGATATCCGAGGCTGCGACCGGAACATCCTGGCTCATGGCCTCAAGGAGTGGGATACCAAAACCCTCATAGCGTGAAGGAAGGGCAAACACACTGGCCATTCGTATCACATCCGGCAAGTCCGATGCACTGATATAACCCGGGAAAACCACTCCTTCTTCACCATGACACTCGGCGATGGCTCGATCGATGTCGGGATCAAAATGGTGCCCCGCACGGTTGCCGACCAGTACAAGACGCACCTCCGGGAGACGCTCTCGCAGCTTGGCCCAAGCCCTAATGAGAAGGGGTAGATTTTTTCTGGGCTGAAGCGTTCCTACGGAGATGATGTACTGCTCTGGAAGTCCGTATGCTTGGCGTATTGATTCAAAGCTCGAATGGGAAAGCGTCTGAAACTCTACGGAGAGCGCATTGGGTACGAGTACAATCTTGTCGCCACTGGTCCCATAGTGGCGGATAATTTCGTCCTTCGTAAACTGTGATGGCACAACTACCCGGTCTGCTCGTCTCAGAGCGAGTGGAATAAACAGGGACAGAAACAATCGATCGCTCCAGCCGATATACTGAGGCAGTGCGGCAAATGACACATCGTGGATGTGATCGACGACTTTGGTCCGCGCCGGTACAAAAAGTGGGAGAATATACTGAGTGTGAAAGACTGCCACGTTGTGCGTCAGGAGAAACCATGGGAGGGTGACGAGATTCCACACAAAACGGTTCCGACCTAGGATCGTCACGAGGCGCACCTGGGAAGCCCCGACGATACCGAGTCGCTCCCGGAGCATGTCGAGTGTCGCCTCATCGCGCTCATCCGTAAGCAGCCAGTACTCATGGTCCTTGTCTTGCGCCAAAAGCTCTTTGGTCAAATTAAAAAACACCGTCTCATCTCCCGTGCGCTTTCGGCCGAGGAGTCTCACATCAATGGCGCGAATCTGACTGTTCATAGTTGAGAGGGTGAAGAGATAGCGCGCTCCACCAGGAGCGCCGCAACTGCAAAAAACATAAAGTAAAACCCGAGGAGAATGCCAGAATTGAAGAGGTTACATACTGTCAGACCAAGGAGTATCGAAAGTAGACTAGCTGCAAGCATCGCCTCTTCCGTCATGGATGCTCCCATCACGCCCTGGAGGAGTCGTAAGCTGAAATAGGAAAGGAGCGCTACAAGAGCCGCGAGTCCCAACAAACCACTCCCCAGCCAGACTTCAAGAAAGATATTGCTTGCGTTCAGTCCAGCCCCGCGCTCATCGGTCCCGAGAATCGAGCTGATGCTCCCCCACCCGATACCCAAGAAGGGGTGACTCTGTACGACTTCCGATACTGTCACGTAGATCTGGCCACGGAGCGCGATATTGGGATCGCGACGATCAATCTCTGTCACGAGATATCCTGCTTCGCGCTCGCGCTCGATATCTTCGAGATTGATGTGGCGGCACCCATAGGCAGCAAGCTCATCGGTCGTCCCGATAGCGACAGGCGGTGTCGCCACGCTCTCACAGGCCACCGTAATCTTTTGGAGTCCGCCTGTACTCTCTATACGATTCAAAAGATGGAATGGGCTCAAACGAGTACTCTCTACGATACCGACCGACACCATGAGCATACCAACCAAGAGCGCGGAGAAGAGCCAGGATGTATGACCAAAAAATCGGCCCGTTTCTGACTTGAGTCGTAGAAGAAAGAAGAGTCCAAACGAAAAAACGAGCATTGCTGCCCCCAACCAAGCACTCCTCGCCATCGTGAGAATAAGTGTCGTTAGAATAAGAATGAGGAACGATAAGAGCCCACCGTAGAGCAATGCTCGGTTCATAGATGATCCGATAACCCTACCCCGCCATACCAAGAGTGTGAGGAGATAAAGGCCGATGCCAAGCGGGAGGAGAAGAAACATGCCGAGCCAATCCGCTTCAGGAAAGAGCGCATTGGGTCGACCCGTCATCACTTGATAGCTCTCCAGTCCCTCTGCAAAACGAATATTCTGCCACAAAGCATAGCCTGCTACGACAGCACTCGATAAGAGGAAAAATGGGAGCGCCTGACGCAAGTCATACATGGTACGAAAAAAAATGCGCCCCAAAAAATAGAGTCCCACAAAAGAAGTCACGATGACTGCTTGCTTGGCTGAGAGGATGATATCTGGCGCCATAGCAATCCCGAGGAAGCCTCCCACGGCAACAAGCGGCCAGAACGCGTCAAACCATCGTGGCTCCATGAGTCGAAATGGCATATTTCGGAGCACGAGACGTATCAACAGGGACACCACGAGCAAGATCATCACAAACTGATACGGCCGAATCTCGATGCCACCAAAGAGGGCCGGGGCGAGATTCACAATCTCAAGTGGCAGGAGAGCAATGAGAAGGAGGAATACCCACCCTGGTCGGTAGAGTGAGGCGAGGAGCGTCACAAAAGCAAAAAAGAAAAAGTTTACCGGCTTAAGTGGCAATACTCCTCGATACATGAGTACCGGTAGCACCAAGAGGAGTACCCCCGCCCCAAGGAGAAGCAAGAGTCGATGGGTACGCACTTGTGCCAACGGTATCAAAAGTGAATCAAAGATGTGCTTCATGATGTTTTCGTTGCGAGCGCTATCAGTGTTTCGACAAAAGATGGCCACTCAAAGAGTTTGGCTCTCTCCCTGCCCTCATGTCCCAGACGTTCCCGGAGTGACGCATCAGCTATGAGTGTCTTGAGTCCCGAAGCGATTGCCTCTCCACGATGCGAATCCACATAGAGGGCGCTATCACCAGCCACTTCCATCAGTGAAGAGTTGTCGGCAGTGAGTATTGGTACACCGAGCGTCATCGCTTCGACGAGTGGGAGGCCAAACCCTTCGTAGTGTGAAGGGTAAGCAAAGAAGAGTGCCTGGCGATAGAGTGCTGGCAAGTCGTGTTCAGGTACAAAATCCAGCAACTGCACCTGTCCCTCGAGATGGAGCTCGTGTACGAGTCTCCGGACCGGAGTCGCAAGCAAGTTGGTTTCAGAAAAAATCCTGCCTGAAATAACGAGCTTTGGAGTGGTTGGCTCACTGTCTCGGACCTCTCGATAGGCACGTAGGAGACCCTCGGCATTCTTCCGCACTTCCAGTCCCCCGCCATGGTAGATATATCCGGGCTCGAGACTGTACGTGGCGAGTACCTGGAGATCGCCTGCCTTGTCGGCAGAGAGATGAAAATGAGGCGACACAGACGGGTACGCCACCGTGATTCGCTCCTCTGGTATACCAAATTCTACGAGGTCATGTTTGGTAGATTGTGACACCGCCAGTATCTGAGAAGCGTTCGCTATGCCTCGTGTGACCGCCTGCCAGTAGAGCCGCTTTCGCAGATTCCCCTGATATTCAGGAAAGAGCTCGGGGATGATGTCGTGGACCACCATCGTGTGACGCTCCACGGAAGAAGTACGGAAATTGGTTGCTGACTGATAGAGGCTGATAAAAGCGTCACAGTTATCTTTTTCGGCTTCCCGTACCACTTGTTGTTCCCACAATACCTTACGGATGAGATCATCACGCTTCCAAAATGGTAAAAAGCTCCGAATCTGAAAATTACTCGGTAACTTCAAATTGGTTTGTTCTTCGGTATAGAGGATGAACTGAATATCTCCCCATGCTTCATGCGTCATACTTCTTACTTCATTTAATTTCATCAATTCATTGATGAAATTAAAACTCACCTGACCAATTCCCGTGCCAGGCTTCCGTAAAAATGAAGCATTGATACCTATACGCATGCCCCTATTTTATCAGATTTCACGTTTCGAGGCTATTGCTTGAAGCTCATGAAGGAGGCGATTCATCTCGTCAACGAGTGGATGCGTGAGTCGGGCACTGATGACGGCACCCGCTTCCGTATAGAACCACACCAGATTTTCGGCGTTCCGTTTGAACTTGGTCCAAACGGCTTCACCATGGAGTGAATACTCATCAAGAGCGTTCCGCATATTATGAATCTTGTCGGCGGTCGCCACGAGGAGCGCCTCTCTACTATCATTTTTGAGATTCTCCAGATACTTTTCCTTGCGTTGACGCCAGCCATTGCCCCGGATGTCATGATTCTCCTTTTCTGCTTGGGTAAAGTCTTCAGTGACCTCAAGGACGATAGCGGCCACCCGATCACCAAACTCAGCCCGAAGCATCTTGACCGTATAAGTCGGGACGTCCTCAAGCGTGTCATGAAGGAGTCCAGCGATGATAACATCCTCATCATCAACATAGTGCGCAAGAAGAAATGCCACCGAGTATGGGTGGACGATGTATGGGACGCCACTTACCTTGCGGCGCTGAGGCTCATGAAGGACTGTGGCTCGGACGATGGCCTGCTCAATTCTGTGAGTCAGAAACATAGGATACTTTTAGCTTGTCAGGGAGGCTTTTCTTTCGTACAATGAGTATATTACTCCTAAATACACGATAAATGGAAGCTCCGTCATCCACATCAAAAAAAACGGTCGCGATTGTCGGGCTCGGCTATGTCGGTTTGCCCCTCGCCGTGCGAGCAAGCGAACGCGGATACACGGTCATCGGCTACGATACCAACGAAGAAAAGATAGCTCTCCTCAATGCTGGTAAGAGCCCGATTGAAGATGCCTTTCTCGAGGAGAACATCGGCCGTTACCCCTTCGAAGCGACCAGTGACGGCAGTCGGTTGGATCAGGCTGACATCATCCTCATCTGTGTCCCGACTCCAGTCGATGAGTCATTCTATCCCGATCTCGCTCCCGTCATCTCTGCCACAGAGCTCATTGCCACCCACGTCAAAAAGGGCGCTCTCGTCGTCCTTGAATCCACAGTCAATCCTGGCGTCAGCGAAGAAGTGGTCCGCCCGCTGTTTGAAAAAGCTGGCTACACCATTGGCACCGACCTCTACCTCGCGCACTGTCCGGAACGGATCAATCCCGGTGATACCAAGTGGAATGTCACCAATATTCCTCGGGTCGTGGGCTCATTTGATGAAACCGGTCTCACTCTGGCTCATGACTTTTATTCTTCCATCGTTGACGGTGAAATCCGCAAAATGAAATCCATCCGAGAAGCCGAAGCCGTCAAGATTGTCGAAAATTCCTTCCGTGATATCAATATCGCCTTTGTGAACGAGCTCGCTCGTTCATTTGATGTACTCAATATCGATGTCAAAGACGTGATAGAAGGAGCCGCCACCAAGCCCTTTGCCTTTATGGCTCATTACCCCTCCTGTGGCGTCGGTGGTCACTGTATTCCGGTTGACCCCTACTACCTCATAGAGCGGGCCAAGCAGTCGGGCTTTGATCACAAATTTCTCAAAATTGCCCGGGAGATCAATAACAGCATGCCCGGTTACACCGTGGAGCTCCTCCAAGATGCCCTGAACCAAGTCAAACTCCCTGTGAATGGCACCAAGGTGGGTGTCCTCGGCCTCTCTTACAAAGCCAACATCGACGATGTTCGCGAGTCCCCTGCTTTCAAGGTCATCGCGCACTTGAAAAAGCATGGCGCCATCGTCACGACCTACGACCCACACGTCAAGAAGAAGTCTGATGTCGGAACACTTGATGAACTTCTCGGGGGCGTAGAGGCACTTGTCCTAGTCACCAATCACCGCGAATTTATCGATGCGCTCACACCAGACCTCTTAAAGAAGCATGGTATCTCGGTCATCATCGACGGCAAGAACTGTCTCGACAAAGCATCTTTCCTCGAAGCTGGTATTATCTACAAAGGCATCGGCCGTTAGACAACTATCAAACAACAATGAACAGTCAGCAAATAACAAAAAACTATACACGCCATGGAACTGGATGTTCGTTGCTAATTGCTAATTGTTGACTGTTTCCTGTCTTATGATTTTTGGACTGCTCAAACTGATTGTCTGGATGGCGGGCGTGATTACGGTGGCGTATTTTACCCTGCCCTATTTCGGCTACGCCATCAACCTCAATTACTGGAATGAGCGCAAAGTGGCCTGCCAAGAAAAACTCCAGCAGTGTCAGAAGGACCTGATCAAGAATGGCCTAAACGGTGCCAAAGAGAACTGTAACGCCGAATGTGTCGACCCCAAGCTCCTCATTCACAAGACTGAGAAAAGATAAGATTTGTATTGTAGACATCCTCGTCCATACTTCCTGCTTCATACTTCATTATTCATCACCAAGTATATGCGTCTCATTATTAACATCCCGGCCTTCAACGAAGAATCGGTCATCGGCAAAACCATAGAGAATATGCCCCGTCACTATGCCGGCATCGATGAAGTCTTGATTCAGGTCGTCGATGATGGTTCCTCTGACCGGACCGCCGAGGTGGCCAAGGAGGCTGGGGCTGACTTTGTCCTCAAGCACGGCATCAACCGTCGCCTCGGGGTCATGTTTGCCACCGCGAGCGAAAACGCGCTCAAGGAAGGCGCCGACATCATGGTCAATATTGATGCTGATGGCCAGTTTGACTCCGCCGAGATTCAAAAATTGATTGACCCAGTCCTACGGAACCAGGCCGATATGGTGGTCGGTGATCGCTTTTCGGAGTCGAGTGCCAAGAACATTCCCTGGATCAAAGATTTCTTTAATCGCCTTGGCGCCTCTCTCGTGGGATCGTTTTTGAATGTCAAAACTGATGACCTCACCTGTGGCTTTCGCGCCCATTCACGTGAGACGCTCCTTCGCCTCAACAATCCGACTGGTTTCACCTACACCCAAGAGACTATCATCGATGCCATCGGCAAGAACCTCCGTGTCCTCTGGGTTCCGGTCCAGGTCACCTATTTTGCTGACCGCAAATCCAAAATCGTGAAGAGTGTCTATAGCTTTGTGAACAACAGCGCCCGCATCATACTCAAGGCCGTGCGTGATGTCCGCCCGATGAAGTTCTTTGGCGTCCCTGGACTCTTCTTGATTGCTCTCGCCACCATCGGCTTCATCACTTTTCTGGTTCAGTACTTCGGTAGCGGTTTCAAGGTCACCCCGTACTTGAACTACCTCCTCTCATCGAGCATCCTCTTTATCATCGGTATCCAGCTTCTCATCTTTGCCTTTATCGCCGACATGATCAAGAGTAACCGCAAGCTCACGGAGGATATGATGTACCAAGCTCGGAAAGATCGTTATCAGAAATAGCTTATAGCTGATGGCTTTTAGCTTATAAGGAAACAAAAAAACTTGCATTCATAGTGCAAGTTTTTTACTATCTCATTCTTGAAAACTCGTTCGAAAACCAGTACTCAAGAGTGTGGGGAAGACGATGTGTTGCACCTCCTTCCCCAACTTTGTCTCATTGATTTTGTCTCCCAACATGGCTCAATGAGTAGCCTTCATATCACGCGGATAGGCGTGCGGCATCGCGGTTTGCCACCGCGAGTACCCTGGCCACCTGTGGATCATCGGCATATCCGAGGAGCACATTGGCCGGCACACACCAGCGCTTCGTACCGACACCCGTGCGATTGATCCACGCTTCAGTACCTGCTGAGCAGTTGCCTGCCCGATAGGAATCCTCGCGAGTCACCAAAATGGTGCAGTCCGTCCGGCTCAGGTTCGGAAACTGACGAACTGCCAACTTGGCCGAGTCGTCCTGCTTCTGCCAGGCCTCGAGAGCCTCCCGGATATATCCCCGTGGCGTGGCTTCGTATCCACGCCACGTTGCATTGGGCTTCATTGGAGCGAGTCCGTGATCCGCATGGTAGGACCGGCCAGTTGGCCCAACCACCAAGTGTGTCACGTCGACACACTGGCGACTGCCACGTCCCCATGCCACCAAACGGTGGCCCGACGTAACTCGGAATCCATGGATTTCCACTGCGCAGAATGGATCAGTCAACATCTCAACGCCATCCGTGTTGTCACAGACAAGCCGATCAGAGCTATGAATCGCTTCACGCAGGTGAGCGAACTCACCAGCATTGATGCGGTCCACCGCCCACCTTACGACTTGGCGCGAGTGCGGGTACACCCACTCTGTGACATCCTTCTTTCCATGCTTGAGCATGGGCAGAATCGACCGGAAGCCGCGAGCCTTCATCAGTACCTCGAGTGACTTTCCGGAGAATTGCTGGCCGGAGATGCGCTCGAGACGCCGATTGATGATCAGCGCTGCGAGCTTCTTCCCAGCTTTCGCCGGGTTGAAGCCGCTCCGATCCTCACGGCTGTAGCACTGCGGGCCCCAGCCATCTTCCGTGTCCGGACGAGTACAACGCGGAGCGAGCACGTCAGCCATGGAATCCCAGTTGTGCTTGTTCGAGAACTGGATGTTGTACCCCCGCAGGAAGCGATTGCACTGCCATTCGGTTGCCCGAAGCGTGCGTTCGATCTTCCCTGGCGAGAAGGAGAACTTCTCGACCAGCGCGCGGAGCGAGCATGTGGTGTAAGGACTGCCTGTCCCGCGATCTGACTGAGTGGCTTTGATGAAAGCCACCAAGAGCGGGTACTGTTTCGGATAGCCGGCGACTGTGCCGAGAAATCCAGTCCACCGCTTCCAGTCCTCGACCTTGCGGTCGGCAGTTGCGATGGATTCGTGTTGGACCCACCCCTTGTAGGTCTTGTTCAAATTCCACGGGAGATGCACTCCAGTGATTGCCGTAAGTGCCTTGGCAGCGCTTTCAGCAGCCGTCACCAGGCCAACCATGCGGACAAAATGTCCGCGTTGGTGCCGGTGGATCCACTCATCTGATCTGGTACTAATGCTGACCGATTCCTCGACAACATCACCGAGCAGGCTTTTGAGGCCCGCCCCGGATTCCAAGTCGAAATCGTGGTTGGAGGCAGCGAGGATGGCGCTGAACTTGTGGCTCATGAGAGCTCCTTCGTTTCGTAATGGACGGTTGAGCATGGCATCCGCATACCATGAGCGACTAGAGATAGCCGCTTCTCAGGGCACAAGTATATTCTGCGCCAAGAAGCGGCTTCTAGTCACTTTCTTAACTTTTTAACGAACCTAATATTATACACCTTTTTTTAGTTAAAGTCAATAGTGACGAAGCCGCAGAAAAAAGTTACAATTAAGCCATAAATATCCCTGTTTGTCTCATGAAAATCCTCTTCATTTCCCGTGCCTTTCCTCCGATTACTGGTGGAATTGAGAACCAAAATGCGGCGCTCGCGGAGTGGCTCCCAAAGCACGCGACTGTCCGCACGCTGGCAAATCATGGTGGCAAGGTAGCACTTCCGTGGTTTTTGCCATGGGTACTCCTGAAGAGCCTCTGGCTCTTACCACGCTACGATGCCGTCCTCCTGGGCGACGGAGTGATGGGACCTCTCGGATATGTCATGAAGCTCTGCTATCCCAAGAAGGTCGTGGCCTCGGTCCTGCATGGGCTCGATATTACTTTCGCTACCAAGCGAGGATTCCTCCCTTGGGTCTACGCGACGGTGAATATCCCTTGTCTCAAAGAGCTCGACATCCTCATCTGTGTCAGTCGCGAAACCAAAGAGACAGCGGAAAGAGCCGGTATCCCAGCATCTCAGTGTGTCGTTGTGAATAATGGTGTTGACCCGGCGACACTCGAAGGAAATTATTCACGCCACGATCTTGCGACATTTCTTGGCGAGAACCTCGAGGAAAAAATCGTCATTGTTCGCGTAGCGCGCTACGTGAAACACAAGGGCGTCGAGTGGTTTCTACGGAACGTTATGCCTCTCTTGCCAGAGAATGTGCTCTTTGTAGCCGCTGGTCCTCGCGTCAAAGCAAACACGCCAGGCGACGCTGATCTTTACCCAGCTTGTGAGACTGCAGTGACCGAGCTTGGTCTGGAGCATCGGGTGAAGCTCCTCACCAATCTTGTCTGGAACGATATCAAGCTCCTCTACCACACCGCCGACATCGTCATCTCACCGAACATAGAAGTCCCAGGCACTATGGAAGGATTTGGTATCTCGGTCATCGAGGCAGCCCTCTGTGGCCGTCCTGTTATTACCTCAAACCTCCAGGGCCTCAAAGATGCTATTATAGAGGGAGAGAATGGGATCTTGGTTGAACCTGGCAATGCCACAGCCTGGAAAACTGCCATCGAGAACCTCCTCTCAGATGAAAGAAAGAGACGCGACCTCGGAGAACGAGCCTCCCGTTACACCCGAGAACATTACCACTGGGATACTATCTCACTCCGATACGTCGAGGTACTAGAGAAGACACTCAAAATCAAAGCATCATGATCGCCTTTACAGACACTCTACTTTTCTTGCTCGCTACCGGGGCCCTCTTTTTTGTGCCTGGCTGGCTCCTCCTCAAGCTGTTTCTCAAACGTGGGGCAGTACTCACTCCGCTTGAGACGTTTGTGCTCTCATTTGTGGTGGGTCTCGGCCTCCTTAATTTCGGGATGATCCTCCTCGGACAAGCGGGCATACGCTTCACCACACTCTCACTGAGTCTTGCCCTCCTCGGATTTGGAGTGCTCCTTGCTCTCTCGCTCTTTATCCGAAACCATGTCTCTCCCGCCTCAAGTGAATCCACCACTCCCCACAGTTGGAGTAAGCGTGGGACAGTACTCTTTGCACTCCTCATCATCCTCACCGTGCTCCTGAAAACCATCTACCTCTCGCACGCCGTCCTCCCGACCTCGACTGACCTCGGGCACCACATGTACTGGTCAGCGCTCATTACACAGACTGGTATGCTCCCCGAGTATGCCAAGCGAGACATCGTGACCAACGCTTCTGGCACTTACTCTGTGACCGAGCCAGAGCCGATCGCTGACTTTATCATTGGTGAGCACCTCCCTTTTGCTGCGATTTCTATCCTCTCTGGCATCGGATTTTTTACCGCCTTCCCGATCGTCTTTCTCCTATTTATCAATCTCCTTGCTCTCCTCGCACTCGTGGCGCTCGCTCGGGCGCTTGCCGAGAGCTTTGCAGAGTCTTCTGACCATCATCCATTCTTTACGCCTGAGCGTATTGCACTTGCCACGCTCCTCTTCTTTGGTCCGCTCTATACCCTCGCCTCACCCCAAGCCAAGTTCGTCTCTGGTGGTGTAGTGGGAAATACTCTCGGCAACCTTTTTATTCCCCTCATTATCCTCGCCTACCTCCGAGCTTTTCGTGAGAAGCGCTCAGACTTCCTAGCTCTCGGATTCTTCCTCACCTTTGCGCTCGCCTATATCCACCACCTGAGCACTCTCATCACCCTCTTTGCCCTTGGTGCCTCAGTCTTGGTCTTCATCATCTGGCAGTGGCAGAATATCGCGACTATCGCTCGAGAATGGCTCGCTCTTTTCCTTCAACCCAAACCTCTCATCATAGCTCTGCTCGCCTGCTTGTTTTTCTTCCTCGTCGCCATGCCGACCTATATCGAGACCCGTGCCGTCGGGACCGCACTCGGTACCCCGACCAAAACCACTCGTACCGGGCTCTCACTGTATCAGGTGACATTTTCATCGGGCGAAGCGAGAGTCGCCCTCGGTCTCGCCGGACTCTTCCTCATCGCATTCCTTCGAGACAAATATCGCTACGGGAGCGCGTTCCTCGTCGGCTGGGGCGGCATTCTCCTCATGATGACTCTCTTCCCGCATCTCCTCTTCATCAATATCCCCAGCAATCGGATCGGGGCCTATCTGTCATTTCCCCTCGGGCTCCTCGCTTCCTTTGCTTTTGTTTTTGCCCTCGCTACGCTTCGTGGCGACCGGAAACGCTTGGTACTCCCAGGCTTCGCGGTATTTCTTTTTTCGATCACATCATTTTTCTTTGCGCTTGGCAGTGGCTCGTATGACAATGGCCAGTCCCTCCTCGCCGAAAGCAAGGCTCTTTCTGCCGTCGAAACCTTTCGAGCCTCGAGCTACCTCGCCTCCCACGCCGGATCAGATGACCTCATCCTCAAGGATCACAACTATATCGTCGGTGACGCCTGGATGAAACTCTTTTTCCTCCGTGACTATAGCTACCCGCTCTCTCGTGGCTTCTTTAAACGCTACGAAGACAACCCCAATCGCGAACAGTGTACCCTCCTCATGATTTCCGTCCCCAACACCGCGCGTGGCGAAAAATGCTACACTGAAACTGGGACGAATATAGTCGTCGTCAATCCGAAATACGACGTTACTCCTTTTGAGAAGTCAGATGATTTTGTCCGCATCTACGCAACCGATACCATTCACATCTATACTCGAGGGCAATGAAAACATCCTTCACTGAAAACCGCCTCATCCTCCTCTTTGTACTCCTCTTTGTACTCCTCTTTGCCGTGAGTAGCCTCTATCTCTTTTGGCAAAACGAGCGTGGCCTCGACCAGAATCTCGGCAAAGACTGGTGGATTCTCTCTTTTGACGAACCCATGAACGACAAAAGTTTTACCTATACTGTCGAAAATCATAGTAATAACACCGAATTTCGGGCAACCATCACCGAAGGAAACACTCTCATCTCAGAAGAAACGTTTTCGCTCCCCAAAGGTCAATCAAAGACACTCACCCCTACCGTGCCCTCCTCCGCCTCTCGCACCGTCATCACGGTCACCACGGGGACCCAAAAGAAAGCCATTTATCGCTAGCACTATGTCCAAAAAAGTCCTCCTCGCCACTCGACCGCTCGTCCCGCCATGGGATGAGGCCTCCAAAAACTTCGCCTACTTCCTCGGTCGTGAAGTGACCGACCACGCGCTCACTCTCCTCACGACGAGCGTGCCACTCTCTGGTCTCCCGGCGAGTGCTCATGAAGAGCGCATCTTTTCTCATGGTCACTTTGACCTAGCAACCAAGCTCCGCCTGCTCGCCTATCTCCGTCGGACCAGGCGGGACTATGATGTCACTCACTATCTCTTTACCCCGACCAAGCAAAACACCAATCTCATCAAATGGCTGGCACGGCCAACCGGACGTACCCTCCAGACGGTAGCGACGCTCCGTGAAGACCTCTACACACCCACAGAACTCCGTTCCCTCCTCTTTGCTGATCGGATTATCGTCTATACCGACCGCACCAAGAATAAGCTCGAGACACTCGGCTTTCGGAACGTTAGCCGTATTTATCCTGGCATCGACCTCGACCTCTACCAACCCAGAGATAAGAATCCGGCTGTTCTCGCGACCTACGACCTCACTCCCGATGACTTCTTGGTTATCTACCCCGGCGAATACACTCGCCTCGGTGCCACCGACATGCTCGCTGAGACTTTTCTCCGCTACTTCACCGAACACCCCGAGTCCAACATGAAATTTCTCTTTGCTTGTCGAATCAAAAATGAAGCCGACCGCGCCAAACGCGAAGATATCAGAGCTAGAGTAAAAAGCGCGGGCTTAGAAAAGCATATTCTCTTCGACGAACAGAGCGCTACCACCGACATGCCCTCGCTCTACAACACCGCGGATGTCGTCATCTTTCCGGTTGAAAATCTCAAAGGAAAGTTTGATGTCCCACTTATCATCATCGAGGCTTATGCCTGCGGTAAACCAGTTATCCTCTCCGATCTCCCCCAGTTTGCTGAATTTACAAACCCCGATATTTGTGTTACAATCCCGAAAGATTCGGGTGATAAACTCATCGAATCTTTGGCTTATATAAAGGATAATATCGAAGAGCAGCACCGTCTCGGCGACAATGCCCGTCGCTACGTCAAAGACCACTTTGACCTCAAAAATACTGCCAAACAGTACGAAGAAATATACGCCTCGTTGTAACGAGGAATTTCTAATTCTCAATTTCAAATTTCCAATCAATTTCTTAATTTTCAAATTTTAGAATTTTCAAAATTTGTGCATTCGGATTTGATTCAAAATTAGAAATTTAGTTTTCGCTTAGTTCTATGTACGAACAGAACATCAAGAAAATTACCGACCACAAACAAGAGTTTCAGACACCGAAGATGTCGGTTCCGGTTGTTTTTCATGTGGGTGACAAACTCATGCCCGGTGACGAAACCATGAAGCAACTGGAGAGCGTGGCAGCCAATGGTTGCATCTTTCATCACGTCGCGGCCATGGCCGATGTACACAGTAAACCTGGTCGCAAAAACGCCACAGGCACCACAGTCGCTTCCGAGCAATACATCCTGCCCCAGGTAAACGACAGTGACCCGGCCTGTGGGATGCGTCTCGTCAGGCTCGATCTCGATGACACCAACATCACGCCCACGGAAATTGACCGAATTTTTCAGGCGGCGACCAAGACGGTCCCGACCAAAAAAGTAGTTGGCACAGTCCTCCCTTTCCGTGTGATTGTCGATATCTGCCGTCTCGGTATCGCTCCCCTCATCGAGTACCTCGGTATCAAGACGAAGCATGAGGCCGAAAACTCGATAGACCGAGGCAACTTCTTTGACGTTGCGCCTACTCGACGGGGCATCATGAATATCATCCCGCCCCTCTTTCTCTTTTTTGCCCAGTTCCGCTCGGGCATCATCGGCGCAGCCGGCAACCACTTCCTCGACCTCATGAAAGTGACTGACGTCGTTGACCCAGAGATAGCAGCGCGATTCAACCTGCGCAAGGGCCAGTACATCCTCATGATTCACTGTGGCTCAGGTATCCTCGGCCAGTACACGATGTACATGTTTACCGCCAAAAAGCATGAGCACCTCTCGACGGCCATCCTTATGAACATTGGTCGCTTCTTCTGGTTCACTCCTTTCAAGAAAACAGTCGCTCGTATCGCCGACAAGATTCGTGCCTCGGATTTTGGCAAGGCAGAACCCCTCATCACCTTTGATGGCGAGAGCGAGGACGGCCGGCTCTATATGGCGGCGAGACGCGCGTGCTCCAACTTTGCTCACGCCAACCGCGCCACCATCACCCATAATTTCATAACTACAGCCGAGAAAGTGCTGGGACGGAGTATCGAGGCCGATCTCCTCTACGACATGCCTCATATCCTCGTTTCCCAAGAAGAACACTACGGTAAGAATGTGTGGGTGCACCGCAATGGCACCAGTCGCGCCTATGGTCCAAGTCGCATGACCACTCACCCAACATTCAAGGACACTGGCGAGCCGGCTTTTATTCCGACGTCCATGAGTACCGAGGCCTATCTCTGCGTCGGCCAGGACGGCAATGACTCGAGCCTTTACTCCTGTAATCACGGAGCTGGTAAGTCAGTCAAGAAATCAGACGATGTCGTACCGGAAAGTAAAGAAGCTCTCCACGAAAAACTCGCTACCCGGGGTGTTAAACTCTACAACGGTCGCTCCTCCAAGGTAATCGAACAGGATTCATCGCACTACAAACGTGCCGAAGATGTCATCGAGAGCGTCGTCGCCAATAACATCGTTAAGCCTGTCGTCAAACTTGAGCCTATCTCAGTCATCATGTACTAACTAAAAGCTCAATCATCTAACATCAATCAGCAGTCAACGCAATGGCACACAATCCTCATACGTTCGTGGCATCATATATCATACTTGTTCAAGATGCAAAAGTTCTTTTGTCAAGACGGCACAACACTGGTTTTGAAGATGGAAAGTACTCTCTCCCTGCTGGACATGCGGAACCCAGTGAATCATTCACGCAAGCGCTCATTCGCGAAGCAAGAGAGGAGATAGGAATTGACCTCCCAGTGAAAAACGCTAAGGTCTCCCATGTCATGCATCGAAAAAGTCCTGAGAGAGAATATGTTGACGTATACTACCTGGCTGATGAATGGACTGGGACGCCCGAGAACAAAGAACCGGAAAAATGCGATGATCTTTCTTGGTTTCCCGTAGACAACCTGCCAGAAAATACCATCCCCTACGTGCGCCAAGCAATTGAAAATTCCCTCAATACTATTCCTTACAGTGAATTTGGTTGGAAATAACTATGTACTATATCACCCTCTCAGGCGTGGATGGTTCAGGGAAGTCTACTCAGCTCGAACTCCTTCGCAGTAAACTGGAGCAATCAGGCAAGAAAGTAGCATATTTTCATGCGGTGGAGTTTTCGTTGGCCAATAAAATTGCGAGATGTTTGCACGGAAAGAAGCACTTCGAGCCTGGCCAGGAAAAGGCTGTTACAGAGGCCTCATGGCTCTCTCTCGTGCTCCGCGAGAAGTTTCTTTTGATCGATATGATTCGCTTTACGTTTCTCCGCCGATCACTCGAGGGGCAAGGGTATGATTACCTCTTGTCCGATCGTTCATTCTACGACTCCGTCGTGAATCTCGACTATCTCGCACGAGACGTCCGATTCTTCTCTTGGCCTATCCGCTTTGGTATCAACTGGCTCGCCAGGTATACCCCCAAGGCAGACGTCTGTTTCTACTTTGACCTCACACCAGAGGCCATCATGACCCGTGAGCGCGCCCCAGAGCAAGGCATCGACTATCTCCGTACCAAGATGGAACTCTTCAAGCATCGTACCGCCGAGTGGGATTTGATCGTGATCGACGCACATCAGAGCAAAGAAAGCATTTTTCAAGAAATTGCACGGGGGTTAAATGTTTGAGTCGGGACGTTCTCTTGAAATCTTTCTTTTCTGTACTCCCGATGTGACGTCGGTAACATTTCTTGTGAGCGTGCCGGTAACGGTCGAGCGTGATTGACACCTCGGTACAAGACAGCTCCCCGTTCGGCGAAGCGAGCAAAGAAGTGTTCGACGGATACGCAAGGGTAGGAAAAGGAAGATTTTAAAGAGAACGTGTAACAACATAGTATGAAAAAATTCTCTCAAGCACTGGTGTGGCTGACCCTCTCAGAGGTCATCTACAACATCGGTGGCTACATTATCCAGTCGTCACTCGGGCGTATCCTCGGCCCTGAGGAGTATGGTCGCTATGGTCTCGTGGTGACACTCACCACCATGATCATCATCCTGATCGGAAACGGCATCCCGACCGCCATGTCCAAATACCTGAGTGAGATCTTTGAGTCTGCCCCAGGGAAAATCCTTGGCATCAAGTACCAAGCACTCAGGCTTCAGGCCATCCTCATGCTCTCAGTGACCGCCGTCTTCTTCTTCGCATCACCGCTTATCGCATGGGTCCTCCGCGATCCATCACTTACGCCACTCTTTCAACTCTCCTCACTTATTATTCCCGCCTTTGCGTCGGCCTCATTTTACTTTTACTACTTTACCGGACTCCACTTCTTCCGAATCCAAGCCGCCCTCAAAACCCTCAGAGCAATCAGCCGGGTGGTCTTTATCGTTCTCCTCGCATCATTCTTTGGGGTTGAAGGAGCTATCGCAGGCTATATCATCGCCCCGCTCTTTGTCTTCGGGTTGGCCATTCTCTTTGACCTCTTGGTCACCCACCGCTATTTCCCGACCCTAAGAGACACCCGGCGTAAAGAAGTAGCGCTCTTTTCGGGCAAAACCATCCTGGCTTATGCCGGACCGCTGACTGCGTTCCTCCTCTTCTATGAACTCATCCTTACCCTCGACCTGTACTTTGTGAAAAGCATGCTCGGGAGCGACTACCTAACCGGTATCTACAACGCCGCCATCACCGTCGGACGCATCCCCTATTTTCTCTTTTATGCTCTCACTATCATCCTCCTCCCCGCTATCTCCAAGACCACGGCCGAAGCGGACACAGCTGGCACCGAAAGCCTCGTCAACCGCTCACTCCGTCTCATGACCTTTCTCCTCTTTCCGATGGTAACACTCCTCATATCCTTTGGTTCTCAAGTCCTTCATTTCTTTTATGGCGCCCGTTATGCCGAGGCCCTCGCTCCCATGAGCGTTTTTGCGGTTGGAGTCGGATTCCTCACCGTTTTTTACGTTCTCTCTTTTGCCCTCAATGGCGCTGGATTGGTCAAAATTCCTATGTACCTTGCCTGTGGCGGATTTCTCCTCATGATCATCTTTAACGTCCTCCTCATTCCAGTCTTTGGGCTCGTCGGCGCGGCGCTCTCGACCACCATTACTTCTTTTTTTCTCATGGTTGCTATCCTGGTGGTGACCGCACGACACTTTCGTGTGAAGCTCTCCGTACGAACCATCCTCCTCTCGCTCCTTGGCACGCTCATGATTGCCCTCGTAGCTCCATACCTGCCTCATGGACCGATCTCCTTCTTCCTCTCAGGTGGTTTCCTTTTTGTCCTCTACTTCATCTACCTCCGTCTGGTCAAGGAGCTCAGTGACACTGATATCGCCCCACTCCAGAAACTCTTCCGACCATTGACAAAGAATTGATTCTTTCCGTTCATAGGCATACACTCAAAGCATGACGCGCCACCTTGGTGCGATTGGGAGACGAAGATGATACCAACACCCTTGTCCCTGTGGCTCTGGTCCTTTGAGTGGTGGTCCAATCTCGTTGCAGGGAGTGAACAGTGGCGTCGACAGATTGCCCACAACGCTCTGCTCGCAGAGGACGCCAGACGTCGTCTTACGTCTGCACTGGCCATCACCCGGTAGCTGGCACACGAACAACCCGAGGCCCTCCGCGCGAGGACCCCGGGCTTTTTCTTCTTTCCCTAAAACTTCAGTGCCCACTGTTCACGAGTCATTCGCCACCAGTTGGCCCACATATCATCCACGATGTGCTCCTGTGCCGCATAGGATTGACGATTCTGACCATAGTGTTCAAACACAATTTCGGCTCGTTTAGAAAATGGATTATAGTATGCATCAATCGTCGCAAATGCCCCAAGCCCAGTTTCGTTCACCAGCGTATCGCCGACAAAATAGTGTACCCCGTTATACTCTTGATACTGCGGTCGCGGAGTGTGCCCTGAAACGACCGCGACTACATGAGGGGCATGCTCAAAGATGGCTCGCACAGCCTCAGCGTTTGAGATATTGGTCGAAAGCGCACCCTCAATATTGAGCGTCGTGACTGGACTATGGTGCGAAAACACGATGGTCGGACGATCAGTTTCAAGGGCCCGCCTAAGCCATTCAAGTTCCGAGCGACTGACATAGCCAACAGTGTATGACTTGGCGCCCCTATCGTCGTCGGTATTCTTGTCGAAGTTTGTATCAAACACCACGAGCCGCCAGTCGCCTATATCACGAATAGTGTGCGCCTCGGACAAACCGAGGATTTCGAGTACTTCGGCTTTCGTGAGCGAACGCATATCATGATTGCCTATCGCATACAATCTTGGCGCGTGCAGTTTTGAGAAAATACTATTGATGAGTAGGAGTTGCTCTTTGGCTTTTTCAGGCTTTACTCCAGAGCTTTCCACATAGTCGCCGCCCCCCACCACGATATCGGGCTGATACACGTCATTCATATATGCTACTACCTTTTCGAGTTCACCCGGAGCTCGATTGGTCAACTTGTGAGCAAGCTTTTTGCGACCGCCATACTCCCAATCCGGACTGAAACCAATCTTGAGTAGTGTCCCCTGTTCCTCTGCCCGTGCCCGTATCGACTGGATAAAGAGTGTCGCCTCAATCAGGATCCATATAGCAAGCACACTGCACACCGCGATACCAACGACTTTTCTCCACTTGACATCACGGAGTCCTAATCCGTCTTTTGTGTATGTAGTCATATGCGCGTTACCAGCGGTAGACCTCGATAGCACCACGGACCTGGGCATTACTCACGAGCTCCATACGCTTTTTGATATATAGTTCAGCGTCGCGCGAGATATAGTCATAGTCATTGGTCGAGAGGACTACCCAGCCGTGCGGGTGCTTGCCTACAATAGTCTCCAGTTCCACTAGCGAAAATTTGCTCTCCGACAGTTCTCCGCCAAAGTCGTAGACCGGCATCTTGGCGCCAGAGAGATAGTAGTTCCGGAAATTCCGAGTGATAATCACATCCTCATTTGATTTATTTTTCTTGACATAGTCAAACACCTTTCGATAATTCGGATTGCCCCCAGATGAAGTCTCATGGTAGGTATTGTTTTCCTCAAGAAAATAGCCCCAGTTCGGGAGGAGGAGCATCGAAAGGAGGAATACTCCCAAGAGACCCCGTTGCCCCCAATCTGAAAAGCGTTCTTTCACAAGCTTGGCCAAGCCATACACTCCGATAGAAGTGAGGAGGAGAGCAAACGACTGCACAAAAAATATGTACTGCGGACCAGCATTGCGTCGCCAGAGCCATACGGCCATAGCGAGAGGCACCAAAAGGGAGAGAGCGAGCCATAGTGCCTCACGCGTCAAGCCGAGACGCTTCCAGGTCACTCGGATACCGTAGAGGATAAGGAGGGCACCCAAGAGCGGATGAGCAAAATCGCGGAGCACATAACCAAAGTATGAGTAGTGGTCGTCAAAGAAGACGACACTGCCGAGAGCCAGACGCACCAACTGTGGTGCAAACAAGATAGCACCAATGGCACCAAGGATGCCCAAAAGTACGACTACTCCATACTTGGTCATGAGACGCCCTTCCTCTCGCCACGTACGGACCATCATCACGAGCGCATACACCCCAAAGACCGGTATCACACTGAGAGAGAGTCCATGTACGAGCGCGCCGAGAATCACGAGAGCAAGGAGTGGCAGCGCATGCGTGATGTTGAGGCCATAGCGTTCCCACACCCGCCGTAACCAGGCTATCCTGCCCTCATACTCACGCTCAAAGAGCGCAAAGAGTACTGTGGCCAAAGCGAGGTATACCGGAAAAAACATCGCATACATGCGGAGGCGCCGATCGAAGATAATCGCTGAGATACTGACCGCAAAGAGTATAGCAGCGATGAGACCAATCGATTTCTTACGGGTGTAGAAATAACCTGCCCAAAACATGGCGAAAATCGAGATGACACCCCAGGCGACACTCACCAGTCGAGCATGGCCCTCCGTCGGTGACACAAAATGAAAGAGTGTGGCGACCTGCCACTTGTAGACAAAAGCGCGCTCATCGCGAGCATCATTTTCATTCATCACGGCTGGCACGCCAAAGTTGAAATCCCAGGCCTTCCAGGTGCCCGTCTGGAAATAGCCGTAGCTTGAGTTGATATCGAGGAACTCATCCGCGACAAATGAATTGGTACCGATACCGTAGAGCCGGAGGCCCAGCCCGAGGACCACGATTACGAGGAGCCACTGCCATGTTTGCTTCCAGGTGATACGCATAACTCTATAAACAATTATTTATCTTCGTCAATGTTTTCTTCATCGAATGCATCTGGTTCGGCTGATGAGGCCCCTTGTCGCCCAAAGAATTCCCGCCAAGTATAGCGCGGCAGACCCTGCGAATCATTGGGCTTCACAATCGAAAAATCCTGGCGCACTTTCTCTATAGCTTCAGGCTTGGGGAAAAGCTCAACGGCGACCAGTGTCCCAAAGGATGTTGTCGTGCCAATGTCATAACTCGCTCGGTATTTCTTGAGTGCATCGTCGATATCAGACTGAGTGCGGAGAATCATATAGTACACCCCCTCTTTGTAGATACCATCAAATCCGAGTACGGCATTTTGTACCCCTTGCCGCTCCAGGAGGTACTTGAGCGCCCGCCGGTACTGTGGTTCGCTCCACATATAGACCGGATACCCCATTTCTTCCGAACGACTTTGGAGGAATCCGATGATTTGATACTGTTGTTCGAGGGTCACACGAATCCGCTCCTTCAAGATGCGATCAGGCGGACTATCCACGGCTACCGTACTCGCGAGCGACAACTCCTCGAAGCGCTCCGCGAGCGACACCAGATTACTCACGGCAAGGGATGCCATCACCACAAGAAAGAGACTCATTACGATTCGTTTGCGATGACACCACTGCCCCAAGAGGACAAAGAGGAGTCCCAGAAACACCAAGAAGAGTGGTCCCGAGAGAAGGAAAAATCGCGGTACCATATCATAGGCAAGTGGCGTAAACACAAGGAGCGTCACCCCAAACCAGAGAGCTCCAAGGAGGAGGAAATCACGGTGCTTCTGTATCGTCTCGCGATACCAGAGGACTAGAAGTGACAGGACCATAAGCCCGAGGACGACGACCGAGAGAACTCCATACCACTTACCAGCG
Organism: uncultured Bdellovibrionales bacterium; assembly: GCA_964500505.1. Taxonomy (GTDB): domain Bacteria; phylum Patescibacteriota; class Minisyncoccia; order Moranbacterales; family UBA1568; genus UBA1568. The sequence goes on along the minus strand of CAZCNN010000001.1, from coordinate 63,722 downwards.
TCACAACGGGCATCACAGGCCCATCCGATCACTTCCCCTTCATCGGTCCCGAGCACAATCTTGGGAAAGGTTGCGCGTTCAAAGCCGGTCGTCACAACGAGGCCGTAGAGTGCATGCTCCGAAAATACCTTGATACCCTTCTCCGCCAAAGAATAATCTTTTTTGGTTGACTTTTCGGTCACGGCTGAGACAAAGGCTCGACTATTGGCGAAACTGGTCTCCCATTCATTCAAAAACATCGGAAAGAAGAAGAAAAGAGCCACGAGGAGTGCTCCTACCCAAGCCCGGAGTGAAAAATGCGGTCGTCGTACGAGAAGAAAGAGGCCGGCTATCACTGGCAGTGATACAAAAGCCAAAAAGTGAAACTGCATGGCAAGCGCAATACTCGCACTCGAGAGGATGAACCATCTCCCCCGATGTGACGTCTCATGATCAACCGCTCGGAGAAGCGCGTACGTACCGAGGAGCACAAAGAATGGTATGAGGTTGGGATTCCAGGCGAAACGGCCATACATGACAAAATACTCCGAGACCGCAAAAAGGAGCGTCAGTCCGAGACTCATGCCTGTCGGAAAGTACCGGCGTAACAGGAGAAAAAAGACCCCGATACTCGCGACCGAGAGGAGCATACCAAGGGTCGCTATCCCCGCCGGCGTACCACCAAAGACTCGGGCGCTCACATACTCCAAATAATAAAACGCTGGAGGAAGTCGTAGTGATGTCCCTCCTGCCTTGGGCCCGAGAAGTGGTAAATCCAAGAAGTCACCTCGGAGACCATCATCCACGATGCGAGCATCCCGCGCCTGATCGAGCTCAAAATGGAGCCATGGGGAAAAATGATACGCACGGAGAAAAAATCCCAAGCCAATAATGACGAGGAGAAGCAAAATGACAAGTTTGCGAGAGAGATGGGAAGACACTTCCTTTTTTTCACTTTTTACGCTAGGATGAGGGTAAACTTTCCTTTATTTTACGATATTTTTAACTGTCTCGCAACATTGCTATGCGCACATTTTTTGAGGATCAGGCGGAGCGCTACTACACCGCACTGACAGTTTTTGGATCACTCGTCACCCTCTTCTTTATTGCTCCTCAGACCAAACTTCTGACTCTTCTTGATTTTGGCATGACCAACACGCCGTTTTATATCGGCTTTCTTATGTTTGGCATACTTTCCCTGGGCGCGGTGGCATATTTTAGCGAGGTACTCTTTTCGGAAAAATCTGGTACCACTCTCCTCCTCATGTGGCTCCCCAGCGCCACTATTTTGGCCTATGGTCTGTCCGAATCCAAAAATTTTCACTATATCTTCCTCATCGGTCTCGGCCTCTATGTTATCCTCGCTGGTGCGCTCATTTCAGCCATCTTTATCAGTCGGGAACGCGCCGAGCAAGAGCGAGACCGTGACGCGCTCACGCCTCGAGCTTGGTGGCGCGCCCAGGGGCTTCCCACTCTTCTCGTTATTCTCTTTGCCACCGGTCTTTTCTTTTCGACCGGCATGTATCGCTTGACTGAGTATGCTGCCGTCGATGAACCACTCTGGTTTGATGGTCGCATCGCCCGGTACTGGAAAAATATCGGTGAGCGTGATTGGAAAGGTACCAATATTAGCGACAAGCCCGGTATTACCGTCGCCCTCGCTACCGGACCGGCGCTCTGGTTTAAGGGTACCAAGGACTACAAAACCGCTCACGTCGGTGGCGAAGTCATTAGTCTCAAGAACGACGTTGAGAGCTTTTATCTCGCCTATCGTCTCCCACTTCTCATCGTAATCACGCTCCTTCTCCCACTCTACTACTTTTTTCTCGAGCGACTCCTCGGGAGGCGAAGCGCCCTCCTCTCCTATGTCCTCATCGCCACCTCCCCGATCTTGATCGGCATGTCAAAAATCATCAATCCCGACGCCCTCCTCTGGCTCTTTACCCCGCTCTCTCTCCTCTCCTACTTGGTGTTTCAAAAGCGTGGTTCGTACCGCTACCTTATCTTTGCTGGCATCTTCCTCGGTCTCGCGCTCCTCACCAAATATGTCTCAAACATCCTCTTTGTTTTTTTCCTTGGTCTCATTTTTCTCGAGTATCTCTATCACGCGAAGTATGCTGTCGTCCCCTTTGCCCTCTACCTCAAGCGCTCTCTCAAGCATCTCGCTCTCCTTGCCTTTGCAGCGCTCACCACGTTTTATCTCCTCTTTCCCGCGGTATGGATCAAGCCCTACAAGGTCGTAACCTCCACACTCTTGAGCCAGGCCTTTGAGAAAGTCGCTCCACTCTTTGGTATCATCCTCCTCGTCATTCTCCTCGATCAATGGTGGAGCCGCTCTCGCCTCACCACGGGCATCCTCTCGGTTCTCGCCCGAGGCAAGCAGTACCTCGCCTGGTTCATTGGTGGCGTCTTTCTCCTCGCTCTCCTCGTCACCGTCGGCAACACCTGGTCAGGGATGCCCCTCTACTCATTTTCTGAGCTCCTCTCTTCCCCCAAAACCATTGCCGGTCAGAGCGACTTTATTGGCATCTTTCTCACCAACTTCTATCCTTTTATCTTTGGTGTCACCCCGATGGTCTTCGTGGCGCTCTTCCTCATACCATTCCTCTTCTTCCGCAAACACTGGAACGAATCCGATGCTCTCCGCACCTCGTTTTACCTCATTATCTTTATCCTCCTCTACTACCTCGGCACCACGGTGAATAACGTCGCTGCTATCGTCCGCTACCAGATTATTCTCTTCCCCCTTGCCGCGATCATCGCCGGCATCACGATCGAGTACCTCCTCGCCCATGGCCACCACTCTTTCAAGCTAAAGAACGCCCCGACTCCTGTGAGCACAGCACTCATCCTCTTGGTACTCGGTACACTCACCCTCATCACCACGCCTTTCCCACTCTCCTACGCCTCTTCATTTCTCGCCGCACGCTACCACACCGATGTCAAAGATATGGGTGCCGGAAGCTATGAGGCAGCCACCTACCTCAATTCTCTCCCCGGTGCCAAGGACATGCTCATCTGGACAGATAAGGACGGGGTCTGCAAATTCTTTGTTGGACGCTGCTCCAGTAGTCAGAGTTACCTCACCCTCCGTGAGCGTGGACTCGACTATATCGTCGTTTCCGCCGGGCGCCAGAGTCGCACCGGCAAGATGATGGCAGGCGACATCGCCAATAACAAGCCAGGCATCATCCGCTTCGATCGCTACTATGACCGTGAGAACCCGGTCTACGAAATAGATATCAACAAGCGACCCTCGCACTACGTGAAAGTCTTCCCCTTTGACCCCAAAGAAACATACTAAAGCAAAAGAAAGCAGACAAGGCGGTCTGCTTTTTTGTACCACATATTACTCTTCTTCGTTCCTCCTGGTACTCAAGTACTGTGGTAAAGCGATGAACGAGAGAAACATCTGTATAAATCGGGAGAGGAGGGCTGCCGTCACGGCCGTTTCGATAGAGACTCCGATGAGACCAAAAAAAGTGACATAGGCCCATTCCTTGATGCCGATGTTATTGATCGAAATTGGGATATTGGACACGATTGCCACGAGGAGGATAGCCGAGAAAAATGGCAGAAACGCGATCTCGCTTCCGAGCGCATGAAAAAGCGTATAGTTCGATAGCCCCAGCCCCACGAACACAAAGAGACTCGACCACAGACTGGTCCGGAGCCAGAGGTGCTTTTGGGTATAAAAAATTATCTCCTCAAGAAAGCGTCGCAGTTTGAAGAAAGGAATCCGCGCCACATACCCCTGGAACCAACTCTGACAGTAGAGGTAGGTCACCACGAGATCAACAACCAAAAAGCCTACGAGGGCGACCAGAGTGACAAGGAGTGGGAGACTAGTCGCGATATGTGACCAGAGGACAAAACTGAAGACGAGCGCCAAGAGGGCTGTGGTCCAGAGTCCGATAAACCGATCAAACACGACGGTCGACAGCGCGGCCGCTCGCGCCCCGGAGCGCTTGGCGAGCCACAGACCCCGATAGGCATCGCCCCCGATGGTCGATGGGAGAAAATTGTTGATGAAAGCCCCAGTGAGGTAGGTAAAGAATCCCTCCTTGAGACTAAAATGGAGCTCCTTATAGGAAGCGATAATTTGCCACTTCCTGGCCGAGATGATGTTCCCCGTGAGCTGGAACACCACATAGAGAAAAAGTAGCGCGTAGGACACTTCCGAGAGCTCATGGCGCACCCCTACCCAGTCCACCCGCACAATGAGCCAGTAGACCAGTCCGAGCGTCACCACCACTTTCCCGAGCGTTAGGAGGTTTTTATTCATAACGTATTACGAGCGGGTCGTCGATTCCAATACTTGCTTAAAACGGTGTGCCACGATATCCCAGCCTTGGGCTTCGGCCCGCTTGCGACTTTCTGTCCCATACGCGGTCACGAGCTCAGGATGCCTGAGAAACGGTTCAATAGCCTGGACGAGCGCCGTCACAGACTGCTCGGGCACCACAGTACCATTCTTGCCCTCAGTCACGAGCTCGGCCGTACCACCAGTCGGCGTAGCGATAATTGGGAGGCCTGTGGCGAGTGCTTCGAGCATAGCGTTCGACATCCCCTCGTTCAGTGATGGGAGCACAAAGAGTGAGGCTTCTTGATAGTACGCGGAGGTCTCTTCGCGAGGGATGCGTCCCAAGAAGACAACCTTGCCTTCGAGACCACGCTCCTTCACCAGAGCTTCGAGAGCCGGTCGCGCACTCCCATCCCCCATCACTTTGAGGCGAAGTGTTGGGTACTTCGGTGCGAGGAGTGCCACCGCTTCAATGAGGAAATTGAGTCCCTTTCGTTCGGTCACGCGCGATGCTCCAGAAGTGATGATAAATTTATCGGGGCTACGCTTACTCTGGTCGGGCACAAAGCGTCTAATATCGACTCCGTTTTCGATAATGGTAAATGTCTGTTTGGGAGCCGTTTGCGTGGCGAGCTCGGCGAGTCCCACGCTATTTGGGACAACCGCCGTGGCTCGAGACCAAATCACCCGAATGATGGGACGGATGAGTGGATAGAGCCAATTATACTTGAGACTATACCCGGGGACATCTGATCCTCGGAGCGCCACGATATATGACAGACCAAATTCGAGTCGGAGAAGAAGCGTCATGAAGCCACAGGGTACCCCAAAAAAGGCAAGCGTTGCATCAAATGGTACCTCCTGGTCACGGATGAGGCGACGGGCATACCAATAGCCACGCAGACTATACATGAGGAGGTCCTTGATGGACTGATGATGCAGATTATGGGCATTCTTGCCGATAGGCAGGCGGTGAATATGCACCCTACCACCAGGCGTAGTCGTCTCGAGCGTGCCCCCCGTACTTGATGTCACGAGATGCACCTCGAGTGTCTCGTCGGTGATCCACTCCTCGAGGATACAGGCAGTAGCATTGGCCGCCCCACCGCCAAGTGGCGGATACTCGTAGTTGAGAAACAGAATTTTCATACTTTACACCCCGATACCGTAATAGGTAAAACCGTGGGCTTCAGCCTCAGAGCGCTCAAGGACATTGCGACCGTCATAGATAATTGTTCCCTTCATCTGTTTCTTCAAATCAGCATAGCTCACGACGCGGAATTCATCCCACTCTGTCGCAATAACAAGGACATCAGCACCCTTTAGAGCATCGAGAGCTTTTTTGGTATAGGTCAGGTTCTTGTGCTGTAGTTGCTTCTTGGTATTCGGCATCGCCACCGGATCAAAAGCCCTCACTTTGCAGCCCTCCTCGAGAAAGAGCTTGATATTTTCAATGCCAGGTGCCTCTCGAGTATCATCAGTACGTGGCTTAAAGGCCAATCCCCAGACCGCGATGGTCTTCCCCTTGAGTTTGTCACCAAATACTTCCTTCAATTTTATGAAAGGCTTAATGCGCTGCGACTGGTTCACTTCACTCACGGTTTCGATGATATGAAAGTGAGAGTTGTATTCACGCCCCGTCTCAATAAACGCCTTCACGTCCTTCGGGAAGCAGGATCCACCATAGCCGATACCAGCGTAGAGGAAGCGCTCTCCGATACGATTGTCATAACCGAGACCCTTGGCTACTTCTTTGACATTGCCCCCAGCCACATCACAGAAGTTGGCTACCTCATTGATAAACGTAATTTTCATGGCCAAAAAAGCGTTGGCAGCGTACTTGATAATCTCGGCACTCCGCACATCCGTGAAGAGAATTGGGCGACCATTTCTCGCAATCGGGCGGTAGATCTGTTCCATCATCTTCCGTGCCTTGTCGGACTTCACTCCGAGCACTACTCGATCCGGGTTCTGAAAATCCTTAACCGCAGCTCCTTCACGGAGAAATTCTGGGTTAGAAACGACCTCAAATGGATACTTGCCCTTTGAGGCTTTTTTGATGATTTCTTCTACTCTTTCAGCGGTTCCTACTGGCACCGTTGATTTGTCGACAAAGAGCTTATAGCCATTCAAATGCTTACCAAAAGTCTCCGCCACGGCAAACACATACTGGAGGTCGGCTTGACCAGTCACCTTGTCTTCTGGGGTCCCTACCGCCATAAAGACTACTTCGGACTCTTGGATCGCTTTCTTGAGATCAGTAGTAAAGGTAAGTCTACCCTCTTTGACATTTCGATCCACAATTTCTTCGAGGCCAATTTCGTAAATAGGAATAATTCCCTTCTTGAGCATGGCAATCTTCTTCTTGTCGATATCAGCACAGATAACCTCATGACCAATCTCGGCCAAACAAGCCCCCGAAACCAATCCTACATATCCCGTCCCCAAGAAAGTGACTTTCATAAGACAATCAACAATTAACAGTTAACAATCAGCACCTCCTCATCAGCCTCGTGAAATTTTTTCTTTTACAGTTCCAATCCTCTTCCAAAGCATTGCCCCTATTTCATCAGATAGCTTCATGAGTTTTTCATAATCCGACTTTGGTATATATTTTTCGCGAGCACAAAAGAAAAGGAGATACTGTGTTTCTTTGAGGGAACCATACGAAATTTGCAAAAAGTTTTTCAGTTCTTTATCGCCAAGTCTTGCAAATCCCTCTATATAGTTCAAGATTATCGACAACGAAGCCCTCTGAATTTGTGAAGTCAGTCCGTATATTTCTTCTCTGGGAAAAGTCTTCGTAACAATATATACGCCTTTTGCAAGCTTGTCCATCTTCGTTTTTAGGATGTCCTTCTCCATCGAACTTTACTATTCTTTGTTATCTACTCCACGTTTCCGCTCTTCGTTGACTGCTCATTGTTAACTGTTATCTGTCTTATGTTGTAGTTCATCCGATGTCGCACCTGGTAGTAGTTGCGGACTGAGATGTCAGCAAGGAGCCCGGAAATAAACAACTGTACTCCGACCAAGGTAAAGAAGATACCGATGAGTGGCCAAATACGCTCCGAGAGCGACGCCCCAAAGTAGAGCTTTTCGACGAGCATCCAGATGAGGATAGCTACGCCAAGAGCTGTGAGGATAACACCTGTTGCTCCAAAGAGGTGGAGCGGTCGATGCGAGTACTTGCGCCAAAACCAGATAGACACCATGTCAACAAAGCCCTTGAAACCACGCTTCCAGTTGTACTTGGTCACACCGTGGATACGCGGGTGATGGGATACCTTGACCTCACCGACCTTGTACCCCTCAAGCTCGAGAATGGCAGGGATAAAGCGATGCATCTCACCGAAGAGATCGACGTCTTTGAAACACTCTCGCTTGTAAGCCTTGAGACTACATCCAGAATCATGGATATTGTCTTGGATAAGCACCTTGCGGAGCGCATTCGCGATGCGAGAAGGAATCTTTTTGCTCCATGGATCCTGACGCTGATGACGCCATCCGGAAACAACGTCGTACCCTTCAGCCATTTTTTCGAGAAGGAGTGGGATGTCCGCTGGGTCATTCTGGAGATCGCCATCAAGCGTGATGATTATATCACCTTTGGCCTCCTTGAAGCCCGCATCAAAGGCGGCCGTCTGACCAAAGTTTTTGCGGAACGCAATGAGCTTGAGTGGGGAGAGTCTCTTGGCCTCTGCGAGCGTCCCGTCCTTGGAACCATCATCCACAAAGATAATTTCAAAGGGCCGACCAATTTTTTGGACCGCCTCACGAATCTTACGATGCAGTTCCGTTACGTTCCCTTCCTCGTTGTACAGAGGAACAACAACCGAAAGATAAGGAGTATTTTCATTCATACGCATATAGTATCAAAAAGTCCATTATCTGCCAAATAGCGATAAACTTGGACTTTGTGAGGTTAAAAATTGCTGTTATACTTATTGTAACACGTCTGAAACACCGATTTTCTCATTATGAAATACCCCGAAATATCCGTCATTATCCCCTGCTACAGAGAATCTGCGGTCATCGAAGATAGCATCCATTCGGTCGCTTCCTACCTCACGGATCATTTCGAACGATTTGAGATCATTATCATAACAGATGGGAGTCCAGATGACACACCTACCAAGGTGCATGCATTTGGTAAGAGTAATCCGACGATGCCTCTCAAATTGATCTCTTTCAAACATAATCAAGGCAAGGGAGCCGCTGTCAAAGAAGGCGTTCTCGCCTCTCGCTACGATCCAATACTTTACATAGATGCTGACCTGACGATTCCAATCGAAGAACTGGATTACTTCATGTCTGCCATCAAAATCAGTGACATCGCTATAGCGTCACGCTTGGTGCCAGGTGCTCGTTTCGAAGAGGCATCGCCGTGGTACCGTACTCTTCTCGCTCGTGGATTTTACGTGCTCCAAATGCTCCTCTTAGGTAACTTTGAATACTCCGACACACAATGTGGATTCAAACTCTTCCGTCGTGATGTCGGTTGTAAGCTTTTTGCTCAGTCACGCATCAAACGCTTTGCCTTTGACGCAGAATTGCTTTTTCTCGCCAAAAAAATTGAATCGACGGTAACGGTCCTACCGGTCAGAATTCGAAAGGATGTCCGAAACAGCAATGTTCGTATGCTGGGTGATTCAATAGATATGCTCGGCTCTCTTCTCAAAATCAAATGGTATGACTGGACTGGTGCGTATCAATTTCCCAAAGACTAGCCTATGTGGATCGTTCTGCCCGCCTACAATGAAGCCAAAGTTATCCAGGATGTCCTCCGGGAAATTCAAGCTGTTGGATATCGAAAAATCATTGTTGTTGATGACGGCAGCAGTGATGATACCTACGAAAAAGTACAGACGATGGATGGAGTTATATCGCTCCGTCATCCCATCAACCGGGGCAAAGGCGCCGCTACTAAAACTGGCATTGAAGCCGCCAAACTGCTTGGAGCAGGTATCATCGTCACCATGGATAGCGACGGTCAGCACAACCCAAACGATATCGCCCGCCTCATTGAGCCAATTACGAGGAATCACTGTGATGTAGTCCTTGGAACGCGCCTGAAGAATCCCAAGGGTATGCCCTGGTACAAGATAATCGCCAATCATATCGGCAACGCACTCACATGGTACTTCTACGGACTCTACGTTTCTGATAGTCAGTCCGGATTTCGCGCCTACTCTCGACATGCCTCTGAACTCATCAATACCAAAACCGACCGGTATGAATACGATAGCGAAGTCATTCGAGAAATATACATTTATAAATTAAAATATAAAGAAGTTCCTATCGAAGTGCGCTACACTGAGTACTCCATGGGAAAGGTACAGAAACAAGGATTTGTGAATGGCCTGAAAACAATCTACAAAATAATATTCAACCTCATTTCTTAATCGCACGCATATGAATCTGAGTCACTTACAGCTCTACCAAGTCATTATACTAATCCTCGCTGGGTTCATGCTCTATCAGGGAGCGAGTAACTTCCTCAAAGGCAAAGACAACCAAACTCTCCTCAAACTCATAACTCGCATCATCGTCTGGGGTGGCATGGCCACCATCGTACTCTTCCCGAATTTCAGCAACACTCTCGCCAGCATCATCGGTATACAAGGCAATGTGAACGCTGTTATTTTGACGGGCTTCATTTTGGTCTTCCTTATGATCTTCAAACTTCTCTCCGCCATCGAGCGCCTCGAACAACAGATATCTATCCTTACCCGAAAAGATGCCCTCGCAGATATCAAACAGCAAGATAGAAAAATTACCGAATGAACCCCTCTTTCTCTACATGGATTTTTCGAGCGAACATTCTTTTCTTCGCTCTTTTAGTACCCATTCTTTTCGATTTTTCATTTGCGGATGAATCTCGATTTTTTCGACTGAGCATATCGACACTTCTCCTTATCATCATGTTTGCCCTTCCCGCACTCAATAGCGTTGCGCTTTTTTCGAAATTCTTCAAACAGTCTTTAGATATCGTAGAGTTTTTTAGCCTCACTCTTATTTTTTCACTTCTTTTAGTTCCGCTCCTTCTCACTATAGAATCCGATACATTCCACATACTTTCTCGAGAACTCCCCATCATCAATTCACTCATTTCTTTTGCTCTCTTCGCGTTTTTTTACCAAAATAAGGAACCTGCCCAGCCCCTTCGCTCACTCTTTGCAGTAGACCCGATTTTTTCTTTTTGGAAAGCACTCTTCCTGTCCTTTGCTATTATTTCAACCACTGTCGTTGGCATTATCACTGCCTACTATCCTCTTCCCGATCTCGATCCCTATTACTGGGTGACTGTTTTTCAAGATCAATTTGCCAAGGGCGTGATTTCCGCTCTCGCATCGTATCGCCCACTTTTCTCCTCTCTCACATACCTCTTCAACCAATCGGCCGGCATTGATCTCTATGCATTTTTCAAGTACCTTATTCCCTTTTTTGCCATCGCTCCGTTGATCCCCGCCATACTCATTGCCAGACGATTCTCAGGATTTATTCCTCAGCTTGTTATCTTTCTTATCCCGCTCGTCAATGCGTCATTTTTTCTCTACACTACCCTCCCCATTCCCCAGTCCATCTTCAACTCCCTCCTCATCATCTCATTATTCTTTGCTCTCCATTCGCTACTCTCTCATAAAAAAGTATACTTTTACATCGCTGGACTCATTCTTCTCATTGGATTCTTTTATCATGAGATGTCAGCTATACCATTCATCGCTTGGCTCATAGCGCTTCTGGTAGAAGAAAGAGATGCCCTTCTTAATTTCACACAAAAAAGTAAATTCACGACGGGACTCATCGGAGCACTCATTGTTTCAAACCTCTCTCTGTTTATCCCTCTTTTTTCTTTCGCAACATCTTGGAGCATAAAAGTTGTCACCTTAATCACTCATTCCGAAGTCAATTTCCTTTTCCCTGCACAATACACAAACATCGATGGTAATAGTGTCGGCTGGCAAGGTCTAATGGGTGTTCTCCAGTACTACGCATTCTATTTTGGACCCCTTGCGCTCCTCATACTCCTCCTTTTTCCCTTTATACTCCGAAACTCTCTTATTCGAGCACTCCTCAAGAAACAAGAGGTTATCTTTCTTATCCTTTCGCTCTGTGTCTTCTTTATCATGAGCGACATTCTTCCGCGACTCTTCAACGTTGCGCTTCTCCCGGAGCGCGCCCTCGGATTTGTCAGTCTTTTTCTCCTCGCCTTTATTCCGCTTCTTTTTATGACCATTTATGGCACCACCACGCCATCCTGGTATCGTTACATTCCTCATTGCCTTCTTATCGCTCTCTTCATCAACCTCGGTGGAGCACTCTACATTAACAACCTCAAGAAATACCTCATTACCCCCGCGCAACTTGCATCTGCCGAATGGATTAGAGTAAATCTTCCCAAGAAGCACGTCATCTTCTCCAGTGACAATCAGCGTCTCCTGACTTTTTTTGCGAAAGCTACAATAGCAGAAAACTCTGATTCACAACTTTATTATGATAAAAATACGCTGGAACAGCATCTTGACAAGTACATGCCCAAAAGCACTGCCGATTCAAATGCTATCCGAACAAAGCTAAAGAATATCTCTGACTCACTCGCTGATCTAGCTAACAAGCAAGCGCTGTTTGATAAGGGCTTTATTCTCTCTGCCAAAAATGAATCCAATCAACTCAATCGAGTCATCACGTCCCTTGAAGAAGAAACAGCCATTCTCAATCGAGACAAAGACATCCCTCCGAAACAGTACATCTACTTTTCTGCACCAAGCAACAAAAATCCATATACCGATAGGCCCTATATGAAAACCCATCGTCCGGAAGAAAAAGCGTTCATATTTGATCAATACCCAGAACGTTTTCGCATGATATACTCAGATATAGAGAATGATATTTATCTGTGGGAAGTACTATGAAAGTTCTCATTTTTTCACCTTTCTACCCTCCTCATATTGGTGGGCTGGAGACTCATAGCGATGAATTCAACAGACACCTCTCCACAAAAGGTGTCGTGATTACTGTCTTCACTCCACTACTGCCAATAGAGGCTCTGGGGCACGAAGTCCGTCATAACGGAGTACACGTCGTACGCTATCTGGCTTTTGAGCCACTCCACAACTATCCTATGCCCATGTTTTGGAAGAAAGCTTTTTGGCAACAATGGCATGCTCTCTTTGCTCTACAACCGGATATCGTGATTTCTCGCACCAGATTCTTTTTCCCATCACTTATGGCCTGCTGGTATGCCTACCGGCATGAACTCCCCTTCCTGCACATCGAGCATGGTTCCGACTTTGCCCAATTTAATGGACAATTCAAAACTACGCTCGGAAAACTCTACGACTGGACCGTGGGACGTTTCATTCTTCACCACGCTGATAGTATCGTCGCCAACTCCCAAGCATCAGCACGATTTGTTAAAAAACTTTCTGACCGGGTCGATGTCTCGGTTATCTATCGTGGTGCCAATATCGAAACTATCGAAAGATGTGCACCTAACCAGAAAATAGCGGAACATTATCGCGACAAGACAATCATTGCCTTTATCGGACGTCTCATCGATGGCAAAGGCACACATGACCTCATCACAGCTCTATCTCTCTCGCAACGAACAGATGTTGTGACGCTCATTATTGGAGGCGGTCCTGAGGAAGCACGACTCAAAAAAATGACTGCGGAATACCACCTCACGGATCAGGTTGTCTTTTTTGGTAATCTGCCATTTGAAGAAGCCATCAGTATCTTGAAAACTGCTCACATCGTTGTTAATCCGAGTTATACCGAAGGACTTCCTACTTCCGTGACCGAATCCGCTCTTTGTCACAAGGCTATCATCGCTACCGATGTCGGTGGTACACCCGAAGTTATTTCTGGCAACAACGATGGATTTCTCATTCCTCCAAGACAACCAAAACTCATCGCTGAAAAGCTCGAACTTCTCATTGAAGATCGCGAACTCCGTGCTACCTTTGCTCAAAACGCATTCGAAAGTGTAAAAAGCAAATTCGACTGGGACCACTCTGCTCGTCAGTACCTTGCTGTTTTTGCTCAGCTCCTGAATAATAAAAACCGATGACTCTCTGTTTCCTCTGATTGTTAATTGCTATTTGTAGCTGTCCTATGTGTGGTATCGCAGGAAAGATTTCTTTCTCGGAAAAAAGTATCTCGCCTCAAGAAATTGAGACGATGAATGTTGCTATCAAACACCGTGGTCCCGATGACGACGGAGTCTATATCTCGCCTGATAGCAAAGTTGGCCTGGGTCACCGGCGCCTCTCTATCATCGACCTCTCCCCTCTCGGTCATCAGCCTATGCGTTATTTGGACCGGTACGAGATTGTATTCAACGGTGAAATCTACAATTTTGAGGAGAAACGAACCATGCTCGAGCAGGAGGGCTATACATTTAATTCGCACTCCGATACCGAGGTCATCCTAGCACTCTACGACAAATACCGAGAACATTGCCTCGATCATCTCCGTGGCATGTTTGCCTTTGCTATCTATGACGAACAAGAGCAAATACTTTTCTGTGCCCGTGATCGTGTCGGGAAAAAGCCTTTCAAGTACTACCACGACGACAACGTCTTTCTATTCGCCTCAGAGCTCAAGGCTATCCTGACTCAGCCGGAATACCACAAAGAGCCCGATTATCTCGCTATTCATCATTATTTGACTCTCCAGTACGTTCCAGCACCCCTCACCGGGTTCGTAGGTATCAAGAAACTCGAGCCTGCCCACTCTCTCACTATCGACCTCAAGACCAAGTCCGTCAAAAAAGAACGCTATTGGAAACTCGATTATTCAAAAAAGGTCCGCCTTTCTGAATCAGAGTGGAAGAAGTGTATTCTCGATAAACTCGACGAATCTGTCAGACTCCGCATGATTTCCGATGTTCCAATCGGTGCGTTTCTTTCTGGAGGTATTGATTCGAGCGCCATCGTGGCTTTGATGGCCAAACATTCGAAATCCCCTATTAAAACCTTCTCTATTGGCTTCGAGGAAGAAAAATACAATGAGCTCAAGTACGCCAAAATCATCGCAGAAAAATTCAAAACCAATCACACTGAATTCATCGTCAAACCCGATGCTGTCGAGCTCCTCCCCATGCTTGTTCGTCAGTATGAAGAGCCCTTTGCTGACTCAAGTGCCCTCCCCACGTATTATGTCTCCAAGCTCACAAGAGATCATGTGACTGTGGCTCTCAATGGTGATGGTGGTGACGAAAACTTCGCTGGCTACACCCGCTATTCAGCCTTTCAGGTTTCTACAGTACTCGATCACTTCGACTGGCTCAACCACCTCGTAGGCATACCAGCCACCCGACTCTTGGCTCGATATATCAAAAATACTTTTTTTGATCGTCTCTACCGGTTTTCACAGAGTCTCTCGGACGACTATCGACGTCGCTATCTCTCCTACACAGCCTATTTCACCAATGAGCAGAAAGACAATCTTTATACCGATACGTTCAAGAAAAAAATAGCGGGTCATGATACCTACGACATCATCGCCTCTCGCTTCCTGGAATCAGGATCAAACAATCGAACAGAACAAGCGGTATACGCTGATTTTGCTACCTATCTCCCCGAAGATCTACTGACAAAAGTCGATATTGCTACTATGTCAGTAGCTCTCGAAGGACGCTCTCCATTTCTCGACCATGAACTCCTCGAACTTTCGGCTCAAATCCCTTTCTCTCTCAAGCTCAAAGGTCTGAATAACAAAAAGTACATCCTCAAGGAGGCTCTCCGTGGCATCCTCCCTGATGAAGTCATGTTCCGACCCAAGATGGGGTTTGGCGTCCCTATTGACGCTTGGTTTCGGGGCGAACTCAAAGACTATGCCGCGGGGAAACTCTTGGATGGCCAACTCGTGAAGCGGAACCTTTTCAAACGTGATGCTATAGAGGATATTCTCCACTCTCACACCTCCACGGACATCAACTTTTCTCCTCATATCTGGGCACTCCTCACCCTCGAACTCTGGTTTGAAGAATTCTTCAAAGAATGATAAAATGGCTGAGATAAGCAACTGTTAATCTCCGATAAGCCGTAAGACAAAGCTATGCGTGAAGCACATCTCCCGTACCTCTCAGACCCAACGACCGCCGCCCCATTTCAAATTCTCAAATTCAAAGAAGCCGACGGACATGTCATATCGGGCTTGCTCATAAGCGGTACAAACTGGTACCCCATCGTGAACAGCATTCCTCGCATTCTTTTAGGAGAACTCAAGGTACAGACACTGCAATCTCGCTACGCATTTTTCGAAAAGTACAAAGGAGAGATGCCCGAACATGTTCGAAGTGAATGGCAGCAAGCTATCGACGCCATTTCTGATCTCGATGCCTTCCTCAAACATCAGAAGAAAACTGCCGAAAGCTTCGCTTACGAATGGAAGTACATCTACAAGGAGAACACCTACGAAAAAAATAACTTTTTTCATTTTCTTGCGCCATTTCTCAAAGAAGAAAGTCTCGCCGGTCAAACAACACTTGATATCGGCTGCGGGTCTGGTCGATTCACCAAATGGGCCGCTCTCTCTGGAACCAAAGTATCTTTCGGTTCCGATCTCGGAGAAAGTGTCGAGGTCGCGTATCAAATGACCTATACCCTTCCCAATGTATGTATCGTTCAGGCAGATATCTATGCCATGCCATTTCAAAATATTTTTGATATCGCCTATTCCATCGGTGTTCTCCATCATCTCCCTGAGCCACAAAACGGTTTTACTGCGCTACCCAAAGTCTTGAAGCGAGGAGGCCAGATGCTTATCTGGGTCTACAACCGTCGTAACAACGCCCGAGCACTCTACTTCTATGAGCCGATCCGCTCCGTCTTCCGTCACCTCTCCAAACCCCTGCTCTTCAAGCTGTGCTATATTCCTGGTGGCATTGTTCATCTCATCAACCTCTTTGGAAAGTTTCTCGAAATGGTTGGGCTCAAATATTATGCCAAAAAGCTTCCTTTCGCCTATTACGCCAACTTCCCATTCAATATGAAGCTCAATGACGCCTTCGACGTCCTGGCCACCCCCAAGAGCAACTACTACTACAAAGAGGAAATCGAACAATGGTTTGCCGTCGCGAAATTGCAAAGTATCCGTGCTTACGAACATCGTGAGGCTGGAATTACTTGTATCGGTACATACTAAGCTTCGTTATGTCCAAAAAGAAAAAAATACTTCACATTATCCAATCACTCGATAGTGGCGGATGTGAAAATATGCTTCTTCGGACACTGCCACTTTTGGGTGATTTTGAACACAAAATCGTCACACTGAAAGAACCGGGTGAACTCGCACCAAAGTTTGTGTCTGCTGGCATCATAATTGAGACGCTCCACATCTCTAGTTTCCTTGATATCTCGGGCCTCTCTCGACTCAGACGCTTTATTCAAACAGAGCAACCAGGTATTATTCTCACTTATCTCTTTCATGCCGACATGATTGGCCGACTGGCACTTCACAATGCAACAGCCGCTCCCATTATTCCCTTCCTCAGAACTACGTACAATCATCCCAAATATCTGATTGCTCGCATCCTGGAATGGCTCACCAAACCTCTCGTCAAGCGGTATCTCGCCAATTCTGAAGCCGTCAAAAATTTCTACGTCACTCACCTCGGTGTAGATACAAAGAAAATTACTGTCATTCCCAATGGTATCGACATCACATACTTTGACTCCATTACCCCAGATCCGGAATTGAGAAAATCCGTTGGTATTGCCCCAGATGATTTTACTATTATCTGTGTCGCCAATCTCCATATCAATAAAGGCCATCGGTATCTCCTCGAAGCTTTTGAAGATACCCACAAGAAACTTCCCAACGTCCATCTACTCATTGTTGGTGACGGTGTGGAGCGTGACAACCTGAAATCTCAACTGCGGAACTACGACTCACAAGACAATATCACTTTTCTTGGCCATCGAACTGATATACCGGAACTTCTCAAAATCTCAGACCTCTTCGTTCTTCCAACCCTCTTCGAGGGTCAGTCCAATGCCCTTCTCGAAGCCATGGCCTCAGGAATTCCCGTTATTACTACAGACATTCCAGAAAATAGAGATTTGATAGAACACAACGTAAGTGGTATCCTCGTACCAACACAAGCATCGGCTGTCTTGTCACAAAAAATTCAAGAACTCCGCCATAATCAAGAAACAAGGAGGGCACTATCCACAATGGCGAAGCAGACTATCCGTGATACTTTTTCGCTTGATAGAGCAACCAATTCATTCCAGAGAATACTCGACACGTTATGAAATGCGCCGTCCTTATATCATTGTATAATGCCGAAAAGACTCTCGATAAAACATTTGAGAGTCTTCGAACTCAGACATTTCAAGATTTCCGGATTATTGCCATTAATGATTACTCCCAAGATGCAACACGAACGCTTCTGAAGAAATGGCAGACGCTCTTTGGGGATGAGCGGTTTCTTATTCTTGAAAACAAGGAAAATATTGGCCTGACAAAATCACTCAACAAGGGGCTTGCTCTCATTACGGAGTCATACACTGCCAGAATAGATGCTGATGATACTTGGGATATCACTAAACTTGCAAAGCAAATTTCCTACCTCGAAAAATACCATAAATACGGCATTGTTGGGACTTGGTATAAGAATATCTCCTCAAAAGGCGAGCAGAAAAATATGCCACCAGTGACCGACCGCGACATTCGGACGACCATATTCAAACGCAATCCTTTTGCTCACAGCTGTGTCGTTTTTCGCACACAACTCATCAAAGATGTCGGATGTTATGATGAATCTACACGTTACGGCCAGGATTATGATCTCTGGCTACGACTACTTCCGAGAACATCCTTTGCTAACCTTCCAGAGTTCCTTTGCTCCCGCAATACCGAGGGGACATTGACATCGAGCGGTAAAAATCAACGTACACAGATGTTACAGTGTGTCAAAACGCAGCTGAGATATCTCGGACTCTATAAACAACCATTTTCCAAGTATAGATTCATCATTGAGCCTTTCCTCGTCGCTGTTGCCCCAGAATGGTTACGTACTCTGAAAAGAAGAATTCTTTAACCTATGAAAATATTTCTTCCATTTGAAATGAGAGACATCGGCGGAACGGCAACTTTTGCCAAGAAATTTTCCGATGCAGCTCAAGAAAACGGGATCAGCATCTCAAACTCTCTCTCCTCTGATTTTGATACACTCTTCATTATCGCCGATTGCTCACTCTGGTATCCTATCATCACAAAAATTTTAAGAAAAAAAATAGTCCAGCGCCTTGATGGTGTCTACCACCCCGCTACCCCAGCCGGAAAATGGTACCCCCTCTACAATCTTAAAATGCAAATCATACATAATTATCTCGCCGATGTTGTGATATATCAGAGCAAGTTCAGCAAGCTTTCTTGCGAAAAATTCCTCGGAAAAACAAGAGCAGCAAAAACGACTATCATATATAACGGTGTTGATACAGAAAAAATACCAAAAAAAGCAACCTCTCACTCAGATGGTGTGCCAACCAAACTACTCACCTTCGCCAAATTCCGCAGACGCGATCAGATTGAGCCTATTATTGAATCGGTCAAACTCCTTGATTCTAAGAAGTTTACCCTCGATATCTATGGGTCGTATACTGAAAATCTCAAGGATCTCTTTGAAAATCTCCCGGATCATATGCTATTCCGAGGAAAAAAGTCGAATGAGGCGCTCTTGCAGATACTCCATCAATACGATATCTTCCTTTTTTCCGATCAGTCTGCCTGTCCCAACAGTGTTATAGAGGCGATGGCCGCTGGGTTGCCCGTCGTAGCCTTCAATCGTGGAAGCATCTCAGAATTACTACAAAACGGTGAAACTGGGTATTATGTGAAAATGATTGATCATGATCCTTTCAATAATCTTTATCCCTTTGATCTGAGATGCTACGCAGATTTTTCACATAAAATATCTCAGGCAACAGGAAGATTGAATCAATTAAGCTCCCAAGCATACCAGATAGCGAAATTCGATTTCGATACAAAAATGATGATTAGTAAATATAAAGAGTTCTTTATTTAATCTCACAATACTACTATGGAACAACAAAAATTCGAAGTGATACTTTTCCAGCCTTTTCTTCGAAAATTTGTTTTAAATTTCGGGAAGCATCTGAAGCGTTTCACGTTTTGTAATATCGCCAATCCTCCAATGATAGGAGGTAGTTATCACAAGCTTCCTAATTTTGAAAAGGAAGTCCTGCGGACAAAAACAAACTGGAAAAGTCGTTTCCGTCGCATCTTTGGAATTCCAAATGTTCGTCCGTACTTAAGAAAACGGGGGGATATCTTGTTTACATATGGCTGTCTTGTACTTACAAACAAGCCTTACTGCACATACATAGAGACTGGAATTGCCCTCTATAACTATGATCTTAAGATAGCCAAGAATCCCATAGCGCGATGCATCGTGACAATACTTGCTACCCGCTCAAATTGCAAAAAACTTATATTTGTAAGTGAAGCCTCAAGAAAAAGCTTTTTTTCCTCGGTAAACTATGGAAAAAAAACACAGGATATACTAATGAACAAAAGCGTAGTAGTTTATCCTCTTCCGCTCGAGAATCCAAAAAATATATCTCCAAAAACTTTTAACGGCACGTTAAAGCTACTTTTTCCGGGTACATTTTATATGAAGGGAGGAATGGAAGTGGTTAAAGCATATGAAAAACTCAAACAGTCACATCCAAATATCACTCTGACAATAATCACTGCTCTCCATATGCTACGTGAGAAAGATCTGCAGCATATTCAATCCATAGAAGGTATTGTACTCCAGGATGCAAGACTCAACGAGAATCAAATGACGGAAATGTACAGTACGCATGATATACTTCTTCTCCCGACCTATCGAGAAGGCTTTGGTCTTGTACTAGTTGAGGCCCTCTCATATGGAATGCCCCTCATCGTTACCGATCAATATGCCACAGGAGAAATGGCGATTGAAGAGTTCAATGGCTTTCTCTATCCTAATCCACTAAAGGACTACGACTCTAAAACATATCAAATGTTCGGACAATATCATAACCCCACAGATTTCTACAAAAAACTTTTCACACTGCAGGAGTCCGGCAATCTCGCTGTTATAGAGAATTTTATCATAGTATCAATAGAAAAAATTCTTTGTAATCCTGAACTATTAAGCCGATATTCACAAAATTCTCTCGATCTCTACAATAAAAAATTTCATCCTGATGTTGTATCAGAAAAGATAGAAGCTATCTTCTTGGAATCATTGCAGACTAAGGGCTAACTCTCTTAGAGGTGCTCGTTATTTGGTATACATAGTATCCCAAGAGAGGGAGCGTTGTGATAATTTCCAGAGTATAAAGGTATGTTATTATACTCCAAAAAAAACCGAGATGGTTCATAAAATAGATTTCCAGAACTCCGATACAATTTGCTAGTATAAAAATAGAAATAAGAAATCTGTTTTTTCTTCTTGTTGAAAAAAATCCGACAAGGTATGTATGTAAGGGTATAAGTAACAACAAAAATGAGATTGCGTAAGCTAATCTTAAACTGTCCTGATATCCATCTCCATATATTCGAATAAAAAAGAATTTCAAAAAGATAATAAAAGCAAGCCAGCCTAAGACGCCAGTGATGACGCTATTCAACAGAATACTTCGATGGTTCAATGCAACCTTTTTAAAAAGAATAGGTAAATATAGTGAAAATATATTGTTAAGAAATGACGAGAAAGCACTTACTACAAAATAAGCAATGTAATAAATCGCAAGAATTTCTATTCCAAAGAAAAAGGAAATTACTAACGGCGGCAAGTTACTTGAAAGTCCCGAAACGAATTTTTGAAATGAGACAGCTATACCAAACTTCGTATCAATATAATCATGTGTACGATCACGCAGATCTCGAAAAATGGTAAGAAGAAATTTTGCCTGTAAAATAATACTGACGCCGAGGTAAATCCCTAAAAGCCAGAATGCATTTAAATCCAATAATATTGCGACGACCAGAGCGCCTGTCAGTATGAGATTCAAGGTAATAATTCTCAAGGCCGACTCTTTAAATAGTTGCTTTCCTTCATAAAAAATATTCCAAGAACTAGTTGCGTAAAAAAAAGGAAAAAGAAATGCTGAAAACATCAACATACTACCGAATACAGACTGCTCAAGAATAAAAGTATAATACAGTCCAAGTGCTATCAAGATAGGACTACCTATCAAACTAAAGCAAAAAATAAGTCTCGCTGCCCTAAACACACTGGCGTCCCTCCCCTGCACAACCCCTTCCATAGCGGATGAATTAAGTCCAAGGAAAGAAACCAAGGAGACGATTGCCAATATTGAAAGTGCAAGTTGATATTGCCCCAATAATTCTTTTGAACCAAAATTTGTAAAGAAAAATGATAGCGTAAATCCAGTTAAACTCACGACTAAAAATCTTAGCGAGACCCAGTTCCCATTTAAAAGAAAATATCGGAAATCTAGACCGGTTTTTTTATTCATCCAGTCGAAAAAGTGTTCAGTTCTGTTTTTTCCAGCAATCATACAATCAGTACTTCCTCTCAAATGAACATACAAAATCAGTCGACTTGATTTTGGAAAAGTTCTGTGAGATTTTTATGAGATCGCACCAAAAAACATCAGCAACGGTTTTTCTAGAAAAAGTTTCTTGAACAAAAGCACAGCCTGCTCGAGCTATGTCTTGAAGTAAAACAGGGTTATTTTGATAAAATTGAATTTTTTGCAGGAGATCGTCAATATTATTTTCTTGATACCCAATATAATGTACTCCTGGCTGCATGCCTAACGCCATGTACATTGGATCATCAATGCCAACATAAACACACCCTGTTGCCATCCCTTCAAATACATTTATGGAGGGCAAACCTACCGATTCTTCGGAACATAAAAACATCCGATAGTCATTAAATTTCGCAACAATATCAAATTTAAAATACGATATCTGCGGTGTTGGAAAGAATTTCTCTAATAGAAAAAATGGAAGAAATCTCTTCATCATCCTCGCAAGAAAAGAATCGACTGACTGGAGATCCCTAACAGTCATCGTGTCATTAAACCCGCGAATCAAACAATCAATTTCATTTACATACTTTTTAGGATCAGAATATATCAATTTTCTCATTGGGTGTAAACCTTCTTGATCGCCAAAATGATCCAAGAATTCTTTATTCTTTACGCGTGTGATGGATCCGAGAGCGAGACATTTGTTCATCCGCAAATTAAAGTCTTTCTCCACAACAAACCGTTTTCCATATGCAAAAGGCAATAAATAGACATTATTTATAAAACTAAAGTATTTCTTAAAAAAAACATTTTTGGTGAGGTTATTTTCGGCAACAACAATATAATTCTGAGCCTTTTTAAGGTATTGAGCAAGTTTTTTGACGTCTTTAAAATAGTGCGTGAAATGAACAATTTTTAACCCTTCAAATCTATTGAGTTGGAGCTTTTCTTGACTATCAATGTCCACAATCGATCGGGAAAACTCGAATAGGACGTCATTCTTTGGATCAAGTCCTGTAACATCAAAATATACCTCAATATCAAACGGGTTTATTTTATTTATTAACATCCAAATTACTAGCTCCAACCATGAAAAAAGCTTCCATGAAAAAATAGCCGCGAGACCAACACCGCTGAATGAAGTTCTCGTACCATCTATCAAAAAAGCAACATCCTTTTTTTTGTCCCGTATAAAGAACTCGATGAAATAATCATACTTCATAAAATCTTTTCTCCTAAGCAGGACTCCGGATACGCTTTTCCCGAAATTTTGAGTATGTGGATTCACTAAAACGAGTCGCATGATGAAAGATTTGGAAATAACTTCGCTATTCTAGTATTGTGACATTCGCATTCAGCTCTTTCAATTGCTTCATCACTTCCTCTCTATAAGAACCGATTTTCAGTATAACACAGGCTTTTTCGACACCTCGTATGACTTCCGGGTTTTCCACAATAAGCCCTGTTCCGTAGAGACGTTTTTTATTTTTCAGCTGTGAATTGTCCAGTATGCATTTGATTCGACTCTGATCCAACCCGAACTCAAGTAGGTACTGCGAAAAAATATGGGCACCAAATATATAGACCTCTCCATCGAAATCGTGAATTTTCTGATTGAGACTAGCAACCAAATCCTCATGATACTGAATAAAGTCTGTAAATAGTTTCTTATATTCCTCGTACTTATTCGGTAATTCTTTTTTTGATCTATCTGAATCGGCAACACGTTCCGTAGCATAAAAAATACTATGATCCTGAAAATACTCCTTTTTAAGAATCCGAAATCCGCTGCGCTCAAGTAACGTATCAACAAAGGGCTCTGCTAAGAAAGCCGTGTGTTCGAAATTCAGGCAGTTTGTGTATTTTTTTGAAAGCATCTCGGTCATATTCGGAAAGGTAAAAATATGGCGTTCCCCATTATTTAGAAACCTAGCGACATGCTCGATGAACTCTACCGGTGCATACGTATGCTCCAGCACATGCGAATGAACGACTGTATCTACCTTCTCATCCAAAGAAAATGAGGCATCGAACCACTTTTTTATTATCTGAATTTTTTCATTACCATCGAAAAGAGGGTGTGGCTCCACGACAATCCATCTGGCATCGCTATTTCTTGATAAAAAATCATTTGCAATAAAATCATTTGCACCACCGATCTCCAGTATTTTCCTAGGAGAAAATGTTTCCAAAAACTTCGAAAATGCAAGGTAGTGATCTTGCCATATCTTGCCTATGCCGTCATTATGCTGGCTTTGATAGACGAGATCGAGCGGCAAGAGTTTATCAAGATGAATAATTCCTGTATCTCGGCAGATAGCAAAACTCATATCCGCTTTGATATCAGTAGTCTGATCCATTTGGTCCGTGCACCCCATAAAGACAGGAAAGTCCCTAAACACGTAAAGCGGTTCAAGGTTTTTTTTACCTGTCAAAACACTGTTATCACGAACAATGTAATCCATAAGTTGATACAGTCTCGTTAAAGTTATCTTTGAAATTTTGTGAGGCTACTATACGGATGAAATTACTTTTTCTTTTCAAAGATGAAATTTTTTGTCAATTTTGACTCTGAATGAACGGAAATGTTCCACCTGTCTCGTTGCGTGGCAAAATACTTCTCGATTTCTTCACGTAAAGTTTCTTCTATTCCATAGTCATCGAAGAGCATGAATGCCTTATCAGCTATCAAGTCTCCCTCGACAAGAATCTCGAATATCTGCTTGGCCGACTGTGAAATATCACAGTCGATGTGAATGAAGCATAGTTTGTCGACTCTCAATCGTTTAAAGTAATTCAAAATCGCCTCTTTTTCTTCATACAAGAACTTGCCAACGAACACCTTTTTCTTTATCTCGTCGTATAACTCATCACTCTTTAGAAGATTATCCCTACATTCTTTGCGCGACGTATTCGAAAATTTCCCCTTCCGAAAACCGCCGTCCGAGTAGGGAAGCCCAATGAAGCCATCAAGCCCAATCAGCTTTTTTCCGAAGATGGCATTCCTTTCCATGAAATATGCCATCCAAAGTAGCGAGAAGCCACGCCAGCAGCCGAATTCCACAAAATCTCCCTCCAAAGAAGCGCAGTCTCGAACGATATTCTTGAAATTCACCAATCTTCCAATCTGATGTTCAAGCTCTCTGTAGCCGAGATCTTTTATCTTTTCATAGTACTCCTTGTTGAGATCCTCCGTCTTATAAAAAAGCTTCACCTTCTGAGGTCCTTTCAGCCTGAAAGTATAAAGCTTATACATGTACGGGTTTTCGATAGCCTTTTCAAATAATCTTTTTATTGTTTCCATACCTCTTTACATATATAGCTTATTACTTCAATCATCACCTCTTTAACTCTTTCCTCATTCCTGCTCACTTTTTCCATGCTCCTGAGCCATTTTTAATATTTAGTACATGCACATCGAATGGCTCATTAAAGAATTTTTCCAGTATATGGAGGCACGCCTCTGCTACTGCTCCTTCCCCTCCTCGAGCATTTGTTACAAAATCAGCCTGTTCTTTTGTTGTATAAAACGCATTCGCTGGAGCAATACTATACGCAACATGTTTGAAGACAAGAGGATCAAATATTCCATCGCCCATATAAACCGTCTCTTCTGGATCAAATCTTTCACGAATCCATTCTATCCGTTCAAAAGTACTTACCTGATCCAACGGAAGATGCATATCATCAGCAATCCTCCTTTTGGTAATCGCATACCCATTCTTATCCCCCGAGATAGCATGGAGATGGAGTCTATCTTTCAGGAGCGTAAGAGCGTCATTGTCTTCTGGACCAAATTTTTTCATCACTTTACCGTCAACAGTATAGTAAAATTTCCCGTCGGTAAAAACACCGTCAACATCCAATATGAAGTTTTTAATCGTTTTTTTTTCCATAAATTCCTATTTCTCGTTAAGCGCGCGCCAGAGATTTAATTTCCCAAAATAAAACAAAAAGCGATCAAATGGGTGATGATGAAGTGGCGACATATTGAGCCAAATCAAGGCCGTCAAAATCTTTACCTTCTTACTATTGTAACCGTTCTTATCCAAGAACTCAAACAGGGCTTTCTGACACTGGACGAGGTTTTCCTTCCGGAAAATATCACAGGTAACCTCATTTTCTCCTGCCTCAATAGTAAACAAATCATTGTTCACAATTTCGTGGTTCACCGTTAAATTGTGATTTAACTTTGAAAGATCATAGTACATGTCCCCTGACTTCAGAAGTCCTCCAAAGTTCTGACGCCAATCCAAAAGTACATACCCTGACTTTGCTTTCAAAAGATTATCCAGAATGAAATCACCATGAAATCCGCTTTGTTCTGCGCTACACAACCAATCAAAATCAATCATCTTGAGCATCTTCTTAATCGTAGGAACTTGCTCACCATTAATAATCATTTCAACATCTTTTACTTTGCGTGTTGTCAAAAATTTCTGGATTCGCTCCGATGTTTTGATATAATAAAAATCATAACAAATTTTCTTGAATTCCTGATCGGACACTTCATGATTTGATTTCCAAAGATTCTTTTTTGACCACTTCAAAAACTTTTCAAAATCTATGGGGGTAGCAACTTTCGAATACAATTTGCCGTTTGCGTACTTATAGCGATAAAAATTCTTTGCTGACCCTTCAATTTCAGGTGCAAGTCCCTTAAGAAGTTTCCCTCTCGCAACACGCTGTGCGACAGTTTTTTCATCATAAAAAAACTTCACCACAAACTTATCAAATATGAATATCGACTCGTCTGACTTATCAAGAATCCGAAAGGAGTCCGCGATCTCTGTACGAGCCTTATTCAAACTCTCCACGTTACCTATGTCATGCCAGGTTCCAAATTCTACTACTCCAAAGTTTTTCCCCTGTTCAATCATCGCGCTGATAGTTTCGACATCATTCAACGAGCTATTATTCTGGTTTTTTTTGTAGAGATCTTTGAGGGTTCGCCAAAAAGATTCATACTCTCGTATTCCCACTAGTCCAATATGCAAAAAATCGGGATCCATCATACCCTTGTCATGCATTTTTTCCACTCTTCCATTCACTACATCGAAAGATGCATAGTGTGACGATCCTTCTCCACGAAATCCTCCTATCCAATTTGTCTTGGGTGTTAGAATTTTTATTCCGGAAACAATAGTATCACATGCATGATAAATAAATGGACACTGCAAATGAGACGCTGCTTGAAGCATAGAATAACCCAAGCTACTCCCAGTACCCTGATACTTATCCACCTTAACAAATTTGAAGACTCTGTCAGGATAAACAAGCTTCAAAAAATCACAGACTTGGTCACCAAAATATCCAACTGTCACAACGAATTCTGTGTTCTTCGGGTACGATTCAATGATATAAGAAATAGCCGGTTTTTTACCAACTTTCACCAAAGATTTATTTGTATACTGAGTAATCTCCCCAAGTCTTGATCCGGTACCAGACGTCGTAATCAGAACTTTGTATGCAGTAGATTTTTTCATTTCGGTATTTCTAGAGATTATTCAAGCGTCAATCGGAATTCGCGGATTTTGTCATCCAATTTCGCTGGCGGTTGAAAAATTGTTCCAGTACCACAGACAAGCATATTCGCTCCGGCTTGTTTCATTCTGATTCCACTCTCTAGAGTCACGCCGCCATCGATCTCTATCAGTACATTTTTATCAATTTCATCAATTTTTTTTCGCAATTCAGCGATCTTTTCCAGCGTCCTCGGGATAAGCTTGTGCCCGACGATACCAGGATTGATAGCCATCAGCATCACTAGGTCCAAATCTTCCAAGACAGAATCAAGAGACGAAAGAGAAGTCCCTGGATTGAGTGCCAATCCAGCCTGTACCCCCGCACTTTTAATCTTCATTATCGTACGATGAGCATGCATGAGTGGCTCTATATGAGGAGTCAACATCGTTGCTCCGGCATTCACAAAATCTTGAATATACGGCTCCGGATCCTGTACCATCATATGAACCTCTATGGGGAGATTCGTCTTGGAACGAATGGCTTTCAAATATTCCGGGAACAGCCCAAAACGCGGAACGAATACTCCGTCCATCACATCGAAATGAATATAATCAATCCCTCCTTTTTCCAAGGCGGCCAAATCTACCTCAAGATTCAACGGGCTTCCGCAAATTATCGATGCTGCCAACTGACATTGTGTATGATCGTGCATAACAGTATCTATTCCAAATTAGAATGCCGGGCCCACATGGTATCGTGAGTCTCTCCCATTTTTTCCATGAGCTCCAACACGAGAGCATCGAAAAATATACCGAGACTCTGCTCATTCAAAGTTGTCATGGGTTGAATAGAAACCAGACCCTCCACTGCCTTAGTTTTTGAAGGCGCACTAATTCGAACCAAGACATCTGCCAGCTTCCCCATTCTCGATTCTGGATTACCAGTTACTAACCCAACCATCGCACCATTTTTCTTTCCAATTTCAACAAGGTCATAAATAGTCTGCGTTTCGCCAGATCCTGAGGCAACAAGGAATAAATCTCCTTTGCTAATTCCTGGCACAACCGAGTCACCAAGAGTAAACGCATTCAGTCCAAGGTGTCCTAGCCTCATTCCAAATCCTCGTACCGCCATGCCAACACGCCCCGCACCACACACCACAATCTTATTTGCTTTCAAAATTTCATCTCGCAATGCCAGTACCTGACTCTCATCAAGAGGTTCAAAAACAGCCTCTATTTCACTCAATATTACCTTGATACTCTTCTTTACCATATCATTTTTTTAATTAGTATAACTATAATATAGCACGCGAGAAAACTAGTTGGAATTAGCTTACTTTATATAAATTCAAAACTATTTCCATTTAATGGATGGAAATATATTTCGCATGTTCTTTTGTAACATAGCTTTCCCCTTGCCATTCTTCACTAGTTCCTCCAACTCTACAAGGATCTTCATAATATCTACTGGGCAAACGGCAAGATTTTTGAGAGCGAATATTTTTCCTGACTTTGTCGTTATCATCTCCTGTCCCTCAGATACAGTATAGAGCTCTTCAATCATTTTTTCTCCCTTTCGAAGCCCCATAATTCTTACTTCCACGTCCTCATCAGGGACGAGATTCTTTGACCGGATAAGACACAATGCTACCTCGTAAATATTGATAAGCTCACCCATGTTGAGAATATGGATACTATTTGCTTTCCCCTCAGCTGTACTCTCGATCACCAGTGACGATGCTTCACGAATTGACATGAAGAAACGCTGCATCTTTTTATGAGTCACCGTCACATACTTATGGAGCATTATCTGCCTCTCAAAGAGAGGAAGAGCTGATCCATTGGAATTGATAACATTCCCAAAACGAACGATGTTAAATTTCGTTTTCGCTGGCTTGAGTGACTGAATATAATACTCACAGAGCTTTTTGGTGGCACCCATGATACTCGTTGGATTCACCACCTTATCAGTTGAGATAAAGGTAAAAAGCTTCACGTTATTATCTATGGCAGCATCAATGACTCGTTTTGTCCCGATAACATTGTTGTAAATTGCTTCATCGATATTATCCTGCATGAGATGCACATGCTTATAGGCTGCGGCATGAAAAACGATATCCGGCTTGATTCTAGAGAAAAGCGCATCCAGTTTGTTATTGTGCAAAATATTGCCAACAATCAGCTCGCAGCGATTACGCGTTCCTTGCTCCTTCAGCTGCTGCTCTAAAAGAAAGGTCAAGTATTCAGAGTTATCATAGACAATCACTTTTTTTACCTCAAGATCGATAAGCTGGCGGACAATTTCTGATCCAATTGAACCAGCTCCACCAGTAATAAAAACGACTTTTCCTCGATAAAACTTCTTCAATCGTTCAATATTCTTATCAATAAACGGTCGACCAAGGAAGTCCTCCGTATCAAGTGGCTTAACTTCGGAATACCTCACATCACTCTTGCTAATAACACGCAGGTTGCGAGGCACGATTCGAATCGGGATACGACTCTTGATATTTTTCATCAAAATACGTCGTACCAATGCTCCATCAGCAGAGGGAATAGCAATAATTATCTCATCCACCTTGTAAATCTTCGATATCTTAGAAAGTTCATCGATATTTCCTAGGTACTTAAGCGAGGTACTACTTGAAATCTGATCGTCCATAAAACCAATAACATGGGCATCGGAAACATTCTGATCAATATCCTTGGCCAGCAGTCGCCCTGCCCTACCAGCACCGATAATTAAGATATTATTCTCTGCCATATCATTTTAATATTCTTTCTTATACCGCTCCCATGTTTTTTGAAGCCCCTCTTTAAGATAAATCTGCGGAACAAATCCGTACTTCTCTCGTAACTTGGTATTATCAACTCGAATTATTTGAGTTTCCATGACTGGTACCCCCGTAACGGAAAATGGGATAGACCGGCCAACAACATCTGACAGAAGCGCTATCACTCCAAGCAATGTATCGCTTTTCCCAGTAGTAATATTTATTATATCTGACTCCTTCAACTTATCTTTCACAGCAAGCATTGCGGACACCACTTCATCAAGAAAAACATAATCGCGCTCTTGCTGTCCATCACCATTCACTTTTATTTCTATCCCCTCTGAAATTTTCTTTAATACCAAACCGATAAACCCCTTATTCTTCTCTGATCCATACACATTTCCTAATCGCACTATCGCAACAGGAATACCGGCCAGTTTTTCTTGAATCATCTGTTCACATGAAACTTTAAACTGCGCGTAGGCATCTTTCGGCAAAAGATCATGATCTTCTTTTGCTGCCTCAGCGCATTCACCGTACACCAAAGACGTTGAAGTAAACAGAACTTTCTCCGGCGAAGATGCAGCTACAACATCCAAAACTTTCCCGAATCCCTCTAATTCTGGCACAGCATCAAATGTAGCGCTATTCTGTCCTGTCAACAAGAAAATAGCTGATCCATGGCCGAATATCGGGATGAGTTGCTCTGGGTACGCAAAAATATCAATGGCACGATAAAGCACTCCTTCTACCTTCTGCTCCGGAATACTTCGAGCGATACTTATCACTGCCTCTCCTTGTTGTACTAGTTTTTCCGCCAAGGCTGTCCCGATAAAACCGGTACCGCCAACAAGAACGTTCATGATATTCCCTTAGAAATGGCTTTTTATAGCCTTTATAGTATACTCTAAATATGCGTTCCAGCAAAATTTCGACCCAAAAAATCATTCTTTTTGCTCTCCTTTGCTTTTTTTTGGTAAAAGGGGCTATTCTCAGCTTTCTCGTACCAGCATTTCAGAATCCAGATGAGCAGATACACTACGGCACCGCTCAGTTTCTTGCTGAGCCGACTCTCAAAACCTGGCCAATAAGAAAACTAGAGAGTAGAAGGCTTTCCAGCGCTGATATAGCCACCTATGGATTTTCCGAAGAGGTTATTCGGTCGGCTCAGGCTGTACAATTTGATGAAATAAAGTCAGAGAAGCAGAATATCCAAAACTTTTCTACTCTGAATATAGAAAACGAAATCCTCACAAACAACTGGCAACGATACATAGATACCTACCCCGACAATGCTTCTGGGACCAAATCTATCTACTACCTTTTTTCTTCTTGGTTAGAGCGCCTACTTTCAGATGAAAATATATTTGTACGAATCTTCTCCATGCGTTTTCTTGCAGTTCTTTTCGGTATCGGCGTCACTATCTTTGCCTACCTAACTGCTAAAAAAATTGGGCTATCGGAAAATGCCTCCCTACTTCTTACGATGGTCCTTACTTTTCAACCGATGTTTTCGATTACTGCAGCCCAGGTCAATATCGACATTGCGCTCGTTTTTGCATTTTCGCTTTTTCTATTCGCTGGCGTTTCCTTACTGCGAGATGGACTAACGTGGAGCCACGCCCTTCTGCTCATCTCAGCCGCTATACTTGGTCTCTTTTCCAAGGGTCCAGGCATCGTACTCGTCGCAATGCTCTATCCTCTCTTGGCATGGACTTCTTATAGAGCACTCAATCTACCTCTCAAAAAATTTCTTACACTTCTCGCAGGCGCAAGCATCTTCCTTGCTAGCACTACATTTCTGATTATTCCAAAAAGCTATTTTGTGAATATTACTAACTTCACAGCGCAATCAAAATTCAGCTCTACCATTGAATCCATAGGGAAATACTTAGATAAGACACTCAGTTCGGGCGAACTGCGAGATACCGCACGGTCTTATTGGGGGCACTTCGGCTGGCTCGATAATGCAATACCAGACTGGACACTTTCAGTAATTATCCTCATCACAATTGTTGGTTTCATTGGGACCGTTTGGTATCTCTGTTCTCAGAGAAAATTTACGTATCTTCCCGAAAAGAGGTTTCTCGTACTCTTTCTCGGTATGATAATTGCTCTCCAAATAGCCATTCGTTTCTATGACTGGCGCGTGTTTGACTACACTGGCCAAATTCTTATCGGCCAGCCTGGTCGTTACTTCCTTCCAAATGTCATTGCTCATCTCATCATTATTACTACCGGTATTGGATTCCTCCTACGACAGGAAAGATATTTTCTTTTTGCGCTGAAAGCCCTCACCCTCGCCATGATACTCCTCCAGATTCACGCTATCATAAACGTCATTATCCCTCGATACTATCTCTAGGGCCGTATGAATAAAAATATTGAACTCATTAAAAAATACCATAAAGGAATTCTTTTCTGTATTTTTTTGCTCGGCATGATTGGTATTTTTTTGACCTTTCTCACAAGTTTCGGTCTCGGCGAATCCGGCTACAATTTCTTAGGGAAAACAAAAAAAATAACCCTTTCCCCAGGATCTCCCGTCATGCAGACATTTGCCGCCAAAGAGTCAAACCTCCATCAGATCCGGGTCGTGCTGGGACGTTCTGACATCAAGTTCGGGGAACATATTGAATTCCGTCTCCTGGATGAAGTTTGTCAAAATACACTTGCGTCCGATATTTATGACCATAAGCCACCTATGCAAGGGGCATACACGGTATTTTCCTTTCCGGCTATAGTCGAATCTACAAATAAAAAATACTGCTTTTCTGCTACTTATTTTTCCGACGAAAATCGCAAGGGTGAAAAACCCTACCTCTCCGCTACTGATGTGCCTGACCCCGTTTTTGCCGATCGTACTCTGATAGACACTAGCAAGAACAAAGTCTATCCGGGTCAAACTTTATTCCTGCGCCCTGCCTATACCAGTGGATCACTCTCGGGCGACCTCTCTCGCCTCGTTGATCGTCTTTCACAATACAAACCAGTCATTCTCAGAGGTTGGTCTATCATTACGCTCTTTACAATCCTTATCATTGGCAGTACCACTCTCGCCTACTACCTCGTGTTCACAAATAAACCTACTGAGAATCAGCCCTGAGTATCACTTCTTCTAGAGCATCGACAGAACGCTCCCAGCTCCACTTTTTGGCTGTCTCCAATCCACCTCGCCGTAACCGAGCACGAAGCGCTGGATCAGCAATCAATCGAGCTACAGCCTGTCGTGCTTCTTGTTGACTCTGCACGATGAGACAGTTTTCTTCGTGCCTGGCGTACTCTTCGATACCTGACACCTCAAGAATCACGGGCACTCCACCACAGGCCATCATTTCCAGTGGCGGATAACAAAAGCTCTCAACCGTGCTCATCTTGAGCAAAATATCACATGAAGAGTAGATTTGGGGCATTTCATGAATCGGGGTTCTCTCAAAAAATTGATCGTATTTCCAATGAGCTGGTGGCACACCATTACTGCTGACCAGCCATAGTTCACAATCAAGACCAGCAACTGCCTCGTATGCTTCTGCTACGCCCTTAAACGGTATATTGATTGGACCCTCAATCAGTACCCGTACTTTATCCGTTGTTGTCTGTCGTACCACTACAGGATGAAACACTGCCACGTCCAAACCGTTGGGTACATAAGTAGACGATTGATCAAATTCCTCCCGAAGCCATGCTTGGAGAAAATGCGCCATGGTCAAAAATTCAAACCCTACTCGATAGGTTTCTCCGACGAAGCTCTTTAGTGTTTGATCTTGATAAAAACGTCTTTCATCCAACTGAACAAAATACATCTTGCGTCGTGCAGGCAATAGATCTACCGTTGGGACAGAATTCCACCCAGTAGCAATCAGTATATCTATACCCTGTTTTAGCAAGGGCTCGATGGCACTGATGGGTACTATCTCCACTCGCTGATTCTCAAACCACGCTACTGTAGTCTTGAGATCTTGTGTCACAATCTTCACTTGATACCCGCGTTTCCTGAGAAGATTGGCATGCTGCAAAATCACAGCAATGCCCCCAGCAATCCACAGCCCGGGCAAAATAAAAACGATGACCTGCTCCTTTCCAGATCGCTGCGGAAGCGTGTAGTGTCCAAAAAAATTCTCTGCTTTTTTCTTCTGCCAAGAATTTTTATCCAAAGCCCACAGATGTCGTCCTTTGCCAAGAGTATAAAAAAGAGTCTTCCGTACAAAATCAGGAAGACTATTTTTACGAAGCTCGCGGATAATTCTTTTTATCAAATTCACAGTACCTACTATCTCGAGTTAGTCTTTATCACTATGATTGAGCGCCCATTGCGTGAGCGAGCCGACCACCGAGAGGAAGAGGGCGCCCAAGACAGCGACCCAAAAACCATGGACCTCAAAGCCCTTGATGAGACCACCAAGCATCCAGAGGAGAAAACCATTGATAATAAAAGTAAAGAGTCCGAGTGTCAGGAGATTGAACGGAAGCGTGAGAAGGAGGAGAATGGGCTTGATCGTAATCCCAACAATACCCCAAAGCAGGGCCAGAATGAGGGCCGTCCCAAACCCTTTGACTGAAATACCGGGAATAACATACGAGAGCGACAAAAAGGCGAGCGCACTCACCATCAAGCGGAGAAGTATCATAGAATTTGGT
Source organism: uncultured Bdellovibrionales bacterium (assembly GCA_964500505.1). Lineage (GTDB taxonomy): Bacteria > Patescibacteriota > Minisyncoccia > Moranbacterales > UBA1568 > UBA1568. The sequence continues at coordinate 29,047 of CAZCNN010000001.1, read as the reverse complement.
TTACGGACTTACACCCACAGTATAGCACTCGGCAAGAATTTCACCAGCAAAAACCGCCCCGAAGGGCGGTTGGGTGTACGATCGTTATTTCACGTTCTTGCGCCGTCTGAGGAGGGCGCCAGCGGTCTTGAGACAGATGATGATATCGAGCCACAGCGACCAGTTCTCAATGTAGAATACATCGAGCCGGTACTCATCCTCAAAAGCGAGGTCAGAGCGTCCCGACACCTGGGCCATCCCAGTCACACCAGGACGGATAGTGAGGAGGCGCCGGTGATACTCCGCATAACGGTCGACCTCTCGCTCCTGATGGGGCCGTGGTCCGACGAGTGACATCGTCCCCTCGAGGACATTGAAAAACTGGGGCAATTCATCGAACGAAAACCGTTCAATCCAGGCCCCAACCCGCATCTTGCGTGGATCATCTTTGATCTTGTAGAGGATACCACCCTTCCTTACGTTTTTCTCTTCGATCAACTTCTTTTCGTAGGCGATGGCCTCATCCATGTGCGGATTGTCCTTGGTCACACAGTACTTCCACTGCATATAGCGGAACTTGTAAACAAAGAACTTCACTCCATTCTCGCCAATGCGCTCGTTTTTGTAGATAATCGGCCCATCTGGATCCTCGAGTTTGATGAGGATGGCCACCACGAGCATGATCGGTGAAAAGAGCACTGTGAGGAAAAATCCCGCCACGATATCATAGGTCCGCTTGAGTACCCGACCCCAACCATCGAGCGGGGTATGCTGAAATTCGATGAGCGGTTCCCCGTTAAAAATCTTCATGGAGAAACGCGGGGTCTGGAGCGTGGTCGGAAAATACTTGTAGGTAATGTTGTTGATCTGACAGTAGTCAAAAAGTTTCTCCTGCTCATCATCAGTAAGCGTCGGGTCACCCACGATAATCTCGTCCACACCCTTCATGGCCCGGATTTCTTTGACCTGGACGACACTTGCCGTATCGATCTGATCGACGACTCGATAGCCGAGCTGTTTGTTCTTGGTGAGGAGCTTCCGCAAGGCGTACACCTTTTGGTTGGACCCAATGAGGAGGATACGATGAATGCCGACGTTCCGATTGACGAGAAACCATTTCTGGATGCGCTGAATAATATAGCGAGCGAGGACGACATAGACGATGGCAATCGCCCAACCCACGACGATGACGAACCGTGACGAGAACCACTCACGGTTCAAAAAGACAGCGAGCACCAAGATAATGAGGCCGAGGGTGATGGCCCGTGCGATACCATAGGCTTCTTTCCCAAAGCTACGCGTCGCCCGCATGGTATAGAGACCCTCAAAAGCAATCACCACGAGAAAGAGTGGTGCCACGGAGAGAGAGAACCAGAGATAGTCTTCAAAAGAAATATTGAACACCCGCGAGACATACCCTTCAAACATCGGGAGTCCACGCAGGTAGTACGCTGAAATCCCCGCCAGGACAATCATAAGAAAGTCGACGGGTACCTGTATCGTACTGAAGTATATTTCTGAACGTTTCATTCCAAAAGTCTTAAGGAGTTGGACTCTCACTGTTAGACGCTCTTTTCCAAAACAGATCTATAAGCCGGATTCTGTTCTGCCCGAAAGCAGAGATTACCATTTATCTTGTCCGGCTGTTACCAGCCGAATCTTTGCAGTTCTCCCGTCCCCTCTTGAGCTCCAAGAGGATCTAGGCACGACCTTGCACCGAGGTAAGGATTTAGCCGTTTCACCCACGAAAAGAGCTTTCGCTCCTCGTGGCTACGCCTTCGATTGCTCAAAAGCGCCCATGCTTCTTTCGTCGCATGGCGTCTCTGCTCGCACCTCGCGCCTCACGGCGTATGGGGGTTACCCATTACCCTTGCCACTGGCATACGCTGTGGCTCAGTGTCCGGACTTTCCTCGCTCCAGACCCCTTTCAGGGCTTGGCCGCGCGATAATCCAATCTGTTCTGGAAAGGAACGGTTAACGGTCTATTCTAGCATAAAATTGACACTTTGTCAATGGTGTGCACCTATCACCAGATACTTGTATTCTACTCGAAAATCCCCTTTTCTGACAGGCCCAATCTTTACAAAAATACCAATCTGTGAGATACTAATCAGTCGCCTTGAGGTGCTACCCCCGGAATCTTCCGAGGGCATCACACTCAAGGAGACTAGATGACCCACACCCCTGCGCAACACGTTCGGGTGCGGGTAGTCAGGGTTCCCGCACACGTAAACGGTGTATTTCACCACCCTCATGGGCAACTGACTGCCTGGCTACATCTCAAATTCATGGACGGTCAGATCTTCGGAGACAGACCGGACTGCGTTCTAATCAAAACACAGGACGCACTTCGAGCCATGCAGAGCCACAAACTAATGCAAACGTACTGGAACGCGTTTGACGTCGGACGTAGTTGGCGTGATACGAGACTCGACGGATTCTTCGCTATCCCGAGACTCTCCTGTCGCATCATCAGGACAATTGCTGAGCGCCGTGCCGAGAAGGGTTCAGCCTCATAGCAAAAGGCGACCGGATACCGGCCGCCTCTTTTTCTTTTTTACTCTGCTCGTGACTACACCCCGAAGTACTCCCGGTACCAATCGACAAAGTTCTTGATCCCTTGATCGATACGAGTGGTCGGCTTCCAGCCCAATTTGCGTAGGCGCTTGATATCGGCCACGGTCGATGGGACATCGCCTGGTTGCATGGGCATCAGTTTTTTCTTGGCGGTCTTCCCCACATTCTTTTCAATCACCTCGATAAACCGGGTGAGCTTCTCTTCTTTGTCTCCCCCGATATTCATAAGGGCACATGGTAAGTCAGCGTCGAGACAGGTGAGGATACCCGAGACGATGTCATCGATATAGGTGAAGTTCCGGGTCATGTTGCCACGATTGTAGACCTTGATAGTTTCATCGGCAAAGATCGCCCGAGTAAAATCAAAGAGCGCCATATCTGGTCGTCCCCATGGGCCGTAGACGGTGAAGAACCGGAGTCCTATGGTCGGGAGACTGTGGATATGACTGTAGACATGAGCCAGGAGCTCGGTCGCCTTCTTGGTAGCGGCATACGGCGAAATGGGGGTATCTACCGGATCAGTTTCCGAAAACGGCAGTTTCTTGTTGTTGCCGTAGACTGACGAGGAAGAAGCGTAGAGGAAATTCTTGATTCCGTACTTGACCGAGAGATCGAGGAGAAGTGTCGTCCCCATGACGTTCACATCGACATAGAGAGCTGGATTCTTGAGACTGTTCCTTACTCCAGCCATAGCCGCGAGATGGACTACCTTTTCTGGCTTCTCTTTCTTGAATACTTTTTCGAGAAATTTCGCATCGCGGATATCGCCTCGATACAACTTAAAGCTCCCCTTGTACGCTTTGAGAAACTTCTTGATGCGGTCCTCCTTTATCCGAGGATCATAGTAATCGTTGAAGTTATCGATGAGTATGGGCGTATCGCCTCGCTCCATCAGTGCTCGCGCGGTTGCTGAGCCTATAAATCCTGCACCCCCTGTTATCAGAACTTTCATAGCTGTGAATTTAATTATGAATGAGTAATTTTGAATTTCGAATCAATACTGAATTATTCAATCTTCAAGGTAGAGATGATTTTACCAAAGATCAGTGTCAGTTCCTGTGCTTCTTTCCATAACTTTCGTGCCTCATCGGCATGCTCAGTAGAAGCAACAGAAATCATCCTCAACCAGTGTTTCGTTTCCTGTACTTCTTTTTTGCAAATATGAATCTTATTTTTGAAATCCTTTTTTGAACTAGCGCCATTCGCTTCCATGTAATTCGCTCCAACACTGGTCGCAGAACGAACAATTTGTGAAATAAGTGGCTTTGTTATAGTGTCCTGTCTCAGTGTTTTGGAAAACCTAATAACGTTTTCACCGAACAAAGCCGTCCTATCCTCAAGATCGAAAACCTTTTCATTTCCACTCATTCATTTGAAATAAAAATTTCAATCAAAATTGGAAATTCAAAATTCATAATTTAGTACCCACTTTCGACCTGAGGTAATCATAGTACTCAGTATTTCCTGCTCCAATAGTAGTATAACGCGCAAGGACGATTTGTCGAGCCTGGGCGCCCATCGCCTGTCGCGCCTCAGAATCAGTGATGAGTCGAGCCAATTTCTCCTGCCATTCACTCTCGGTCGACGCGACATACCCGTCCACACCATCAGTGATCGCCTCACGAAACGTCTGGGTGGCAGTAGCCACAGTGGGTACGCCAACAATACCCGCTTCAAACCACTTGAGCTCCGACTTGGATTCACAAAATGGATTGCCCATTTCAAGTGGGGCGAGGTTGATATCAAGGGACGCGATCACCCCAAAGAGTTCACCCCGAGGCACAAAAGGAACCCGTTCAATCCGGTCAGCAAATCTCTGGAGGGCACTCTCGGTATCGAGTGGTCCGGCGAGCACGAGCCGGACAGCTGGATAGCGCTCCAGAATTGATACCAGCGCCTGGGTAATCGTGGCAAAATCTTTGTTGTGACTCGGAGTACCAGAGAGATACCCAATGCGGAGAGGATGATTGGCTGATAGCTTATAGCTGTTAGCTTTCTTCGCCAAAGCATCGGCGGCCCAGAGGAGGTCTTGCTTTGAGAGTTTGTTCCGCACCACAAATGCCTGCTTCCCGCGCTCACGGAGTTTGTCCGCTAAAAACGAAGTCGTCGTCGTTGCTACCTCGACATACGGATCACTGAGTATCTCCCCTCCCAAACCATGCTCATAAAGTTTCTTCTCCCATGGATTCATCTGGGTGTAGTAATCCATGTGCCGGAGAAACTCGGGGTCATACACGAGGTCGTCCGTCTCAAAGACAATGGTCTTCCCGAGTGCTTTGAGCCTGGCCACAAAGGATGCAATCTGATCAGTGTAGAGGACGCGATGAAACACAAAGACTGAAAACTGGTCGGCATAGGACGAAAGAAATGGATTGTCCTGGACCGTCACTGCCGTCTGAAAGTGAGCCTGCTCAAGCTCCTCAGCCACATGCACGGTCCGATAGCGAGCGCTGTCCCCGACGCCATTCGAGATAAAGAGGATATCACCTGGCCGGACGCGCCGAAACAACTGACCAAAGGCCGTAAGCACCCGCATACCACCCCGCCAGAGTCCGTCCCGCTTGAGGACATTCCAGGCTTTGCCTAATTTGATCCGCCAAAGATTCATGATGATTGTCTCAAAAGTGACTGATACATCCCCTCTACTTTCTCGGCGCTTTTCTCCCAACTGAAATCCTCGGCTCGGATACGGTTGATGGCACCCTTCTTGGCACACAGTGACACGTCATTGGCCAGGACGAGGATAGCCTCGGCCAAGGCGCTCGCCGTCACGGTCTCGGCATACGTACCGCCCTCGCCAAGATACTCACGATTGTTACCCGTCGCAAAGCACGCGACTGGTAGTCCCGCTCCCATATACTGAAGCGTCTTGCCACTCGCTTCGCGCGTCGCCTCATCTTTGGGGTCGACACCGATGTCACTCATCCGGAGGATCCGAGGCAGATCAAAGTACGGCGAAGGACTCACGATAGTCACACGTGTCCGAAGCGCCTCGGGGATGTCATGCTCGATGAGGTCGAGTGGGAAACCAGCGAGGACAAAATGAGCGGTAGGACATTCCTTGGCTACTTGTGGCATGGCTTCGAGAAAGAAATTGATGCCTTTGTTCCGGATAAAGGCCCCGGTGTAGGTCACGACAACGGCTGACTCGGGGACACCATACTCCGCTCGAATCTGAGAACGCTCAGGTAGACCCTCAAACATCGAGAGACGTGTCCCATCGAGGAGTACCTCGACTGTGGTTCCGCGAATCCGAGCAATCTCCTCCGCGTTATTCCACGAACTCGCGACAGCGGCATCTCCCAGGGTATCAATCCACTCTTCCACAAAGCGAAATAAGCGCTCGAGACCAGAAGCATGGAGGTACTTGTGCGACACCATCTCCTTGGTCAGACTGCCATGGAAATCCGCTACCACCTTGATCCCGCGCCAGAAGAGCATCTTTTGCACGATCCAGGCAATGAGCGCTCCCTCATGGAGATGCGCATGAATGATGTCGGGGCGCTTGGTCCGAGCCAGGAAGAACACCTTTTTGATAAGGAGGAGATCGAGGATGATCTTTTGCCAGTCTGGGCCCGCTTCCAATTTCTTGTACCAAAAGAGGAGTCGCCTGATACGGCGGACATCAATATGTGATCCGAGATGCTCTGGCAAGTTTTGGCCGATGTGGTAGGTGGCGATCGTCACCACATGACCACGCTTTTCGAGGGCGAGCGCCTCTTCGAGGATACGGATATGGGTCCCCCGATCAGAAAAAAACGGCGTCGGCGCCACAACAAGAATATTCATCTTGGGAATATAAGCAATTTCCTCTATTGTAGCCCGACGAGTTTCCCTTGGCAAACCAGTATCTCTCCCAAATCTCAACGCGAAATAAACCCGAAACAAGCGCTTGTCTTATAAAACGTCCAGATTTCGGCTGAAAACCTCTCAAAGCTCGTCGGGTTATGGATATAGCCTTTCTCACTTTTCAAGATTTTCATCACGAAATCTGAACATTTTCTCAAGACATGAGATTTGGAAGAGATACTACGATGGAACAAGAAGCGCTTTTACGGTATACTGGAGGTACTATGAAACTGCCTCATTTTGAGAAAAGCGATGGTCTCCTCGTCCTTTTTGGATTGACCTTTGTCGTCTATGGCTGGTTCGCACTCACCCTCACCTTGGGGAGTCTGTTTCTCTTTCCGCTCATCGCCGTCGGTTTCGTCCTCTCCCTTGGTCTCGCTCTCCTTATCCTCTACCGTCTCGCCAAACGCTCACACTGGTCACTCCTTATTCTCCTTGGGGTCATCCTCTCTGCGACTCTCACGGTAGCCCTCTCAAGTGAGCCCACCCTCTTCTCGGGACGTGATCAGGGCTCAATCGCCGAAGCCGCCTATCGCCTGGCCGCCGAAACCCGCCTCCCCTTTAGCTCTCCAGCAAGCGAGGCATTTTTTGCTATCTACGGTGAAGGGACAGCTCTCAACTTCCCTGGCTTTGCCTACACCAAGGAGGGCACACTCATCACCCAGTTTCCTCTCGCCTATACCGCTTGGCTCGGGAGCTTCGTCTCGCTCTTTGGTATCGCTGGGTACGCTATCGGGAACGCTGTCCTCCTCTTTCTCTCATTCTTTTTTCTCTACCAATTGATTCGACTCTTCGCCGACCAGTTTTATGCCTGGGCCGGACTCCTCCTCGCCCTCTTCTCTTTTCTCCCCAACTGGTTCGCCAAGTCTACCCTCTCCGAAAACCTGGCGCTCTTCCTCTTTGTCTTCCTTGCCTACTCGCTCACCCTTTTCCTCCGCCAGGGCACCCGGCTCGCCTACGTGAGTATCCTCCTCTCTAGCTCCCTCTTCGCTTTTACTCGCATCGAAGGATTTGCCTTTTTAGGATTGACCCTCATCCTACTCCTCTGTCACCGACAGGGTCGAGCCCTCTGGCGTAGCGCTCCCTGGCAGACCCTAGTTCTCCCTGGACTCTTGTTTCTCTTTGTCTTCCTCCGTGATTTTTTCTTGAATGTGCCGTACTACAAGATGATCGGCAAGGCGCTCCTCAAATTTCTCGGTCGCTTCGATGAAAACTCCCGTGTCTTGGGCGATATGAGCTCCGTCCATATTGGTTCTGTCTTTTTTCTCTACGGCTTTCTCGCGCTCGCGCTCTTTGGACTCTTTGGACTCCTCCTCTTTGTCAGATACAAGCACTATGAGCTCCTCCTCCCAGCCTATCTCGCCCTCCCGACATTTCTCTACCTCTTTCTTCCTAATATCACGCTTGATCATCCCTGGATGCTCCGGCGCTACCTCTTTACTCTCTTTCCGACACTTCTCGTCGCGACCACTCTCACTATCGGTCTCCTTTTTGCGAGAAGGCGCTCCCTCCCGATAGAACAACCTGGTGGCAAGAGACTCATCTTTGTCTCGCTTATCATCGTCGGCCTCCTCATCCTCGAGTTCCCGGCCTGGCGTTCCCAGCTGTTCTATGCCGAAGCCCGCGGACTACGGGAACAGGTGGCAACTATGACCGAGGGTTTCACTGATACGGACCTCGTCTTGGTCGATCGTCATGCGACCGGGGACGGATTCACTATGCTCTCCGGTCCCGGACAGTTTCTTTCCGGCAAAAATACCGTGTACTTCTTCAATCCTTACGACCTTGCTGCCCTCGACACCAGTCGCTTCACCCGCGTCTACCTCCTCGTACCCGAAGAGAGTCAATCTCGCTATGCGGCGGTCTTTGGTGAGCGCCTCGTCTATGTCAGATCCATCAACTTTGTCCTCAATCAATTCGAAAACCTCACGCTCTCTGATGCACTCCGTCTCCCCACCGCGACCACGATAGAAACCAAAAACACCCTTTTTCAACTCTACTAGTATGTCTTTCCTCTACCCGCTCCCCATTGCCAAGCCCTGGCGCCATACGTATCTCGCGCTCCGCGGCCTCCTCTACCTCTTGATTGCCATGGTCACGATATATATGGCGCTCCGGGCCCTCTTTCCAGTGATTACCCAGCAGTTTGATTTCCGCTCACCAGGATCAAGCAAAAACACCATCCTCCATCCACGAGCACCTGACGCTACGCCTCGCGAAAATGGCAAGATCGAAGCCGGTAGTCGCATGATCGCTGACACCACCGTAGTGGGTGATTTCTCCCTCCTCTCCGTCCGGGCCAACCTCGAAAAGAAATCTGCCTTTCCCGAGACGCTTGATTTTTCCGTTCGGCGCTCGTATCAGAGCTTTTTGTATCCGACCGGTGCACCCGTCACTGACTTCCCTACCGAGACCGCCTACCGACTCGACGATACCTACTACGCCCTCCGTGATGGTGTACTTCATCCTTTTGTAAGCCAAGCCGCCTACCTTTCACACCTCCCAGAAGGACGGGCGGTACCGGCTGATCAATCGCTCCTCTCCCTCTATCCCATCTCAGAGCAGTGGCTCGGTTTCCGCGTCGGCTCGCTCCTCGGCAACGCTACCGGTGTCTTTATCGTGGTGAGCGAGACTGAGGTACGCCCGGTGGGAAGTGCCGAGATATTCCTCGCACTCGGCTACCATTTTGAAGATGTCGTGAGCGTGAGTGAAGAAGAGCTCGGTGTCTATGAGCGTGGTCGCATCATCCTCCTTGGTGCCGCGCATCCCGATGGGACAATTCTCCGAGATATCGACAATGATACCTACTTCATTATCGGAGAGGGTACCAAGCGTCCGTTGCCCGCTAGCCCATACCGTGACTTTCTCCTCACACATACTACCTACCCAATCCTCGTTTCTACCACGGCGAGTGAAACCACTCTCTCCTGCACGCTCACGCCCAATGTCTGGGGTACAGCACTTCTCTGTGAACTCCCAATTTCCCTCCCTACTCTCTATGGTAATGATTTTGAACTCTCTATCGGGAGTGGCACCGCTATCGATATGAATTCCCTCACGGCCTCATTCGAAACAGCCCAGAACCGAGAGAACATGCTGACCCTCCTCTCCCAAATCAAACAGCGCCTCCTCGCTCGCTTTGGTGGCGCCTAAATATCCGTCTATGCAATTTCTCTACCAGCAATTTGTTTCTACCCTCCGTCACTCTAAAGAGTCCGGTCTCCTCCAGGTACTCTATGCGCTCGCGACCGAGGCCCTCGTCATCGGCTACCTCTATTTCGTGGGGCTCTTTACCGTCGAGACCCTCCTCCCGACCTTTGTCACAGTCCGTTTTAGTCTCGCGCTATTCCTCCTCGTGCTCGTGGTCCTCACCCTTCTCATCACCGCCCTCGGTCGATTCCTGGGTCTCTCATTTCCTCTCACGATCGCTCCTCGTCATCCCCTCTTTGTACTCGCTCTCCTCTGGGGTATCTCCATCCTCGTCGTCTCCCTCATCAAATTCCCTCCGCTCAGTATCCCCGTCATCATTCTCTTGTTTCTCATTGTCGGTTACCTCTTCTGGCAACTCTTTTTTGAAGAAAAATAGAGAAACTTGCCTCGCAGGGGCAAGCAAGCGGTACTTTGAAAGGTTGCTTGCAAGAGCGCCCCAGATGAAAAAATAAATCTTCTCTGAAATCTCAGAGAAAGAAACGCCTCTAGCTCAACGATTCGAGATCAAGCACCTCATCGATGCGGATCTGAGCGACAAAGTCCGGGACGTGAGAGACGAGAATCATGGCACCCTGATACTTATCGAGGGCCTCGGCGATCACTGGGAGATGGCGGAAGTTGATATGATTGGTCGGTTCATCAAGGATGAGGAGGTCAGGCTTCTCGGCATAGAGACAAGCAAACATGAGGAGTCCCTTTTGGCCCTCCGAGAGACTCTCGACTTTGTTCTGGAGCAGTTCTGCTGGCACGAGAAACTTGGTCGCCACCTTGTAGGCGAGCTCGATGTTCTTCTCTGGGAGTGAATCAAGCAAGGTCTCTGCTACAGTCTTGTTGAAGTCCAAAGTCGAAAAATCCTGTCGATAGTAACCAACCTTGACCCCGGGCGTAATCTCGGCCCGTTCGGTGTTGCCAGTAGCGAGCTCCTCGAGAAAGGTCGACTTACCGATACCATTTGGCCCGGATACAACGAGGTGTGTGTTTTTCTTGAGGATCATATCCACGCGCTTGATGTTCGGCCCGAACTCACCGAGTACCGACACAGTCTTGATGTTCACAATCGGTCCCACGATACCATGAGTAGGGATTTCAAAAGCCGAGAGCGTCTTGTCTTCCTGACGGACATCAACTTTGTTTTCCTCGAGTTCTTCGGCGAGCGTACGCATACGCTTGGCGACGGCACGGAGCTTGCCTCCCTTGTTGGCAAAGACGTTGGCCTGATCTTTTTTCTCCTGAATCGTGCGTTCGAGGCGAACGTTTTCACTCTGGGCCTTGGCGATACGCTTGGCGATCTCCTCTACCACGTCATAGTAGTTGCCAGTATACTGTTCGATCTGGTGAGTAAAGATATCGAGATAAAACACACCCTCCGTAAAGGCGTTCAAGAATTCGGCATCGTGCGAGATAACGATGACCGTCTTTTTGTAATCAATGAGGAACTGGGTCAGGTGTGAGATACCAGCGTAGTCGAGGTTGTTCGTCGGTTCATCGAGGAGGAGGATATCTGGATCCTGGATGAGGGCTGAGGCGAGGAGGAGCCGGGCCTGCTGACCACCGCTAAACTGACGGATTTTCTTATCGAGTGGTGGCATGGGGAGGTTGACTACCTCGAGGACATCGGCGATGTGCTTCGCGAGGTTCCACTGCTTCTCATGAAAAAACTGCTGAAAGTATTCTTCGACGGTCAAATCAAGCTGGTCACGCGGAATGGTCTGGCGCCCGATAGCCACGACGGCGTCCCGGTCAATCGAGATCCGTCCGGCCTGAGGCTGTTCCTCACGGGTAATGAGCTTAAAGAGTGAGCTCTTGCCGGCCCCATTCTGACCCATGAGAGTAATCTTGGAACCCACGCGCAAACTAAAACTGACCTCATCTAAGATGGGTTTCTTGTGTCCGTATTCAAACGACACCTTATCAAATCTGAGAACAACGTTGTCCTTTGCCATAAATGTCTCTGAGTGAAGCGAAGAGCTACATTTATGAGCATCCCGCTTTAATTCCTAGATTAAATCTTCCTTGTAGCAACACGGAGCCGTAGGCGTTTCCGTGCAACTGACCTACCATTTCCTCCAGCTCGTTTCGGAATTTGTGCGGGAGGCCATTCCTTAATAAAAAACGCTCTGATTGAGCAGAACTATTGTGACACAGAATAATCAGATGTGCAAGCCACGTCGTTCTTGAACAACGCTGGCAAGAAAAAAGCGGCGGGTCGTTCGACCTCACCGCAGACGTCAGTGTCCACTGCGATACTCGTCAGACCGCGTGTCCACCATCACGAGGCAGAGTTGCCGCGAGATACATAGCTGCCAACGCCTCACCAACGGACGAGACATCCTGGCGCAGATGGCAACGGTCCACCATGACATGAAGCTCACGCAAGTAGCGTGTCAGAAGCACCAGCGCATCGTTGTTCTGATGCAATTGCGGGGGGTTGTAGCGATAGCACTTCTTCAGTGCGTCAAGCGTCGCCGACTGATCCTGGGGGACCAGCAAATCTACCAGCTTCTTGGCCTCGCTCACACCTCGCAGTGCGGCCACAAGACCCTGGGCTTCTTGAAAGAGCCCCGGAACATCCTTCATAATCCACTCCAGTTGATGCCGAATAATCGGCGAAAAGGTACCAAATGTGTCCTGATACTCTAGGACAGATTTGTATTTTTGTCAAGGATATTATCCAACGTCTCGCGGGCACAACGGTCCCAGGAAAACCCTGTCAGCCGAGCAGTCCCACGAGCGACCAGCTCCTGCCTCAATACCTCATCCTGCCAGAGCTGTACCAATTTAGTTGCCATACCGGCCGTATCAGTAGCCTGGCAGTAAAGCGCGCCGTCCCCCGCTACCTCACTCAAGCTCGAATTCTCGGCCGTAAGGACCGGAATACCCGAAGCGAAGGCTTCGAGTATCGGGAGCCCAAAACCCTCGTAAAGCGACGGAAATGCGAACATCCGCGCCTTCTGATAGAGTGCGCGCAGTGTCTCAAACGATACCCGTCCCGGGAGGACGATGTCGTCACGGTACGGACTCTGTTCCCAGACGGAGACGATGGTTTCAGCGAGCCAGGCCTCCTCCCCTGCGAGGACGAGCTTCGCCTCCGGTACCGACTTCTTCATCACGCCAAAAGCCTCAATGAGCCGGACCAGGTTCTTCCGTGGCTGGAGAGCGCCGACGTACAATACGTAGCTTTTAGCTTTTAGGTTATAGCTTTTTAGTATGGGTGTCAGCACCTCATCTCCAACACGCGCGCCAAAAAACTCGGCATCGAAGCCATGATGAATAACCCGCACTCGTGACTCGGGAAGTGACGGAAAGAATTCAAGGAGATCATGTTTGGTCGACTCTGACACGGCTATCAGCTTGTCGGCCCGCTTCACAGCCGTCTCGAGCATAAAGTTGAGCTTCCACAAATCTCGCTTTGGGAACGTCTCCGGAAAGCGCTTGAAGGCAAGGTCATGAATCGTGGCCGTCACTTCCACGGACCCTGGCATGAGAATCGGAGCGGCTTGAATCGGGAGAAAGAGTTTGTCCGGACGATTGAGGGCGAGCTCAAGCGCAAACCGAGTCTGCATCCAAGCATAGGGAAATGGTAGGGACAGTGGGGTATAATTAGGTGCTTCAGGTGGGGCCAGAACCGGGTTGAATTCACCCTTGTGATAGAGAGTAAAGTCCGTCTCTGGTGAGAGCTCACCGAAACGCTTCAGGAGCTCCCGGAGGTACACTCGCGTCCCATCGATGCGACGATGGTCCAAGTCTGATGCCTGAACTGCTACACGCATAGAATCATGTTAAACATGCTTCGCCATGGCTCGGATTTTCATGAGCTCGAGTGGCTCGGCAAATTTCATCGTTTCTGGTTTGACGACCAGGTCCTCAACGATGGCTCCCAGAGCGGTGATATGCGAGACGATAGCCTGGACGAGATGCTCCGGGGCACTGGCACCCGCACTCATCCCAACCACCTCGACCCCCTGGAACCAGCGCGGATCGAGATCATGTACATCATCGACGAGATAGGCGATAGTACCGCAGGCATTGGCAGTTTCCATGAGCCGAGTCGAATTGGACGAAGACCGAGAGCCGACGATGAGGACGAGGTCACACTCTTTGGCGAGCACCTTCACCGCTTCTTGGCGGTTAGTTGTCGCGTAACAGATATCTTCAAGCGGTGGCGCGATGATCTGAGGATACTTGGTCTGTAGCGCCGAGATCACTTCACGAGTATCATCGATTGAGAGCGTCGTCTGAGTGAGATAGACCATCTTCTCTGGTTGTCCGATATCGAGCCGTTCTACATCCGCTACCGTCTCGATGAGTGGGATATGCACCTCGGGCGCTTCACCGAGTACACCGACGCCTTCGATATGGCCCTTGTGTCCGATATAGACGATAGTATACCCATCGCGGAGAAACCGCGTGACTTCGAGATGCACCTTGGTGACCAAGGGACAAGTGGCATCGATTAGGTTTTGTTTACGAGCACGTGCCTCGTCATAGTGACTCTTGGGCGAGCCATGAGCCGAGAAGACGACGACCGCTCCCTCGGGCGCCTCACTGAGCGAGTCGATAGTGATAGCACCCTTTTTTTCGAGTGACTCTACCACGTATTTATTATGCACAATCTCATGCTTCACGTAGACCGGAGCCCCAAAGATCTCGAGTGTGTCCTCTACCGCCTTCACTGCACGCGCCACTCCTGCACAAAATCCCCGAGGACTGGCGAGGAGCACTTTTTTCACTGTTTGCATAGTATCATTACAGGCATTCTAGATCCCGTATCTTGTACGGGATGACGAGAAATACTCGTCAGTCTTTGATGAGGGTGCCGACAAATTTCTTCCCAGCTATATAGTTGGTCACATTGGTGAGGTCGCCACCGTTCATGATCGCCACTTCCATCCCCTCTTTCTCGGCCATAGCTGATGCGATCGGATCAAACGGTACATTCATCCCAGGATTCCACTTCTTGCCGACAATTTTGCGAAAGTCTTTCCAGGTAATAGCATCATACGGCGTGGCGTCAGCGTGAACACGCGGATCCTTGTCGTATACCCGCTCGACGTTCGAGAGGTTGATGATTTTCTTGACATCGAGGTACTTGCCAATCACGACCGCGTCGAAGTCAGTCGAGAACCCGGGTCGCCAGCCGGCGGCGACGAGGATTGGCTCTGGTGCCGAATAAAAGTCCTCCAGGTCATGCGGGTTGGTGTTGATCCGAGGATGAGCATACTCCCGAAAGATGGTACGCACGAGATGTGCGTTCATCCGAGTGGCATGGATACCGAGCCAGTCCCGGTCCTCGTCGGTGATTTTGGTGATCTGACCAGCGGCCTCAATATACCGGCGAGCGGTCTTGCCACCACCCGTCACCAAGATAAAGTGGTAGCCCTTTTTGATGTGAGAGACGATAAACTTTTTGAAGTTGGCCACAAACTCGGCATCGATACTCTCTGGGACAAGGAGTGATCCACCGAGTGAGACAATGATGCGTTCTTTCTTGGGGTAGGCTTTGGGCATAGTCTATGGTTTGAAAAATGCGACCAGTTCTTCGAACGCCACTTCGGTTGCTTCTTTGTCAGTGCGCTTCTTGACTTCGGCCTTACCACTTTCAAGTGAACGTTTGCCAATCACGATACGATACGGGAGTCCGAGGAGATCACTCTCGGCGAACTTGGCCCCTGCGGGAGTATCTCGGTCATCGTAGAGGACCTCGATACCAGCCCCTGTCAGAGCCCCATAGATCTCATTCGCTTTCTCATCGGCCCCGAGCGAGAGGAGGTGCACCCGAAATGGCGCCACACTCTCCGGCCAGACGAGTCCTGCCTCATCAGAAAGCACCTCGGCGATGGTGCCCATGACGCGCGCCGGACCAATGCCGTAACAGCCCATCACTACTGGCACAGCCTTTCCTTCCTCATCTTTGTAAGTCAAACCGAGTGGATCTGAAAACCTCGTACCCAGATTAAAAATATTCCCTACTTCTATAGATTTCTTCGCCACCAGATTCTCTTTTTGTAATCCCAGATCAGCCATCACCTCATCATTCAGTACTTCTTTGTTCAATGCCTGACCACTTGCTTCATCGACATAGATCACGTCTTCACCGGCATCGCTCACGGTCTGAAATTCTTCAGAATACTTACTGAACGCGCCACCTGATGCAAACGCTGGATACGTCACCTGACCCAACCCAACACGGGCAAACACCCGTACGTATGCTTCTCGTACGGACGAGTACACCTCCTCATGTTCGGCTTGCGTCCGGGCGAACGAATACAGATCCTTCATGATAAATTCACGCGTCCGCATGATACCACTCTTAGCCCGCGTCTCGTTGCGAAACTTGGTCTGGAACTGATACGCCAGTACCGGAAAATCGCGATATGAAGAAATTTGCTGCTGCATGAGCCGCGTGATTGGCTCTTCATGAGACCACCCGAGACCGACTTCCGTCCCGTTCTTCAAAGCAGTCTTGAACCAAACATCCACTTTCTCATCATCCCAACGATCCGTCTTTTCCCACAAGGACTTCTCCTGCAAAGCTGTCAGAGAAACTTCTTGTCCCCCAATTGCATCCATTTCCTCGCGAATTACCTGCATCACTTTATTGAGCGTCCGGAGTCCCAAAGGAAGAAACGAATACACGCCCGCCATTTCTTTGTGGATAAAGCCAGCGCGGATAAGAAGCTCCGCATTCCGGCTCACCTCATCCTTCGGCGCTTCCTTTTTCGTCTTGGTAAACAGGTGTGATTGTTTCATAGTATAAGCCTAAATTTCTTTCAGCATAGCCGAAAATCCCCTTTTGGTCAAAGAATGGCCTGCATCATAAAATGCGTGTCAAAAAAGAAGAATTTTGCTAGTATTCAAATATATCACTACGTACATGCCATCAACAGACCGGCAGGAAAACAAAAACCAGGAGCACGAGATACTCGCCAAGGAAGCACTGGCTCACCCCGAGCTCTTTGAACGACGGACCTACGTCGAGGATAGCTCTCTCCTCCGTGAATTTGGCATCGATATCCCTGGCAAGCAGTCGTTTGCTACGGGATACCTCAAGCTCTGGCCAGGAGACTTCATCGTAGAAGAGGTCGGTCCCGAGGGAGAACTCTACACCGTGACTCGGGAGAATCTCCTCACCGAGGAGACATCACTCCCCTACGCCCCCACTACCTACGCTACCCTGGTCAAATGTGGCGTCTCAACCATTGAGGCTATCGACGATATAGTGACTCAGCTCGGGTGCGAACGCTCCGCCATCGGCTATGCTGGCATCAAAGACCGCGACGCCCTCACTGCTCAGCGTCTTTCTTTTCGTAAAATATCCGCTCAGAAACTCAAGTCCCTTTCTTCACCCTACTTTTTCCTCAAAGATGTCTCCGCTGGCAATGGTGTCGTCGCGACCGGTGGGCTCCGAGGTAATCGTTTCACGCTTCTCATCCGGACTGATGAGATGTTCTTTCGCAAGGATACCCTAGATGCTTTTGCGGAGAATCTCGCCACTATCCGTGATCATGGCTTTGCGAACTATTTCTACCTCCAACGTTTCGGCACGCCGCGCCTCCACAACTACGCCTGGGGCCTCTCTATCCTCCGTGGCGAGTATGAAGAGGCTGTCCATGGCGCCCTCACCTACCAGGCCCCGCGGGAGCTCACCTACTTCAAAAATTTGCGCGCCGAATGTGCCCAGCTCTGGGGTCACTGGGACGCTATCGAATCACTCATTGCACCCTTTCCAATCATCTTCCGTCATGAGCTCCGCCTGATTCGACACCTGCAAACCCACCCTGATGACTATAGTGGTGCCCTCGCTCAAATCAGCGACCAGATAGTGCTCTGGGTCTATGCGCTCGCCTCACGATACTACAACGAAGCTCTCTCCCTGCTTACCCACACTGGCCAACCACTCCCTGATCGCCTCCCGCTCTTTCTTGGTTTCAACAAAAAAAGCTGGGCTCCCTATGAAGCACAGCTACGTCGTGATGGTATCTACCCGCCACCATTCGAAAATCTCAAGCCGTTTCCATTCCTGCAGATTCGAGAACGGAGTCTCCCCACCAGTGACCGCCCAACTCTCCATGGCATCCGGGTCTGCGACCAGGGACTAGTCCTGTCGTTTGAGCTCGGCAAGGGCCAGTATGCCACAACCTTTCTCTCACACCTGATCAATCTCCTCGCAGGTAAACCGCCAGAATCACTCAAAACTGAACCCATTGATACCAAGAGTCTCCTCGGGCAATCTTCCAGCGCGGATACGCTAGCCTACTTCGCCCCCATCATCCGCTCCAAGTTAGAGACAGAGTCGGGACCTGATGAAGAAAAGGAATAGTTTCGTATACAAATTTAAACGGGCACCGACTCTGTTGGAGTGGTGCCCGTTCGTCTTGCCCCTCTGCGAGGGGCGTGTGCCTTCAGTACAGCCGGTAGGTCATGACATTGCCCACCACTTGGACCTGCCGACTCGGCTCATCGGTCTCACGACCCTTGGCCAAGTTGATGGTGTCGAGGCGGTACTCGCCGTGTCTGTCCTTCTTCAGGTTGCACCAGATGGTGCAGTGATTGAAGCAGAACATGTACAGCGTGCGGCGAGCTGCATCAGACAACTTGACGGGAGCGATCTCCTCGCCATCGAGCGGGAGGATGAACTCGAAGGTATTGACCGGGCCCTTCTTGTTCTGGTTTTGCCAGTGGTAGTCCTTGAGGACGTACCCCATCTGCCACATCTCCCCGAGCAGCTCGTCCACTCGGACGTTCTGCTCTTTCTGGAAGAGGCACAGGCCGGTGTCGGCTCGGTCACGATAGGCGAACGGATCAAGACCAAGGCTCTCGGCTTCGGCAATGTGTTTGATCTCGATGCCGGTGTCGTCCCGGTCTTTTTCATTGCCATCCTTGTCAGGATCGCCCTTATTCAGAGCGACACGCGGGACACCAGCGATGGGTCCCATTGCCAACACCTTGATCAGGATGACGCGCGGGGCCGTGACCTTGAGGAAGACCTCGGCGCGTTTCTGCGCTTCGGTCCGCTCGGTGGTCAGACCTTCCATTTCCGGAGCACGATATGATGCCATGATGACCTCCTGGTCGTGATTGGCGTTGACGAAAATTGTGAAGGAAAGCTATGACACCGTCCCTCGTGGATGATGCTGTCGACTTTGTGAGCCAACTTTATATTATACACCTTTTTATGATAAAAGTCAATACTAAGTAGGCAACAAAAAATGGCTCTGAAGAGCCATGATTTTGAGAGGATTTCTAGTAGGAGTCTAGAACTTTACTTCAAGCGTGCGCTCTTCGCCGGCGCGGAGGATGACGAGAGAGAGCGTATCGTCTCGGTTGTAACGGGCAACGAGCTCGGAAAGAGGGTTGTCGAGGTTAATTTCGGTCCCATTGACTGAGATGATGATGTCCCCTGCCTGGAGGCCAGCGCGCATAGCCGGTGAATCAGCGATAAGGGCGAGACCAGTGGTCCCAGAGCGAGAATAGATGAGAGCACCACGATCACGAGAGAGTCCCTGACCAAGGGCGAGCGCCTTGGTAATCGAGAGGTAGTATGCACCGAGAACCGGACGACTCTCGAGTGACCCAGCGATGACCCGGTTCAATGAATCTCTGACGACATTCGCCGGAAGGATAAACGACTGGAGGGCGTTGTTGACCGTGAGAGCGCCCACAATACCGACCATCTCACCATTAAATCCGATGACTGGTCCGCCGACAAAAACTTCCGGTCGAGCCAGGTCCATTTCGAACACTCCCTCCCATTTCTCAGAGGATGCGACGGTCTTCCCGGAGAGGTTAAAGATCCGGTTCACATTGCCCAAGAGTCCGACCGAAAGCCGGTTCTGGTACTCAGCAAAGGTATTGCCGATGGCGATAAGCTTGCGACCAACTCGCGCATCGTCGGAGTTGGCGAATGCGATAGCGGGAGTATTTGAGGCATCGGACACTCGGAAGTATGATAGATTGGTGAGAGCATCGCGCCCGACAAAGATGGCTTCGTGAATCGAGCCATCATAGAGGAGAATCGAGTACTTGGTTTTGATGGTATCAAAAGGTGCTTCGCTATACGTCACGGCGAGACCATCGTTCGTGAGGAGAACACCCGTGGTAGTAACGACCGTCTCAGCGGCAGCACCAAGCGTCGCGACACTCCCCTTGGCATCCTTGAGAAGTGGGATGGCCACGATATTGACGACAGCGGTGGCTGGCTGGGAAACGATTTTTTCCACTGAGTCATCCTCACGGATGACTACCTGCTCAGTCTTGTTGATAACCGTCACCCGATCAGCGGCCGCGCCAAAAAAGGGAAACTGACTGAAAACGTTGGATGCGGCCAGACGAGGCAAGAGTGAACGCTCAAAAAACACTCCGCCGATACCCCCGAGGACGAGGATACAGAGAGCGAAAAGAGTCAACAAAATGGCTTTTTTGAGGAAATTCTTGACCATAGCGACTTCTTACTTCTATCACATTTTTCCATTTCTGGCAAGATTCCCATCTTTCTTGTTAGATTTTGATACTTCAAGGAACATCCCCACCATCTCTCTATCGCGGACACGTTTCTCCAAAAAACCCTTTCCCCTTTCATTTCCACAGATGCCACCGAACATCCCTGACTCGCTTCATCGAACGGGGAGCTGTCTTGTACCGAGGTGTCAATCACGCTCGACCGTTACCGATACGCTCATCACGGATGCCTGCCCGCCTTCGGAGGGTGACCGTTTGGCATCCGACGGAAAGAAAAGGAAAAGTGTTTCCAAGAATCACTAGAAACTTCCAAACAAGCACCTTTCAAAGTAGCCTTGAAGGCTGAACGGGCAGGGTTTTTTCTGGAAGAAAAAGAGTAAGGACTTCAAAGCAATCTGGTCACCACGCTGGGGTGGCCAGATGGTACTTTGAAAGGTTGTTTGGTTGGGAAGTTTCTCCTAAATAAAATCCTCCTGGACGACCCAGCAAAATCAACCCTCCTTTACACCAAAATCCGCCAAGGTGAGCTGAGTAAGAGCAGGAGAATAAGACCCAGAAAGAAAAGGATGCGAACGGTGGCTTTTTTGAGAGAGAGGGTTTCACGAAAAGCGTCAAAAGCGATGTCCCACACGAGAAAGAAAAAGAGGGTCCCGAGCGCTCCAGTCGTGAGATACCCAAACGGCCAGAGGCTCATCACCCAGGCCATCTCCCCCATAATGAGCCCGAGGAGAACACTGTAGAGGAGGACACGCCGACGCTCCTGCTGATCGACGGTCATAAAGGTCTCGTAGCTCGTAAAGGTGGCGCCGAGAAAGTAGAGCCCCATCAAGCCCCAGAGTGGGAAAGAAAAATTGAGGTAGAACCCGTAGAGTCCAGCGTAGTAAAAGAACAGAGCGGCCATAGCAGCCGCATTGAGAAAGGCCTCAGCCGTTTTGTCCTTAGGGGCGTGACGGAGGCGATAATTGCCGAGGAGCGCAAAATAGTACATGACCGAAGAGAGCGCCACAAAGACGTGACGCTCTCTCTCACTATCGATGAGCGACAGAAGGGTCGGTGACGAGATAGAGAGGAGCACCGGGATAAAGGCATCCGTAAAGCGCTCCGTCAGCCGCCGACTGGCTATGAGTGAGACGACGATGAGTGGGACAATCGTCATGAGGTACCAGCTCCACGTCGCGAGTGTCGGACTCTGCGCCACCAATTCCAAGCCGACAAAGAAGACAATACTCCAAAAAAAGACCGCAAAGTGAAATACCATACTTATTGTCGTTCCTCAAGTCGAACCTGGATATCTTTTGTCTCACCCTTGTGCCAAAGCTTGACGGTAATCTCATCCCCCACTGCGTAGCGACCCATAAAGCCGATGAGACTGTGCTCCTCATCAATCCTTTCCCCGTTAATCTCAAGGAGGATATCATTTTCGACGATACCCGCTTTGTCAGCCGGTGACCCTGGTACCACCGCGAAATCCGTCATGGTCTCGCCACGGAGAACGAGCGCGCCGTAATCAAACGGGAGACTGGTCTTTTTCTTGAGCTCCTCATTCAGTGTAATCGTCCGGACGCCGAGATACGGGAAGCTCATCTTGCCCGTCGTACGAACCTGCTCGACAATACGCTTGACCTGATTGATCGGGAGTGAAAAGCCTATGTTTTCGGCACCCTGCGCCATAGCAACGTTCACTCCTACCACCTCCCCCGAAAGGTTGAGGAGTGGTCCACCAGAATTCCCTGGGTTGATGGCGGCATCAATCTGGATGATACCCGAAAGATGCTCCGAATCCCCTCGCCCAGAACCGGCCTCGAGACTGCGCTTGAGGCCCGAGATAATCCCGCGACTGACCGAGTTCTCAAATTCACCCAGTGGATTGCCGATAGCGATGATAGTCTCTCCCACCCGGATCCGATCTGAATCACCGAGAGGCAGAACCGGAAAATTGTTCCCTTCAATTTTGATGAGAGCGATATCGTTACTCGGATCGCGAGCCAGTACCTTGGCCGGATACTCGGTCCCATCACCAGAAATAACCGTATACTCTGCCTGTTCATCCGAAACGACATGCTTGTTGGTAACGATGAGGCCATCGGTCGATACAAAGAAGCCCGAACCACTCCCCACTCGCTGCTTTTGGGTCTGTCCCGCGCTATTCCCATCAGTCCCAAACGGATCAGCAAAAGGAAAACCAAATGGGTTGCCAAAAAAACTCCGTACTTTGGGTACATCTTTGCTGATAACGATACTAACGACTCCGGGCGAAGTCTGCTCAACCAAATCCGCTACGACATTGTCCTCAGCCACGACGCGTATCTGTTCGGCACTGAGCGCTGGTTTTGACTCCCTATCTCCCCCCGGAAAAAAGCGCCCCCATTGAGCGGAGAGATACGGAGCCGCGAGTCCCCCGACGAGGCCCGAAAGCAGGGTGAGTACAAAGAGTGCCGTAACCTGGCCCCGACTGAGGCGCGGGGTTACTGGTGGCTGCGAAGTGGGTTCGGGAGAAATCTCTGTGAGAGGAGCAGGTGTGGGTTGTTCCATAGGTGTCAAAGTTAGATGTTATTGGCTCCAGTGGAAGATACGATGACTAAAAGAAGAAAGATGCATCCCCAGCGGCCTTCTCGAGAAGGGACTTCTCGAACTCCTGCCAAGCGGGGTCGCGGAATTCTACTCGAGCCGTCTCAGCGTCAAAACGATAGAGTGGGTCAAGAGCCATAATCGAAAGACCCTTCATCTGCTCTGAGAGCCAATCCCCAAAAGTATTCTTGCGGGCAAAAATCTGACTGATACGATAGAGACGCCCCCCTTTTTCCTCGCGGAGTTCCTCTACCAGAACGATGTGAAACCCGAGACTACTCTCGATGACACTCCCGGGGACGCCTATCTTTTGCGTCGCCACAGCACTCCGGAGCTCTGGTGCGAGATCCTCGATGGCAAACCAACCGAGGTCTCCACCCTTGGTTTTCGACTGTCCGTCTGAGTACTGCTCAACAGTCTCGTCAAAATCCCGACCTTCTCGGAGCGCGAGGGCTGCCTCCTCTATTTTGTTCTTGGCGGCTGATGCTATATCGACTTCTTTGGTAAAGCTCTCGTACAGCTTTTCTTCGTAGAGGCTCGGGAGGACTACTTTCTGTTCAAAATCACTGAGCGTCCAGCCATAGAGGCGTTTGAGACTCTCGGCGACTTCCCGGCTATTGCCATACTCCTCGAGCTTGCGAGCCACTCCCTGACGAGCCGTCTCGGGACTGACAAAGATACCCCGTTTCTTAGCGAGTATCATGATCGACTCATCCTCAATCATCTTGTTTAAGACTTCTTTTTCTCGTACCTTGAGACGCTTCTTGCCTTCATCGGTCGAAAAATCCACCCGGAGACCGACTTGGGAGAAATCTTGATTCTCATAAAATCGCCGGATGGACTCCATGTTGGATGACAACTCCCGAAAGGTAATCGCACCCCGGTATCCGACGATAGCCACTGGATACGGACTCCGATTGATGAGCGACTCAAGACGAGGAAATGTGCGTGGCATGAAATACACCATGATGAGGCTCACTACCAATAGGAGAGTCACCAAAGCCAGCACGCCGTAGAGAGCGGTCGACCAACGCAGTTTGGGGAAAGGAGTTTTCATACCTAGGGTGCACTAAAAAAAAGTTCAAACCATTGACGATACGGCGGTGTTTCGACAGTTACTCTCGCCGGTTTCCGCTCCACGCCTGGTGCAGTCGCTATCTCTTCGGGTCGTTCCTTGATCACGACTACTTCTTCGTGCTCTTTCTTCATCCCGAGCTTCTCCTTGGCCTCTTGTTCTTGAAAATCTGCTGTGGAGAAATAGCTAATCTTTTCATGGAGTGTTTCGTTTTCACGACGAATCTTGTCAGCCTCCATCCGCAGCATCTCTACCTCACTCTCGATGCGCTCATTACGTGTCAGTTGCTTCGAAGAGATATAGACGGCCCACGCGATTAAGACCGCAATACCCACCAGTCCTGCCCGAAGCCAGTATCGACTCTTCATAGAGAAACTAATACATGAAAAAGGGCGCAAAAAGAAAGGCAATCATCGAAACCACGACAAAAACTGAAACCACGACCCAGACTGCATAAATTTTTTTATGATACCGACGAAAACTCATAGGGCGCAGTCACAATTTACTTCCCTATGGTAACAAAAAAGAGGCTCGCCGACAACAGGGAGTAGTGGCTATGACTCTCTTTTGGCCGTATCTATGAGAGCTCGGATACCACCGAGGTCTGGTTGTCGCTTTTTGAGCGCTTTGAATTTCTTGGGCTCGATGTGTCGAGTCTGAGCGAGAGACATCGGCTGTTCCGTGGGGACATAGGCCGGACGTTTGACGGCTGGTCGTGCGGGTGCTGGTAATGGTGCGGGTGCCGGACGTGGAGTCTCCCGGACCTGCTTTTGTTCGATTTCATTCCTGGCTTTGGCGGTCGCTCGCTGATAATCTCTGAGACAGTCTTTGCAAAAGGTCGGCCGACTCCCATCTGGTACGAATGGTACTTGAATTGGGGTTTCACAGGTGGCACAGACGGCATCATACATCGGCTTTTCTACCGGTGCGACTGCCTCAACGATGTCTACCGTATCATCCTCTCTCACCTCCGGTTCCTCCACTGGTGATGCCACAGGAACATCCTCTTTCATGAATGGTTCTTTCTTGGGAGCCATAGGAGGGGTAAATGCCGGCACTACCGCGACAGGTTTTTCAGGCACCACGGCCTCTAGGACTGCGGTGGCCTCGTCCGGAGTATACACGACTTCATGCTTTGATGGTTCGGGCGCCGTGACTGGCTTGGGAGGCATCGGTGGCGCCTGCTGAGAGGCGACGGGCTTGGGCTCAGATTTCGGCACAGGTCGAGTTTGAACAGGTGATTTGGGAGCTGGCCGAGGAGTAGCGGGTGCTGGTCTCGGTCGTGAGACAGGAGCAGGTCGAGAAGCAACTGGTGCAGGAGCTGGTTTGGCACTTCCACTTTGTGCAGAAGTCACCGTCTGGACCAAGGCCTGACGCTCCTCGGGCGTGAGCATGCCACTCCACCGACGAATCTTTTCTTCGACATCTTCTTTTTTGGAGGTATAGCGTTCACGTGAACTATTGATAATTTTGGCTTCTGTCTCGGGATCACCCTCGATCTTGATCGGTGGGAGCACGGTCGCGCTAAAGGCATCCCCCGCAATACCATCAATCATGAGCTTCAAGTAGATGTGATACTTGGGGAGATTGACGATGTCATTCATCATAAAGACTGGTTCGTACTCCTTCTCCAGAAATTCGGCATCCATGGCGCCCACCCGAAAAGAGATGATGCTCCCGGCGTTTCCAAAGATAGCATCACGCACTTCCTCTTGGATCTGGGTCACGTACTGATTGGCCAGGATGAGGTTCAGGTGATACTTACGAGCCTCAGAGAGAATGTTAGCAAATGACTCCGTCGCAAAGTTCTGGAACTCATCGACGTAGAGATAAAAGTCGGCGCGTGTCTCCTCCGGAATATCGACACGACCCATAGCTGCGAGCTGGATCTTGGTGATCATCATGGCACCGAGGAGCGCACTGTTGTCCTCACCGAGGCGTCCTTTGGACAGGTTCATGATGAGAATCTTGCGCTCATCCATGATCTTGCGCACGTCAAAAGATGATACCGTCTGACCGACGATATTACGGATGAGAGCACTCGAGAGAAACTGTCCGACCTTGTTCTGGATTGGCGAGATCACTTCCTGGAGGACGCGAGGGTCCCACTTGGAGAATTCATCTACCCAAAACGATCGCACCACCGGGTCAGTAATTTTCTCGACCACCCGGTCGCGATAGGATTTGTCGACGAGGATACGCGTCACGCCAAGGAGCGTACTCCCGGGATACTCGAGGAGTCCCAAGATGGCATTGCGCAAGATATATTCGAGTCGTGGCCCCCAAGAATCTGCCCAGATTTTCTTGAACACACCGACGAGACCAGACGCCACCAAGTGCCGGTACTCTGGACTGACCTTTTCCATGACATTGAACGCGATAGGAAAGTCCTGATCAGCTGGATTAAAGTAGATGACATCATTGATTCGATTCGAGGGAATAGCCTTGATGAGCTTCTCAGCTGTATCGCCGTGCGGATCAATAAAGGCGATGCCATGCCCCTTCTGGATATCCTGGATAGCCAAATTCTCGAGGAGGTTAGTCTT
Organism: uncultured Bdellovibrionales bacterium; assembly: GCA_964500505.1. Taxonomy (GTDB): domain Bacteria; phylum Patescibacteriota; class Minisyncoccia; order Moranbacterales; family UBA1568; genus UBA1568. Next base: position 2,785 of record CAZCNN010000001.1, on the reverse strand, counting down.
CCCCATACCGGTCTTACCGATGACGTACATATGTCGGCGCCGATCATCTTGCTTGATACCAAAGACGCGCTCCGCATTGCGGAAGTTGGTCTTGGCAAAAAAGGTAACGTCGTTTTGTGCACCCATAGGCGGTTATTCAAGGTCCTGAGTAGGCAAATTAGCAGGAGCACCACCGCGCTTGGCTGAAACGCGCGTGAGGG
>CAZCNN010000001.1:0-2485 GCA_964500505.1 uncultured Bdellovibrionales bacterium | reverse complement strand
TGAGTAGGCAAATTAGCAGGAGCACCACCGCGCTTGGCTGAAACGCGCGTGAGGGACGGCGCGAGGACTCCCATGTCTGGAATATGAAATATCGTCGCGAGCTCCTCGGTGCTAAACAGAAACTGAGTACTCCCCGGTGATCCATCCCGATCCTTATATCGCCGCAGAAGTCGGCGCTGACGATAGCGCGTACGCTCTTCCACAAAGATATACGATGCGTAGGTCTTGGAATTATCATCGGGCACCATACTGTTCAAATTTTGATCATTAAACTGTTTTAGGCCACCGACAAAAGCCGAGACGCCTGTCGTTTTACTAAAAACCTCGCGTCGACCAATATAGACCATTCGCATACGCGTCTTAAACATCTGCTTGCCGAGGTTCGACTCGAGTGCCTTGAGTACATCCTTCTGACCCGGTGAGAGACGAAACTCGAGCGGCTGATCATCCTTCTTATCGGCTGACTCTCCACTACCAAAAACCACTTCTTGGGCCATGAGTCCGCGACCAATATTCATGAATACATCGAGAATATCAGAAAACAGACGCCCGATGAGACTGACCTGCTTGGGCTTTTCTTTACCGAGAAACTCGTCGATGGTCTCCTGGCCCGTCTTGTACCATTTTTCACTCACCGGCGTGACGATGTACTGGAGCCACAGGTGTTGGCCCGGACCGAGCTTACCCATCGTTTCAATAAGACCAGCAAGTGGATCAATCATTTTCCCCGTGATAGTTTCCTCGAAGTTCTTGTACGTCTTGATGGGGTAAAGGTCGGGCTTGAACAGTTTGAAATCGACGCCCCAGAGATCCCAGTCCTTGTTGGGTATCGTCTTTGGGACCAAGTGCACGTAGTCTTCCACCTCTACTATTTCGACATTGGGATACTGGGCATAGAAATGCGCCTCCACCAAGTTACGAAACCCGACCTGCGTCCGTACATACATGTGCACCTGGCCCTCGATACTCACGAGCTCAAGTGAAAAAGAGGCCGGAAATTCTCCCTTAACATATTCTTCCGCCGCCGTAGGAGTTTTGATGGTTCCACAAAAGCTGGTAAAAACGGACTCCATCGGAAGTGGACTGGCTTCGATGTCGCGAGGTGGGATAATCTCGAGGAGTACCCACTTGATACCGCTCCCAAAATGCCCATTGGCATGGAGCATCCAAAGAATTTTGAATATAAAGAAAAGAAGCGGTGGAAAAAGTATGAACCACACTGAAAAGACAATAGAAAACATGGTCCCCATCATGGAGAACATGTCACTCAAATTGGAAAAAAGAATACTCATGGCAAATGGGGTACGTTGACCCCTGCAAAATAAACGACGTCTCTACTTTACAGTATAAGCGTTCTTGCCGATGCGTGCAAAGAAAGTATTCAAGTTGATGATAACAGTCGACTTTTTGACCTGGCGGATTTCGAGTACCCGGTCGAGCACTTCTTCACGAGTGAGAGGCTTTTCGGCCAATTTCAAGATTTCAGTGATGACCTCCTTGACGGTCCCCCGCTTATAACCCCAGTCTGAGAGCGCGTAGATACCCCGACCCACGAGCACAAAACGTTTGTCCTTGATGAGCTCATTGTGTACGGTCTGAGGGTGGCTGTGCTTTTTCTTCTGGAGACCATAGGTATCAATCAGTTCAGCGATTTCACGGAAATGAAGCGGTTTGGCAGCCGTCTTCAAAACAAGGTAGGCCTTTTCACGAGTGCCTCGTGGCTTGATATCACTCCAGCCAGAGAGCCCCCACTTCCCAAAGACGTTCTGCTTGATTTCTCGAGAGACCGAGAGGAGATCAAAGAGCTCCTCCTCGCTCACATCCGGGTGTAGCTTCTTGAAACGCGCGTAGAGGTCCTTCTCTTCTAGAGCATCCTTTACTTCTTCCAGGATTGCTTTGGCTGACTCCTTGACCTTCTTGAGACGAGCCATAGAAAAGTCCTTGAGACGATAAAGCTTCTCGTATTCCTTGGTCATTTTTTCTTCCTTGACAATCGAGAGAGCCTCGAGAAATGCCAAAAGTGCTCCGCGCTCCTTGTTGCTACGGAGAGACAGTTTCTCGAGCAAATCTTCGGCGCGCATAATGCCGTGATTGTCGGCCAGGGCTCGCTCAATAGAATCAACCACCTGTCCGATGGAAGGATGCGCCTTTTCTTCCGAGAGATACCCAAGAGCACTGCCGATGACTTGACGCACACGCTCACGAGTGATCTGATATGACTTACCGATCTCTTCGAGCGTCTTCGGCATATCAGTCCCAATACCAAAACGAGCCTCTACGATGCTCCGTGAACGGAGTGGCAGACGCTCCAGAAGAATCTGGAGTGTAGTAGCAAAGATTTCCTCACCCTGTGAAGCATCCTTGATAGGGGTTGCTTTTTTGGAAGTGGCCATAATGAGTTGCGCTAATATATTGGCTTAGAATGCTCCTTTTCCCTCTCCTTTAGAATCATCTTATATTAGCGCATAATCCTATATTTTGTCAA